>CAZPLI010000027.1:0-6022 GCA_964587325.1 uncultured Thermofilaceae archaeon | reverse complement strand
GCTGAGCCTCCGTGTCAGCTTTCTGCTCAACTACTCCCTCGAGGCGGGCGGCCTCCTGCTTGAAGTAGTTGATAACGTCTTTCATTCTCTCGTAAGCCTTCTCCAGCTCTGAGAGACCTAGTAGAGAGGCCAGTAGCCTCTTCCTCTCAGCAGGCTGCATGTCAAGGAGGGCTGCTATTTCGCCTTGCCTCGCATACACCGCTGTGGTAAAGAGCTTCTCGTCAACACCTAGTATAGTGCTCACAAGACGCGATACTTCACGTCCTCTTGCTACGAGACGCCAGGTGCCGTTTAGGTACTCGTGAAGAGAGTCGCCGACCTCCTGTCTGACCCTGGAAGCTGAGAGCCTCCTCTCCACACGGTATTTCCTCCCGTCGACGGAGAAGACGACGGCTACTCGCGCCTGTCGCGCTCCCCTTCTTATTAGCGCGTCGAGCTTACGCCCCCTAGTGTTGACCCTGAAAAGGGCGAAGAGTATCGCGTCGAGTATCGTGCTCTTACCAGTCCCGTTCGAGCCGACGAAGACTATAGAGCCCTCAGGCGGTAGTTCCAGCACCAGTCTCTCGTAGGAGACGAAGTTATCGAGCTCTAGCCTCTCAATCCTCACTGCGAGTCACCCCGTAGGCCTCTTTAACCTCTTGCACGGCCCGTCTCACAGCCTCGTCAGTTGTGACCTCGCTGGAAGATAATATGCGAAGTAGCTCGTAAGCGAGGGACACGAGATCGGGAGATGGCCTGCCCAGGTACGTCTTGATACAGGCCTCTATTGCGCTCCTAACGTCCACAGTCTCGAACGAAGCTTGCTTCTCACCGCCTTCCTCAGCTCCCCGCATTTCCACCCTAAGCTTGAGGCAGACTCCTTCCAGCCGCTTCCTAAGCCCGTCGACTAACCGCCTGTCTACTTCGCCGAGCACTCTCACGTGAACTACTGGCTTTAACTGGCATCGGGCAGCATCCATAGCCGCTTTAGCGGCTAATTCGGTGAAATCTTTAGGAGTGACAGGAGTGACTTCGTAGAGAAGCTGGGGCCTCACAGACTCAAGTTTCACTCTTTCGATCTCTGGCTCGTCTCCCGTTAGGTCGACGAGGAGAAAGCCCTTCTCAGAGATGTAAGATATCTCTGTCACGTCCACGACTTCTGTGGAGCCGGGATAAGCTAGGACCCCTTTACCATAGCTACACGTGTAGGGCCTATGGACGTGACCGAGCGCATAGTAGTGGAAGGTTTTCGGTAGCTCTGAAAGTGACAGCTCGTAGGCCACGGGGAGTACGTGCTCTAATGCTTGGTGAAGTATGAGCACGGACTTGCCGACATGAGAAGCCGCCATTCCTCCGAGCTTTGAGAGCAGTGCAAGCATAACCTCTCGCCTGTGCCGGGGTAAGTACTGGAAGCCTGCAAAGAGCACGCCTTTGTACTCCCATATAGGCCGCTTGACGGTGAGCAAGCGGACTCCAAGGTCGTCGAACAGAGCAAGCGGTGGTACTCCGCGCCTCCTCTGCATATCGTGGCTCCCCGGCACTGCGACTAGGGGCACGCCGCGAGCGTGAAGCTCCTTTACCGCGTCCCTGAAGGCCCGGAGGGTTCTTATTCTAGGCCTCGGATCGTGGAAGGCGTCTCCCGAGTGTACTAGAACGTCGACGTGATCCTCTAGGGCCTTGTTCACGACCTCGAGGAATACTCGAGAAAAATCGTTCTCGCGCTCCTCTAGGCCGTACTGCGCGTAACCTAGGTGAGTGTCGGCCACGTGTGCGATCAGCATGCTCACACCTCAAGCAAGTCCTCGTCACGCACCTCGAGGGGCTCGCTGCGCCACTCGGACACTATGTCTGGGTCTCCTCCTCCCTTTCTCCCTCTGAACTCGTCCACTCTGACCAGGGCGGGCACCTTGACCATTAGGCCCAAGACTACAGCTTCTCCCACGTTCAGCGAGGGGAGCTGCTGAAGCAGGTCCTCGCTTAGAAGCTCCGAGGCCTGCTGTACGTACCTCAGGTCGCTGGGCTCAACTAACCTCAGAATTATCTTGTTATTAGTCTGTGAGAGGGCGTCGGGGTCTAGCGCCTTAGGGCGTTGACTAACGAGGCAGAGACCTACGCCGAACTTCCTCCCCTCTCTTGCGATCCTTCCTATCCAGTACTTAGACAGAGTGCTTCTGTCGCGAGGAGCGAGAATGTGAGCCTCCTCCAAGACTATGAGTATCGGGAACACTAGCCCCCCTCCGCCGCGGGCCCTCTCTTTCCTAGCCTGGAGTATTCTCCTAAGATAATGGCTCACTACGGCGTCGGCGGCCTCTTCGTCTAGTGAGCCAAGGTCTAGGACGTTGGCAGCTCTAGGTCGGAGCTGGTCAATTACGTCCGGTACTGTGTAGTCGAGCAAGTCTCCGTAGCGGTCCCTAAAGTCCTCCAGCTTATTAATCACGCCATATATGCTGCCCCTATCACCTGAAAGTGCGTCCTTAAGCTCGCTCTGTAGCTCCTCTATTGCGAGCTGGATCAAATCAGCCCCCTCTCCCTTCCTAACGCGCTCTAGGGCCTTCCTCCAGGCCCTCCGGAAGTAGCGCTCCTGCTTATGCGCCCCCGCGTCTATCCTCAAGAGCCTCAGAAGCTCTGCGTGTGACATGTGAAGCGGGTTTATCCTAGGAGCTAGCATGTTTACGTCACCGCCGTTGGAAAACTCTAAGTCGGCGTACTCGGAGTGCATGTCGCATATCACGACAGAGCCTCCCAGCCCCACTATTCCCTCCGCGATTACGGCAACGGTATTGGATTTCCCGGCGCCAGTAACTGCTAGCACTGCCAGGTGCCTTGACACCATCCTGTTAACGTCCAAGTAGACAGGCACGCTGGGCTCTGATATTAGGACCCCCAGTCTAATGCCCCTCCCTGTCCTCCCAAGGTCCTCACCGAAGACCCTCGCCAGAGTCTCTCTCCTAGCCTTGTAGACCTCAGTACCAGGAGGCGGCGGTACGTCCGGAGTCCTCAGAGTATCGACTTCGCCTAGAATCGAGATCACTCCCTTGAGGTAGCTGTCGGCCCCCTGCTCGAGCCTCCTAATCTTCTCAACTACTGCGGGATCGTGTATGTCCTCGGTAAGGGAGACGCTGCCATAGACCAGGCCCTGAACCATGCCTAAGACGCTCTTCCCGTCATAGAACAGCTCAACGTACTGTCCTCTGCGAGGAGTCGCCCTCGAAATGAACACTGCCCTGTTCACTGTGGTCTCTCCAACCACGTAGCCTAGTAGCTCCACAGCACTCCCCGTCCACTGAGGCGCAAGAAGGGTCTATTAGGGAATTGTTTAGAGTACACTGAAACTACCACCGAGCCTATAGCTGGTAAATCTCTTTAGCGGCGCGTACGGGTTAAGCTGGGCGTCTGCGTTGCCATGGATAGGAGTAGAGGCTGGTAAGAAAGAGCTCAAAGAGCTCAAACAGATAGCCGAAGAGATGGGACTACGCGTGCTCGGAGAAAGAGAGATCGAGGTTAAGACTAGGAGAGGATGGATAAAGTTCGTTGTTCTCGAGGTGGCGGGATTCGTTGAGGGTGCTGCTAGAGAGCTAGCGAGAATGCTTGGTGTGATCGCGCTTGAGGCGGGGCCGCATCTAGTGTTGGGCGAGACAAGCGCAAGGCTCTGGAACGAAGCCGTACTAGTAGTCTTCCCGGATGGAGAAGAAGAAACGATTCCCATACTCACTTACGACGGCTTTCTAGACCTACGTCTACCTACAGATAAGGTCAAAGGAGTTGAGGGTACCCTGACGATTAGAGGCAAGCCCTACAGGCTTCCTCTCTCTGCCGACGACCTTATCGAGATATACAAGAGAGGGGAAGATGCTCTCAAAAAAGTCGAGAAGGCTGCGTCCGTTTACGGGCTAGGTAAGATCGTGTCGAGCGAGGCGCTTAAAGCGCTTAGGAAGGCTAGGCGGGGACCACCAAAATACGAAGTAGATTACGACGCTGGACTTGCCCTCGTGCACGAAGGGAATACGCTCAGAACAATCGCCGTAGAAACCTTGGTACTCGAGTTGGCCGTGAAGGGGTTTGTAGATGAGGCATATAAGGTGTATGCTGAGGCTCCTGAGGAGATAAAGGAGCGTATTAGGCGCAGCGTAGCCGACGAGTATGAGCTATGCAAGAGCATTGGAGGACTAAGCGCGTTCAGGTTGAGAGCACTTGCCGAGAAGATCGGCGTGAAAATCGAGGAGGAAGAGGAAGGAGAGAAAGAGTGACTTATTAAAGTTCCCGAGGAGGCATTATTACGGGTACTCATGCCTGCATTGTCGTCTCGCGTGACCTATATTCAGGCGTCGCCCATAAGGCGTATTGCCGCGCTACTTGATGAGGCCCGTAGGAAAAGGAACATTATCTCGTTCGGGGGCGGTGCGCCTAGCTTACCCCCGCCCAGGGAAGTAATTGATTACATGTGCGAGCTTCTCAAGGAGAAGCCACGCCTAGCCGTAGGCTACACAGGTACCCGTGGCATCCCTGAACTCAGACGTGCGATAGCGAATGATCTGAAGAAGCATTGGGGAGTCGACTACGACCCTGACAAAGAAATCATGGTAACTACAGGAGGCACAGAGGGCATCTTCGCGACACTCGCCGCCGTATTAGAGCCTGGCGACGAGGTAATAATCCTAGATCCCACGTACCTCGGCTACAGCGAGGCAATCAAGATGCTAGGAGGACGCGTTAAACGAGTACCTGTTACTGTGGAGCAGGGTTACCAGCCTGACATCGAAGACGTTAAGAAGACCGTGACCTCACGGACTGCAGCCTTCATATTGCTAAGCCCCGACAACCCTACAGGTAGAGTGGTTCGCGAGGATTTTGTCAGGGCGCTAGTAGACCTTGCAGTCGACTACGACTTCTGGATAATATTCGACGCCGTATACAAGCACATAACGTACGGCGATGTCAAGAACCCCTGGGTCGACGCCTACCCTGGCGCAAGAGAGAGAACCATAACGATCAACTCGTTCTCTAAGGAGGCCTCAATACCCGGACTAAGATTAGGGTATGTGGTAGGCCCGCCGGAAGCCATAGAAGCTATCGAGAAGATCAAGCAGTACCTGACTCTAGCCCCCGACTCTCTAGGCCAGTTCGCAATGCTGAAGTTCTACGAGGACGGCATAAAGGACCGCTACTTGAAGGAAGTGGTGATTCCAACCTACAAACGGCGCCGCGACTTAATGTATAAGCTCCTCCGTGAGGAACTCCCCGAGGCCAGGACAGTGCTACCCGACGGGGCCTTCTACTTCTTCGTGGACATGAGGTACTACCTAGAAGCCATGGGACGGGACGACGAAGAGTTCGCTAACCGACTGCTTTACAGAAAGGGGGTAGTTGTGATCCCTGGCTCTCACTTTGGTGAAATGGGGCGGGGACACGTTAGAATGACGTTTGTCAGCGAGCCCGAGGACAGGATAATAGAGGGCATAAGGAGAATAGGTGCCTACGTGTTTAGCTACCTATAGCGGTGGTAAGGCCCATAAGCTCGGGGTAAGCGAGATTCAGGAGAGCGGTATCATGCTGGACGTTGTAGTTGACAGGTTACTGAAACGTAGGGACGAGATACTGCGCAAGATAGAGAGCATGAGTCAGGGAGAAAAGTTAGGCGAGACCGTCGACTGGAGGCCCCTTTCTGGCTCGAGGAGCGAGCCTCTTGCGGGAGTCGACGGTGGGATGAACCTTAAGGAGTACAAGGGGTTCGCAGTATACGCTATAGACGCTGAGGCACTAGTATCGGACGAGAAAGGACTACGCCCTCTGGTACGCGCCGCCGACGTAGACGCGATCTTCCCCTACTGGCTACCACGCGAGCGCGTGAGGTTATACATGGCTACTCTAGAAGCTAAGTGTGCTCTTAACGCCCTCTCAAGGTCGGAGTGCCTTGTGGCGCTCGACGGGTCCTTGCTCAGCATATTTGTGAGGCCCATACCTTACACAGACGTGCTTGCCAGAGACCAGGCCCTAGCCCGCTCGCTTAGAGACTACGTGCCGCTATTCGAGGACTGTGCTAAGC
>CAZPLI010000026.1:0-16208 GCA_964587325.1 uncultured Thermofilaceae archaeon | reverse complement strand
TAGCCATAACATGCTTGAGGTAGAGTACCTCTGCGACCGCGTGGCAATAATTCACAGGGGCAGGATATTAGCCGAGGGCGTGCCTCAGGAGCTCAAGGATAGGTTCGGCGCACCGAACCTTGAGGCTGTATTCATGGAGGTGACTCTCGGTGGAGCATCTGATTAGCATTATACGTAAGGAACTAATTGAACTACTCAGAGACCAGCGCCTCATACTCGGTCTAGTAATGACGATACTAATCTTCCCGCTTATGGGGATCTTCATAAGCGGTGTGTTCAGAGAGACCGTGACTACAAGCGCGACAATAGGTGTAGTGGATAACGACCGGGGCGAGTATGCTAGAAGCCTGATCGAAGCCCTTAAGGCAAACGCTACTGTCATAGCTGTAAGCTCGCTCGAGGAAGGTGCGAATGCAAATGTGGACATAATAGTAGTAATACCGGAAGGATTCTCTGCTAATCTCACAGAGAGTAAGCAAGGCTTCGTAGAAGTGTACGCAGTACTTAAAGGAGTCTCTATGTCAGCGAGCATAAGGCCTACGCGAGCTCTATCTCTAGTGCAGGACGCTGCCCGAAGGCTCGCTGTGAAGATCGCTGCGAGTCTAGGTGTTAATCCTAAGTTAATGACCGAACCATTCTATAGCAAGACAAAAATGATATATAAAGGTAAGATAGTTAATGTTCACCCTGCCGTACTTACAGGATTCCTTGCCGGTCAGCTTGCCACAACCCCCATAGCAGTCTTTATACTGGTAATGTTTACTGCTCAGCTAGCTGTTACTTCAATGGCATTGGAAAAGGAGAATAAGACACTGGAACTGCTCCTATCACAGCCTGTGAATAGAATGACCATTCTAGCGGGTAAGCTAGTAGCCTCGCTAGTGCTGGCAATCATAAGCTCTGTGGTCTTCTTAGTAGGCTTCACACTGTACATGTCACAGATCACGTCGATGACTCCTGAGACTGCAAACATCTCATTAGACCAGTTATCGCTCCTAGGGCTTCTACCTACACCGCTCTCGGCTACACTAATGATAATCGACATTCTGCTAGGCTTACTGGCGGTCATGTCGCTCGCTCTGATAATAGGCGCCGCAACTGAGGACGTTAGAAGTGCTCAGTCACTCCTCAGCTTAGTGCTACCATTAATACTCATACCGGCTCTAGGCCTAATGTTCGTTGACATAGAGACTATGCCCCCTGCAGTTGCTATAGTAGTAATGATAGACCCCTTTGCACACCCCGTGCTGGCAGTAAGCGCGGCATTTACTAACAACTACAGGTTGCTGCTGCTTTCAGTCGCGTACCTGCTAGGGTTCTCAATAGTAACGCTATACATAGCAAGCAAGCTGTTCGCGAGCGAGCGAATACTGACCTTAAGGCTAAGGTGGAAACGGGTTCGGGAAGCCTACTGAGCTATCTCCTTTACGACGCTTACCAATCTTTCTATTTCTTCCTCCGTGTTGTAAAGGTAGAAGCTGGCTCTCACACTACCTTTTGGCACGCCTAGGGCTTCATGAAGTGGCTGCGCACAGTGTAAGCCACTCCTTACGGCTATGCCCCTTTGGTCTAGGAGCACAGCTACGGCGTGCGGATCTAAGTCCTTCACAACAAAAGAGACTACTCCTGGTCTTTTGTCGGGCTCATGAGGCCCTAGAATGCTTACCCCTTCCAGCTCTTCGAGTAGTTCTAAGGCTAGTTTAGTCAGTTTCTTCTCGTGGTCAGCTATCCACTTCATACCTACTCTCTCTAGGTACTCTACGGCGGCTGCTAGCCCGATAGCTCCGACGATATTTGGCGTCCCAGCCTCAAGCATAGCTGGGGGCTTAGCCCATGTAGCCTTACAACTCTCCCTCGTACAGTGGACCTCCCCTATTATGCCTCCGCCTACGTATACAGGCTTAAATTCTTCGAGAAGCTCCCTCTTAGCGTAAAGAACTCCTATCCCTGTAGGTCCCAGCATTTTATGTCCTGAAAACGCTAGGAAATCACAGCCTAGTTCCCGTACATCAATAGGCATATGAGGTACGCTTTGAGCGCCGTCGAGTACGAGCTTAGCTCCTTTACGCCTAGCTAGAGTAGCTATTCTTTCCACATCGTTGACGACTCCTAAGACGTTCGACTTGTGAGTAACAGCTACCAGCTTAGCGCCTTCAATGGCCTCCTCTAATGCGCCGTAATCGAGTGTTCCGTCCTTATGTACTGGTACTATGCGGAGTTCTAAACCCAGCTCATCAGCTAGCCTGACCCAAGGCAATAAGTTGCTGTGGTGCTCCATAACTGTGGTGACTACAACATCTCCTTGTCTAAGGTTCCACCTTGCCCAGCCTAAAGCCACGAGGTTTAACGCCTCAGTCGCATTACGTACAAAGACTATCTCGTCGCTTCTGGCCCCTATGAAAGCTGCTACCCTCTGTCTGGCCTCCTCATAGGCCTCGGTAGCCTCGCGAGCTAGAGTATGCACGCCCCTGCCGACGTTAGCGTATTTTTCGCTATAGAAACGACATATTGCCTCTATTACTTGTCGCGGCTTTAGTGACGAAGCCGCGTTGTCTAAGTAAGCCAAAGGATGACCGTTCACAATACGGCGTAGCTCCGGAAAGTCTTCTCTTATTACATAGGGATCCATGTGACCGCCGTCACGAATATTACACCGGCGTATTTTAGCTTCATTCCCGACTTTTAGTCTAGTGTTTCCAAAATGTAATATCATTAGTTAAACAAAATTAGGTGTGTAAGTATTGGCTCCTGGTGTAGTGGCGTGCCCCGAGAAACGTACCCCAAGGAAGTAGTGGGTCTTTACTACGCTAAGGCGCATAAGGTTGCTCAGATCTCTATCAAAGCAAAGATCATGCCTAAACCTGGTATACTCGCTACTTTCGCTAGGACATTAGCTAATGCTGGAATACGAATAGTTGCCCTCAATTTTACGAGTGAGAATGATCGGAGATACATTGCAGCTTTTATAGACCTCTCACACGCTAAAGAGCCATTAAGCAAAGTAATTCGAACAATAAAGAGCTTCGACTTCGTAGAAGAGGTTAAAGTTGCAAGCCCAATTGTAGAGGGACTAATCGTAGATCAGCATAGCTACCCAATAACCATGCTAGGAGGACGAGTCCAGGCCATGATACTTCCCCGGAGACTACTCTCGGGAGTTTTCGCTGGACTTAGGCGTGATATAGGCCCGCCAGCATGGGCTCTCGCTTACAACGAGGGCCTGCTTCTGGGAGAGGAGCTTGCTAAGAGCCTCAAGAAGATGCTAGAAGCTAGTCCTCGAGAGTACCTTAAGATAATGGCCAAGTTCTATACCGCACTAGGATGGGGGCGGGTAACTGACGCAGACTTTGATACTCGTAGCAGGCGAGGCTACGTGGAGATTGAGGACAATTTCGAGGTAGAAGCATACGGCACATGGGGCGAGCCTGTATGCCACTACACGCGGGGAGTTATAGCAGGTGTCGTAACGGAAATAGTTGGTGGCCATTTCTTAGTGACTGAGACGCATTGTAGGGCAAAAGGCGACTCTCGATGCAAGTTCATAATACGTTACCTCACTTAATTTCTCGACCTGTTTGAGTATAGCACGACGCTATTCTACTCTGAGCTTGTGTTGGGAGGCAACTTATAACGCACCTGGCAGTTTTACCATTGTATGCCAGTTCCCATTACTAAGCGGGCTAAGGAGCTAACAGGTGAGCAAGCCTTTACGTACTTAGAACTTGCCGCTAAGGCTAGAGAGAGAGGTCTTGACGTCATATCGTTCGGGATCGGGCAGCCTGACTTCCCCACACCTGAACACATAAGAGAGGCCGCTAAGAGGGCGCTAGACAAGTGTATTACCGGATACACCCCCAGCGGCGGGTTGCCTGATCTAAGAGAAGCCATTGCTAGTTGGCTTAACGATAGCTACGGGGTAGATGTAAAGCCTGAAGAAGTCATAGTTACTGCGGGCGCTAAAGCCGCTATATTCGCCTCGTTAATGTGCATAGTAGACGAGGGCGACGAGATTCTAATTCCTGATCCCAGTTATCCTGTTTACGAAAGTGTTGTGAGATTCTTGGGAGGAGTACCGAAACCTGTGCCACTAGACGAGGAGAAGGACTGGGCTCTGACTGTGGAAGCTGTCGAGAACGCCCTAACTGCCCGCACACGTGCTCTTATACTAAATTATCCTCACAATCCTACCGGCTCGACTCTACCGCCAGAGCTCGTGAAAGAACTTCTAAACTTCGCTAAGAAGCACAACCTTGTAATAATCTCAGACGAGGTTTACGATCGATTCCTCTATGAAGGTAGGCACGAAACAACACTAGCTGACCCCGACTGGAGGGACTTTGTAATATACATTAACGGCTTCTCTAAGACCTTCTCTATGACCGGGTGGCGCTTAGGTTTTGCCGTTGCTGATAAGCGCGTTATAGAGAGAATAGAGGTGGCAGTTAACAACATGTATTCCTGCCCTCCATCTTTCGCACAAGTAGCTGCCAAGGAAGCCCTAGAAGCTGGACTTGACTGGTTCAAACCATTCTTCGAGGAATATAAGAGACGGCGAGACGTGCTAGTTAGCGAACTGACTAAACTGCCCGGAGTGAAGGTGGTTAAGCCTAAAGGAACATTTTACTCCTTCCCGAACGTGAGGGGGCTTCAGGAACAACTAGGATATAGCAGCGTAGAGAAGCTAGTAATAGACCTCCTCTTCGACACAGGAGTACTAGTACTACCTGGAACGGCGTTCCCCTTTAACGCGGGCAGAGACCACATAAGGGTATCGTTCACAGTATCTACCGAAAAGATAAAAGAAGGCATGAAGAGATTCAGAGAATGGATAGAGACAAAATCTTAAAGGAGTAAAAAGGAGTAAAAAATAAATCTTCTTTCTACCTCTTTGTCCTGCAATGAGTGGCGGAGCCCTGTATCCACGGGAATTCTTCACGCTAGTTTACAAGCCAGGAGGCAAACTAGCGGAGTTCGTCGTTAGAACTAGTAAAGAGATGACCGACGAGATTCTTCAAACAGTATCTGCCATGAATATCTCGCTACTTGGTGCCGTACTCTCTCTTGAGGGGGTAGAAGGGCCTTACAATCTGTTCCTATTCCTTGACTTCTCCCAGTCGAAACGTACACCTGCCGACTTGAAGAAAGTCCTGCTAATGAAAGAAGGAGTTAACGAAGTCACCTACGCCGTTTACGAGGCACCGGGCATACTCATAAGCAGACTAGGATACCCTCTCATGACGGGATTCGGCAGATGCAGGCTCGTAGCGTTCGGTGCAGAAAGCCTAAGTCGCGCATTCGGAGATATATATGACGAGCTTGGCGGCGGAGGAGGCCTACTTCTCTACGCTTTAGGTAAACGGGTGGGGCGAGAAATGGTTGAAACCTTAGAAAGAGAGGCAAGAGACGTGCTTCGAGGAGAGGGACTGGAGAGACTCTTCCTAGACTTTTATCAGGCCTCCGGATTAGGACGCATCAAAGTCGTGGAATGGGGCCTCCCCCAAAGAGAAGCTATCATTAGGGTTTACGATAACTGGGAAAGCTGGGCTGTTAGGGGGTTGCGTGACAGACCTTACTGCTTCTTCACCCGAGGCATCTTTGCAGGCATGTTCACCGAGTTATATGACATGGAGATTGTAGCAGACGAACGGAAGTGCATCGCTAGAGGCGACTCTTTCTGCGAGTTCGTTCTGAGGAAAAAGCCCTGAGTCTTTTTCTATCTACACTACTTCCACTTAATATCCATCTGAGCGTGTCAGAGGCCCCTCCTTTAAGCGCTGAGATCAACAAGTCGGGATCCACACTCACACCCTCCTCCGACGAAATCTCTTCTGCTAATACTCTAAGCGTGTAGTCGCACGCCTCTTTGCTGCCGAGAGCCTCGCACATGGCTTCGTAAAAAGCACTAGGTGAGCGATACATCACTTCAAGCGGGTCTGCCCCTAGAAGCTTGGCCATGTGGTACCGCAGTATTGACCCAAAAGATGGCGAAACCCTATCTAGGATTGCAAATACGTCTAGTTCTCGAGCCATCACTCTATCACCACTTTGCCCTCAGCAAAACGAATCTCATACCATGACCTCTCGTGATTGGACCCGCGCTCTTTCATAACAGAGATCATTCGTTTGAACTCGCCTACACCTCTCTCATACCATAGTGCTATTATAACGTCGGCCAGCGTGCTAACGCCAGCCTCTTCTCCCTCAAGTGCATTCTCAAGAGAAGTAAAGAGGGTCGTAGCTCCAAGACTCTTTGCTAGTAGTCCCATATTCCTCGCCAACTCCATGAACTCGTCACCGAACTGCCTATTTAAAGACGATAGACCGTCCACTACTACGCGCTGAGGCTTCTCCTTCTCGAGAACCTCTCTGAAGAAGTAGTAGAGGCTACCTGGCGTAAAGAGTCTCGGACTTAACGAGAACAATAATAGCCTGCCCTTCATCTCTTTAGAGTTATAACCTAGAGTATTGAAGAGTGAGCGTAACTGGTTTTCAGGCTCTTCGAAGCTTATATACACGACTGTCTCGCCCCTCCTAACGCCTTCGAGAGCAAAGACAGCAGCGAGCATAGTCTTCCCTGTCCCGCTTGGTCCACTAACTAGTACTGTAGAGCCCGCTAGAAGCCCTCCACCAAGCATATCGTCTAACCTTTGAACCCCAGTTGGCACGCGCTCTGTTTTGTATCCGCCTTTGAGTCCCGTTAGGTAAGGGACATAGAGCACTATACCATTTCTCGTTATTACAAACTCAAAGCTTAGGCGTGGCGTGGGTCTTCCACGGAGCTTCCTGACCTCTAGTACCCGCCTAGCGAGTCCACGAGCCTCTTCAACCCTCAAAACGAATACCACGTCTGCCAGGAACTCCTCAAACCCGTAACCTATAGTCCATGTGCCGTAGGGGAGATCCGCCACCATAACTGAAGTCACTCCCATACTCTTTAGCGAACTCATTAGGCTACTATGGAGAAAAGCTCTAGCCTTGCTAGGAGGTAGGACCTGTAGAGGAACTGTTATAGGGTCTACAGTCAATCGCCTCACCCCGCGATCGGCCGCTACCTCAATGACGAGCTTAGCTAGAGCTTTTAGTGACTCCTCGTTAGTCGCCGTTATAGCAGGCACAAAATAGAAAGCGCCCTTTTCAATGTGGGGCTTAAAGTCCATACCAACTCCACGCATATGTTTCAGAAACTCCTCTTTTCGCTCAGCAAAGCTTAGGTAGAGCGTAGGTTCGCCTCGCCGGAGCCCCTCATAAAGGAGCTGAGCAGCAAGCGTGGTCTTGCCGGCGCCAGGATGACCTGCTACTAATACCATAGAGCCTCGCTCAAAACCGCCACCGAGAACAGTATCTAGCTCCTTTATACCTGTCGGCACTTGGTCCAAAGAAAACACCCATTGCACCTCTCGCCCCTCGCGGTTCTTGACATCAAAATATGTAACGCTCACCGGCCCAGATTCTCAGTTCGCAACATGGTACTTGTACTGCGAAATACGAGTGTGCTACTCCTACTTATAAGGAGAAAAAGGCGTTTGAATCCATAACTTAACGATCACTTAAGCCTTCTTTATAAAGTAGACTATGGAGCAATCGCCCACTAGTCATTCAAGCGTCTTCTGCATACTCTTTAAATTGTTACAAGCGAGAATTTAGGGAGGAAACGCCACAAAAATCATACGTGAAGCAAAGAAAGAACGAAAAAGCTTAAAGCTACTTTATCCCTAAACCAATCGGGGCGAAAGGAATGAAGAAGGTACACATAGAGCGTAATGAAGAGAAGATTACATGGCTATTAAGCCGTCTAACACTACTATTAGCATTGGCATTCTCGGTTACTTCAACAGCCGGAGAAGAGGAGAGCGAGGAGGAAGCCGAGGAAAACGGTGGCGGCGGTGCCCGCATACCTGACCCCTTACCTGGGATAATTTCTTAAGGAGGTGAATAAGCGGTGGGTAGAGTAAGACTGGATGTAACTCTTCTAGTTAATGCGGTTAATATATTGCTAGACCAGCTTAATATGACACTCACTTACAACGTAAACGACCTCGCTCGTAGGCTCAATGTGTCCTATACTGTTGCTTGGAGGATTGCCGAGAAGATAAAGGGTAGACGTGTCGCTTCTATAAGGGCAATACCCAACTACGACATACTTGGGCTAAAGCTTATAGCCGGTATAGCTAGCATAGAGAACAAGAACTGGCTCTCAGACTTCAAGAGAATGACTTATGTGCACTACTACGCGCCCATTTACGGCACTGGCGGTCGCAGGGCATTCTTCGTGCTGTACCCACCAAGGGGTCTCGAAAACGAGGCCCTAGAGGCCGTAGAGAAACTCGTGGGCCCCGTAGAGCAGCACTTTGCGATCGAGCGCGTGCTTACGACAAAGATCGAGAGATACGGCTGGCCGCCTAAGGTCGACTGGGACAAAGCTCTTTCCAACTGGTATAGCGTGTATGCACCGTCTCAGCGTGTTGCTGGCACTGTAAGGTTTGACTCAACAGACCTGCTAGTGCTATCAAAGCTGCAGGAGCAGGGGCTGTGGAAGGTCATAGACCTCGCTAGAGCAGTGAACCTTGCTAGAAAGACTATGGAGTACAGGCTCAGGCAGAGAGTGCGCTGGATGGTAGGTGGCTTCAAGGCAGATCTCTGGAGCTACGCCAGAGACGCTCCCATAGTTGCGCTCATGGCCGAAGGTAAGGGCTCTGAGACACTTGCAGCGCTAGCCACGATACCCTACCCGAGCACTGTGATGATAGGTAGAGGCGTGTCTATTGCCGTGATAGCACTACCTGAGGAGGAACACTACCCGTTCTTCAGGACGCTATCCGAATACGTTCCGGAATGGAGAATGTACTTCATTGACAAGGAGTCAACATACAAGTTTGCAGTCCCGAAGAAAGCGCTTACAGAAAAGGGAGTCTGGACTAAACAAATGTATAAGTGATAAAAACTGAGTTATCAATTTTTTCGTTTCTTTTTCTATTTCTCTATTTTTATAAAACAATCGGCCAGAGAATACCCTCCAGGAAATTTAAAACCTTCACGCATAGTAGTACAAGTGTGGAAGCAGTTTACGTATGTCACCGCTGCAACTTTGAGTCCCCGCTAGACAGACCTTTACCTAAGTGCCCGAAGTGCGGGTCCCCTCTTGAAATCTCAATCCCGCGTCCAGTCTCACGTCTAGGGCTTGCGGGGCAGGGCGTATGGCGCTACGCAGCGTTCCTCCCACCGCTTCGTCACAGAGTTACTCGAGGAGAAGGAGATACGCCACTGATACGAGCCAAAAGAATTGGAGATTTATGGGGACTCAAGAGACTGTACCTTAAGGATGAGACTAGGAATCCCACAGGTTCCTTTGTAGATCGTGGGACCGCAATATCCGTATCCGCAGCCTTGGATTTCGGTTATAACGCGATATTTTGTGTAGGCGAGGGAGACTTGGGGGCCTCAGCTGCCGCTTACACTGCCGCTGCGGGGCTGAGGTGCTACTATAAGCCCAGAGGCCCGCTGGACTCTGCTAAACTCCTTCAAATAGCAGTCTATGGGGCACAGATAGTGGACAGTGAAGTTTCTAATAGCTACTACCTATGGCCTGGAGACCCCTTCTTGCTAGAAGGGTACAAGACTCTCGCACTAGAGGTTGTCGAGGCATTAGGCCGCGCACCTGACGCAGTAGTAGTTCAGGTCGGTCATGGGTCTTTAGCTTACGGACTATGGAGAGGGTTCGAGTTAGCCAAGGAGTTAGGCATAGCTGAGACCGTGCCAAGATTTTATGCAGCACAAGAGGCCACGTGTGCACCCGTAGTGAGGACCCTAGAGGGACAGGACCGCGCTAGGGAACCCCACGTCCACGCCGGTCTATCGTCTGATATATTGATAACCGAGCCGGTGAGGTTAAGTGAGGTAGTCTCAGTAGTAAGACGCACGCACGGTCGAGGAGTTGCCGTATCACCATCAGAGGTACTTATGGCCCTCAGAGAACTAGCTACAAAGGAAGGACTACTGATAGATCCCTCAGCAGCAGTCGGCATGGCCGCCCTGCGCAGACTGAGGGAAATGGGAGTTCTCGATAGAGACGAGTTAGTGTTAGTTATCGCAACGGGATCAGGCCTGAGAAGCCATAGAGTTTTAATGAAAATCGTAGGACAGGGAAAAGTTATCAGAAGCAGGACTAAGCTCGCGATACTTAACGCCCTTAGCCAGCGCGAGATGCACCCTTACGCTCTCTGGCGCTGGCTATTAGACACAGGTTTCTCGCTCACTAAACAGGCGGTCTATAAGCACCTAAAAGAGCTTGAAAGGGAAGGGCTTGTGACGTCACAAGAAAAAGGAAGGAAAAAAGTCTACAGACTTACAGTAAAGGGTAGAGAAGCTCTAGCCTCTTCAGGTTCTGCCTAGCTACCTTCGGCTATCGCCTTAAGCCTTCGTATTCTCTTGACTATGTTGGGGTGTGTTGAGAACAGCTCGAGCAGCTTATCGACGAGTGTTAATTCGCGGCTGGAGACTCTCTCTACGAGCTCCCAGTCCCCACCCCTCAGAGCCTTGGCGTCCACTACGGCACTGTCGGGGTCAGCTATGAGAAGAGCCTTAAAGCCGGGGGGAGATGTGAACCCTCGCACGCGTTTAAGCTCGGCTGTCGAGTAGACTATCTTGGCCAAAGCCTCAGCGAGCCTACGCGCTCCCTCCCTACGTGAGGGAGCTACTGACACGCTAAATTCGTCAGCATAGTACTCCCTTAGTCTGCTGAAGTGAAGAATCAGTAGATTGAGTATCCAGTAAGCTAGGAGGGCTATAAACCCGGCTAGCGCTACTCCTCCTCCACGCTCCTCTCTCCTATCACCACCGACGTAGAACGACGCTCTCGCTATCAGGTAGAAGAGGGACGGTAGCATCGATAGGAACGTCATTACTTGCACGTCTCTGTGCTTTAGGTGGCCTAACTCGTGGCCAAGTACGGCTTCTATCTCTTCGTCCTCTAGCGTGTCTAAAAGTCCCTGAGTCACAGCTACCATGTTGCCAGTGAGTGGGCTACCGTAAGCAAAGGCGTTCGGGAACGGGACGTCTGCGATCATTAGCTTAGGTGTAGGTAAACCTGCCCTGAGCGACAACCTCTTAAGTATATAGTACAGCCTCGCGTGCACTGTAGGGTCAGCCTCCCTTACATGGTACAGAGCATTTATGATGTAAGGAGCCACTAACCACTGGAGGAGGTTAAATCCAACGACTAGCAGTGCTAAGTAGTACAGGTCGAAGACTCCCAGTAAGTCCATTATTATGGCTAGTACAAGCGTTGTGAATCCTATTATTGCTGCAAGGGTGCCTATCATTGAAAGGTATAACCTACCCGACATACCTAAGTTAGGAGAAACAAGCACCCCCTAAAAAGCCTCAAGGGACAAGTTAATACGAAGCACGTTACTAACGGAGTGTTAATTGTAACCATATTATATACATGAGAAGTAAAGTCAAATGTTAAAAGAGACTAATTTGCTAGGAGAATGCTATTCGGTAGACTCCTCCCTTACCCCAAGCTTACGCATAATCCCCTCTATTGCCTCTTTAGCTCCCTTCTCAGCTCCAGCCTCTACCTCTAACTCTAAGAACTCTCCACGTCCCTTGATTCTGTCAACGTATATTCGGACTTCTCCGAACCTGTAAACCTCTCTCACCCTGTCCTCTACACGCTCAATTCCGAGTGCGGCACGCAGTACAGCCGCCAGCTCACCGGGTTTTTCAACATCTGCTATGATCATTGTTACTTCTCTTAAGCCGTCTGCGACCTCACGCTCGCAGTATACAAGCCTTCCTTTCATTCCGTTAACAACTGTGAGTTTAAGCCATCCTCGCGGAACTGAGAAATACGTGTCAACTTCCCTGTAGGCTCCTATGGGCTCTGCACCTATCTCTAGCAGCCTCCGCCGGACATTAACCGTGTCGCTACACTTCACTCTAGCACTGAGTAAGTGCTTCCTAACCAGGGGCACCACCTCACGCGAATACCTCGGCGAGACGCTCAGCGGCCCGCCTCACCTCGTAGAGTATAAGTCCTAGTCTTGCCCCTTTGCGTACGACTACTACTAACGCGGCATCTGGTGAAGCATTCATAACAAGCACGCCACCGTTCTCGCCTTCGATATAGACCTGCCTGAGCACGCCAACATTAAGCTCCTTCGATACCCTGTCAGCTACTCCCTGAATCGCTGCTGCCATTGCGGCTACCTTGGCCTCGTCAACATTGGGAGGCAACACTGACGCTATGGGTAATCCGTCGACGCTGACCACCGCGCAGGCCTCTATGTCGGGGCTAGCCCTTCTTAGATCATTAAGAACCTCATTGATCGTCTCAAGTCTGCTTGACATACGCTTTTCCCCACAGGCGTTTATTACCCATCCCTCCTCTTTATACTCCACGGTTCCTACCACTCATACCTTCCTTGACCTCATTTGTGGAGGCAAGACTAAGAATTGTTACTACCCTCTTAACCATAGGATACGAAATTTCTACCTATTTGGCTTATACTTTAGAGCTCGTTAAGCCCCTTTTTGCCAGATGCTCGTACCCTCTCGCGTCTCACTCGTCGCTTAGTCAAGAATCCCGGAGGAGGAATCTCAGCGTTACCCCAGGGGTACTTCCCCTTAATTCTAGACTCAGTATCCACTAATGCTACAATACTCAGTCCCGTTAGATCGCCTATCTCAGCAGCACGAGACAGTAACTCCTTATACTTGTCACAGGGAGCGGCAAAAAATACGTAGACAGACTTAGGATTGTCATACGTCGTGAATGCCTTCTGAACGTATGGAATCTTCATTGCGAGCTCGAGGAGCCTAAGGGCTGCCGAGGATGACGAAACGTCTACTTTGACTAAGAACGTGGGAGCGATTTTTTCGTATGCTTTGACTCTAACGCCGTTGTATATCCACTGACCAAGAACGTGATGCCTAAAGTGGTAAGATACTAGCTGCTGTGAAATACCAAGTTTCCTACCAATAGACGCTAGCGGTAGGAAAGGATGCTCCATCTTTTTCCACAGTATCAACATGTCTATTTTATCGGCCTGCACAACTCTCCTCTCAGCCTCCCTATACTCCTCGCATTTCTCGTATACCTCAGAAAGCTTGTCAATCCTGACAACAAGCTTCCCGTCCACGAGCTCTACGAGATCACTCTTATCGGGCCTCCACATAACCTCGTACCTCTTCCTGAGCACTTCTCTGACTTTAAGACCTAATGACTCGACAATCTCGTCGGCCTCATCTCGCGGAGCTAGTATGTCGACTAAGAGGAGCTTCTCGAGGCTCTTGTACGCTACCTCGACTGTGTAGACGTATTGAAAACCCTCCTTTTTGGCTCGTGCTACGAAAGTCTCGCTATACTCGCTTATTATCAGCAGAGGCTGCAGGCTCATACTCCAGAAATCCACGCGGAACACAAAGTCGAACTTGGTCCTCATGTTTCTTATTCTGCCTGAAACATAAGGTTGAGAGAACCCTGCCTTCCTTGATATTTCGGAGTAGTTAAGTGAGCGAGGAAGCGCGCGTAATATTCTGAAGTCGCTCTTAGTTAGCCTTATCATAACTGTGTAAATAGTTAGATTTTCAAAAATAAAAAACTTACTACAGTAAGGGGGAAAGCGATTAGATATTTAAAAACGCTTCCAACAGTGCACCTAGAGCTTGGGCGGAATAATACACGTACATCTTTGTGCAGGATAATAAAGGGCTAGTGATAAGGTTTCTAAAAGAGACCAACGGATCGCCGGCAAAACTCTCAGCGTAAAATGGTTATTTAATAGTCAATTCTTAGCGAGAAGTTTAGCCTAGCTAGCAGCCAATCGAGCAGTCGCAGTAGACCGCCATTCAACTCTATCGGGATGAGTACTTGATCCTTAATGTGACAGGGGTTCCATACCTTAACGAGTTGACTAATAGCTGTGTCAGGCCGCGGTAATCAAGTCATCCCCTTGAGGGTCGCTGTGGGGGCAAGTCACATCATCCATGTTCTCACCCAGCGCAACGTAATAAATCGCGCGCTTTAGCCGCCGCTAATTTGAGTGCATACTATCCTGTCTCTGCTTGTTCGCTCTCAGCGAGCGGCGCGCATTAGTGTGCAGAACAGACGCAGTAAAGGTAATGTACGGGTGGTATGTTTTTGCGTGAGACGGAAGAGTGGTGAGCCCCTATTGACGTTACGTCTCTTAGAGGTCGTTGAGATTGACGCCCTCACGCATCAGCTAGGCTGTGCTACGATTTTCGTTTCGTCACGTACGAACTTCGCAGGTCTAAGAGTTGAGGTTGAGTTTGACAAAGGAATAACTATCTTAGACTCTTGGCCTAAGTGGCCTGAGGAACTCAGTGAGCAGAGCGCTGTGTGGATAGCTGAGCCTTATATACGCTCCACCGAGGATGGTCTAGTTTACTCATACGGACTTAGACTCGATCTAAGTGGGCGTTTCGCCTCACCAATAAGCATCGACAAATGGCATGTAGAAAACCGTGTCTTAGAAGTGTTAGTACATGCACCAACAGAAGCCATACTAGTGGTAGGTCCATTCGTAGGCACACCTAGACTGATACAGTGGAGAGGAGACTTAAGAGAATCTAGAGGAAAGGACTATGCATACCTATCGGTGAGAGCTAGTGAGGGAGAAATAGGGCTTAAAGTTGGTATAGGAAAACAACCTCTAATCACGGGGTTTGTCGAAGTAGAGAGAAGACCTGGGGAGCTTCCTCTAAGACCCATCATAGACATTAAACATATTTTTAAAGGTAGGATTATAGCCAGACTTCCCGACATCTACCTTTAACATCCGAATCCCTGTTGAGCTTAGCAGATCTTAGGAGGAAGAACAGATGTAATTAAAAGATAACGGCTCCTTTACCTGTATATATGTGGGGTTACCCGTGATACTCTCGGATAGAGAGATACTCGAGGCTGTAAAAAGAGGAGAGATAATTATTGAACCTTTTGACCTAAGCAACGTGGGTCCCTGTTCGGTGGACTTAACTCTCTCTGATAGGTTTCTAGTGTTTACGGGTAACCGCGAAATAGACCCCATGAACCCCTCATCGATTGAAAGCAGCGTGAAAATTGTAGTGACTGGGGGTAAGCCCTTTGTAATAAAACCTAAACAATTCGTACTCGCAATGACTAGGGAGAGAATAGCTCTGTCTAAGAGCCTTGCAGCTACGCTTGAAGGGAAAAGCAGTGTAGCTAGGCTGGGCCTCATAGTGCACGCTGCAGGTCTCGTTAACCCCGGTACAGGTCTTGCGAGACCTAAGCCATTAGTACTTGAGGTATTCTGTGAAAACACAGCACCGGTTAAGCTTTACCCTGGTATGAAAATAGTCCAGATAATATTTCACAAGCTGAGTAGACCCGCAGAAGTAGGGTACGATGAAAGGCCTACTTCTCACTTTGCCAAAGAAAACAGATGGATAGTTGCTGGCAAGGGAGTGTTTTAGCAAACAAGTCAGCCGCTATATTATTGCCTTGCCGGTCCTTTTGTCGAATACGTGTAAGTGGTTTATATCTAGCTTTATAGCGATCTTCTCGCCTGGCTTAACGTCGATCTCGCCCGGATACTTTATTTTGTATATTGTCTCGCCAAGCCTAAAGTCGATTATTGTTTCACCGCCCAAGGGCTCGGTTACGTAGACCTCTACTTCAAAGGCGTCGGGCTCACCTTTCTGCGCAAGCATGATGTGCTCCGGCCTTATGCCTATGACTACCTCGCTAGCACCGCTCTCTTTGACGGGTGCGGCTAGCTCTGAGGGAAGCGTTAAGCGGAAGAAGCCTGTGTCTAGTACTACCTCGCCGTCCTTCTCGCTCACGGTAGCGTCTATGAAGTTCATAGCGGGGGCTCCAATGAAGCCAGCAACGAAGAGGTTAGCTGGCTTGTGGTATAGCTCACTGGGAGTGCCTATCTGCTGGATTTTGCCCTCGTTCATTACGACGATTTTGTCAGCCATAGTCATTGCCTCGGCCTGGTCGTGTGTCACGTAGATAGTCGTGATACCTAGCTCTCTCTGTAGCCTCTTTAGCTCCGCTCTCATGTATACCCTCAGCTTGGCGTCTAGGTTGCTTAGAGGCTCGTCCATCAGGAAGACCTGGGGCTCTCTCACTAGGGCCCTTCCCAGGGCGACCCTCTGCTGCTGACCACCGCTTAGCTGCCTGGGATACCTGTCAAGAAGGTTCTCGATTCTAAGAAGCCTGG
>CAZPLI010000025.1:0-17025 GCA_964587325.1 uncultured Thermofilaceae archaeon | reverse complement strand
AGATACTCCACCTCAAGCATATTATGGCTTGAGAGTAGTACAGTTACTCCTTCGCGCCTTGCGTAGTCTTTAACTATGTTTCGGACTCTAACGGCATTTACTACGTCAAGCCCGCTAGTTGGCTCGTCGAGTATTGCTAGGCGAGGTACGTGCATGAGGGACGCGGCAACGAGCAGTCTCCTTAACATGCCCTTACTGTAAGTCTTCACTCTGTCGTTAAGGCGCTCACCTAGAGCGCTGATCTTCTCTCCTCTCTCTAGCATAGCCTCAAGCTCCGGCTTGCTTTTTGCTCTGAACGATGCAATGAACTCCAAGAACTCGCGCCCGGTCAGGTTCTTGTAGGCTCCTGCCTCTTCGGGCAGATAGCCAATTAGCTCCCTGACTTTGCCTGCTTCTCTCACAACGTCCAACCCGAAGACCTCGACCTTCCCGGCAGTAGGCTGTAGTAGCGTGGCGATTATTCTTAGAGTCGTTGTCTTACCAGCGCCGTTAGGCCCTACTAAGCCGAATATCTCTCCCTCTTCGATCTCAAAGCTAATTCCGTCAAGGGCTCTTACTTTACGCCCATAGACCTTCACGAGTTCACTGACCTTTACAGCGGGCATCTCGGTCCCGGTACGTGCCGAGAAATACTCCCTTATTAGTTGTATCCAGGTTAAGACTTGTTGACAGAGGCATGTTAATACTGAGGTGGTGCGATTGAAGGCTATAGCAATTATAGGCTTTAAAGGCTCGGGCAAGACTACAATCGCTGAGGGCCTGATTAAAGAGCTTGTCAGGCGCGGGTACAGCGTAGCTGCAGTAAAGCATGTTCATGAAGAGCTTAAACTGGCTCCCTCTGACTCTACGAAGCTCTTCGAAGCTAGGGCTGAGACAGTCATAGCGTTGGGAGAGAGCGCGTGGGAGGAAGTTGGGCGAGAGTGCAAGGAGCTCTGGGAAATATTGCTCGAACTAAGAGGGTACGACTTCGTAGTGATAGAGGGTTTTAAGTCCGTGTTTCCAGGGCCTCGAATTGTTGTTGCTAGGACGATAGAGGAGGCTAAGTCTCTCTCAGGCCCTTTGGTAATAGCCTACACGGGAAGCATAGCGAGTCGCGCTGAAGGGGCGTACCTGAATGCGCCGCTTGTACCACCAGACTCGGCTCGCTTAGCAGACCTAGCTGAAAAGCAAGCTTTCGAGCCGCCTGTCGGGCTTAACTGTGGGTTATGCAGCTACGGATCGTGCATGGCTTTAGCTGAAGCTGTCGTGCGCGGGCTAGCTACACCTAAGGACTGTTTACTTCTAAGCTCTAGCGTTGAGTTAAAAGTGGATCATAGACTAATACCCCTAAACCCGTTTGTCCAGAGACTAATTAGTAATGTCATTCTGGGCATAGTTAAGAGCCTAAAGGGCACTCCTGAAATGCCAAAGCTCGTTGAGCTTAGACTGAGAGCGTAGGGTCTATATCTGACCACGAAGAGCACAAGCGGGCGTGGTGGTAACATTGAAGGGAGCTGCAAAACGAGTAGGAGAGCTAACATACTCGATACGAGAGTTCTTCCCTCTCGCGCGTGAGCTCGAGAGAAAGGGGCACAAGGTCCTTTACCTCAATATCGGTGACCCTGCGAGATGGGGGTTTAAGCCTCCTGCTGAACTTATGGAAAGCCTATGTCGTGCCGTACAAGAGGGCTACAACTATTACTCCCCCTCCGAGGGATTATATGAGCTAAGAGAGGCTATAGCCGAGAAGGAGAGGACATGGAATAATGTTGAAGTCTCGCCAAGCGACGTTTACGTAACGTTTGGCGTCTCAGAGGCAATATGGCTCGTAATCACGGCTCTTCTTGATCCCGGTGACGAGATACTGTTACCCGACCCGACCTACCCTCTCTACACTAGCTACGCTAGGCTCTATGGATGTAAGCCAATATTCTACAAGTGTCGGGAGGAGGAGGGCTGGACACCTGATGTAGACGACATACGAAAGAAGGTGGGACCTAAAACTAAGGCTATAGTGCTTATAAATCCAAACAACCCTACTGGGGCTGTATACGAGAGAAGCATACTAGAGTCTGTACTTGACGTAGCGGCCGAGAACGACCTCGTCGTAATCTCTGACGAGATCTATGACGGCCTAGTGTTTGACGACAGACACGTAGCGACTGCTAGCCTTTCGCGCGACGTGCCTGTTGTGGGACTTAACGGCTTCTCTAAGACGTACGTAATTACAGGCTGGAGGCTCGGCTACCTATACCTTAAAGCCCCCTCAGGATGGGAGTGGCTAAGCAGTGCTATCAGACGCGTAGCGCTTTGTAGGCTTGGCGCGGCGACGCCTATCCAGAAGGCCATGGCTAGTGTACTTAGGAAACCTCCTGAGCACTTAGAGCGTATGAAAAGTGAGCTACGTAAGCGGCGGGATCTTCTGGTTAAGTTGCTCGATGAGACTGGCTTTTTCGACGTCGCAAAGCCGAAGGGAGCGTTCTATGCGTTCCCGCGCTTGACTGTGAGAGGCCGCTGGTCGAGCGATAAGGAACTCGTTAAGCAGTTACTTCTCGAGGAGAAAGTACTGGTTGTACACGGCTCAGGACTGGGAGACGCTGGTAAGTGGCATTTGAGACTAGTGTTCCTTCCTCCACCGGAGATACTTGAAGAGGCGGTTAGACGCATTGAGAGGTTTATCAAGAGGAACCTTTACAGAGCATAAGATAAGCTGAAACCAATGTTTTCCTTTTGGTACGTGGTTTTCAATATTAATCACCTGTTCTTAGGCTAGTAGTGTAGGTGCTGCCACCTTGTGTGGCATCATAGCAATAGCATCGTTAAGAGATGGCGTAGCGGCACGAGTTAAGCGTGGACTAGAGAGACTAGAATACAGAGGGTACGACAGCGTAGGTATGGCGTCTATTTCTGGGGGGAAAATACACGTTAGAAAGGGCAAGGGCAAGCTGCGAGAGGTAGATGCTCGCTTAAACCTAGCGTCGTTACCGGGAAGGGTCGTCATAGGACATACCAGGTGGGCGACGCACGGCGCACCAAGCGATACGAACGCGCATCCTCACCTCGATTGCTACGGCCGTGTGGCGATAGTCCACAACGGCATTATTGAGAACTATTTAGAGCTTAGAAGGGAGCTCTCTGAACGCGGCCACGTCTTCAGGAGCGAGACTGACACAGAGGTCTTAGCACACTTAATCGAGGAAGGTCTCGAACGCGGGCTCTCTCCACTAGAGGCCTTAAGGGAGGCCTTAAAGAAGACTAAGGGAAGCTACGCCATAGCAGTGATAGTGCTGAGCGAAGGAGACAAGGTGTTCTTCGCGAGAAAACTTTCTCCTCTTGTCATAGGTCTAGGAGAGAGCGAAAACTACGTGGCGTCAGACATACCGGCGTTTCTTGAGTACACGCGAAAAGTAATAGTAGTGCACGACGAGGAACTGGGTTACATAACCCCTACAGAGGTCTATCTCGAGCGGGTAGACGGTACTCCGGTCGATGTAGCTAGTAGGGTGATAGTCGTCGATTGGACGCCAGAAATGGCCATGAAAGGAGGTTACCCTCACTACATGCTTAAAGAGATTCATGAACAGCCTCTGGCACTTAGGCAAACGTTCGAGGGTCTAGGTCCTGAGTTAGATAAGGCTGGTGAGGCTCTCTACAATGCCAGGAACGTTTTCCTAGTCGCTGCTGGAACGAGTTACCACGCGACTCTAGTCTTTGACTACCTACTTAACAAACTGGCGGGTAGACCCTCTATCCCCCTAATAGCAAGCGAGTACCCGAAGTACCTAGCTACGGTAAGCGAAGGCGATTTAGTGATAGCGGTCTCTCAGAGCGGTGAAACCATAGACACTTTAAGAGCTGTGAGAGAGTTTCGGTCTAGAGGTGCCAACATACTGGCGGTAACGAACGTCGTCGGGAGCGCGATAACTCGAGAGAGTGACTTAGTGGTCTATACGAGAGCAGGGCCAGAAATAGGCGTAGCTGCTACTAAGACTTTCACCACGCAGATCATGGTGCTGACAGCACTCGCTATAAAGACAGCAGAAACCGGCGGTAAGATAGCTCCGGCTGAGGCGAGAGAACTCCTCACACAGCTTAGAAATACTTCCTCACTAGTCAACAACATCATTAATAGATATGAGGGATGGGCTAAGAGACTAGCGAGAGAATTGGCGCCCAAACAGAGTATGTTTTACCTGGGTCGCGGCCTAGCAGTCCCCGTAGCAATGGAGGGCGCACTCAAGATGAAAGAGATAGCGTACATTCACGCCGAGGCGTATCCTGCTGGAGAGAGTAAGCACGGCCCAATAGCGCTTGTAGAGAAGGGCTTCCCTGTAGTATTCGTGTCAATAGAGAAAAGGCTGTCTTCGCTCCTACTAGGCAATATCGAGGAGATGAGAGCGAGAGGTGCGTTCACGATAGGAGTTGTAAGAGAGGACGATATCGAGCTAATGGAGAAGCTTGACGAAGTTGTCACGATACCTAGTGTAGGTGAGCACGTTGCACCAATACTTCACATAATCCCTCTTCAAATGCTAGCATACTACACTGCAGTGAGAAGAGGATATGACCCTGACAAGCCCAGAAACCTCGCTAAAACGGTGACGGTGGAGTAAATGAAGGGTGTAATCCTAGCGGGTGGGCCTGGAACTAACATGGTGCCACTGACAGAGAACTTCCCAAAGCCTCTGCTCAGAGTCGCGGGCGAGCCATTGATAGACTACGCCATACGCGGCCTTGAAGCAGCAGGCGTTACCGAGTATATCGTCGTAGTATCCGACAAGCGTGTTGAGGAGCACGTTGAGAGCAGGTTGGGACTCAGAGCGACTGTTGTTAGACAGAAGGGAAAGGAGATAGAGGGTGCATTAATCGATGCGTCAGAATACCTATCTCACGATGAGCCATTCATTCTCGTCTACTCCGATATAGTTGCACCCCCTGACATGTATAGACAGCTAGCTGATACTTACAGTACGGGAGGAGCGACTGCGGTTCTCACAGTCGTTCCAGTTACTGACGTCGAGACGTACGGTATAGCCCAGATAGATTTCTCTTCGGGGAGAGTAATTAATGTGGTCGAAAAACCTGGCCCGTCGGAGTCTGTGTCCTCCTTAGCCCTAGGAGGAGCCTACATACTGCCTTACAAAGTAGCAGCTATGGTGAGAGATGGTCTCACGTTACCGGAGGCGCTCTCACGAGAAGCTCGTGATGGTAAGGTAGTGCCCTCGCTGTGGAACGGTGACTGGGTAGACGTAGGCTACCCTTGGGACATAATCTCAGCTAACTATGTAGCCTTAGGCTGGCTTGAAGGGACAAAGATAAGCTCTGAGGCAGAGGTTGCACATACCGCAGTAATAGAAGGACCGGTGGTTATTGAGCGCGGAGCTATAATAGATCACTACGCGGTCATTAAGGGTCCAGTATACGTAGGACCTGAGGCCTTTGTGGGGAAGAGCGCGTTTGTCAGAGAATTTAGCTCAGTTGAAGAAGCGGCAGTAGTCGGCGCGTTCTCGGAAGTGAAACGAAGCAGTTTGCAGCCAGGCTCGTCCATAGGCTCCTATGTACTCCTAGTAGACTCAGTACTCGGACCCGAGGCCGTCGTGGAGCCAAGAGTCACAGTAATGAGTAAGCTGGAGGAAGAGGTGCGCGTAGTGAGGCTTCCTCCCCTTCAGGGCGTGGTGGGGAAGTATAAGAAGCTGGGAATGTACGTAGCGCCGAAGGCGCGTGTAAAGGCCTCGACTACGGTCTCCCCTGGGACGCTAGTTCATAGCGACGGTACTGTGAGTAGGACCGTGGGCACATAACAACGCGGGTCTTAAGAGGGTCTTAAGACAGCTCTACCTGTAGAGGTGCTACTAATGTCGGTTAGGGATTACGGTAAGCTAGCAGTGAGCCTCGCTAAGCGTTACCGTGGTAAGATTTCCCTCTTTCCATGCGTACCTATAAGAGACGTTAAGGACTTTGCCGTTTGGTATACTCCCGGTGTAGCTGAAGTAGCGAGAGTGATTAGTAAAGACCCTGAGCTGTCCTTTGAGCTTACAGGCAGATGGAACAGCGTCGCAATAGTGACCGATGGAACGCGGGTCTTAGGGCTTGGAAACATAGGACCTGAAGCCGCCATGGCTGTAATGGAGGGGAAGGCTTTACTCTTCAACTACCTAGGTGCAGTCGATGCGGTTCCCCTACCCGTATCAGCAGCAGACCCAGACACGTTCACTCTCGTTGTTAAGTCACTCGAGCCAGCGTTCGGCGGGATCAACTTAGAGGACATAGAGTCTCCTAAGTGCTTCTACCTCCTAGACTGTCTGAGAGAGAGTCTTGAGATCCCTGTGTGGCATGACGACCAGCAGGGCACCGCAACAGTAGCCCTTGCGGCCCTAATCAATGCACTTAAGCTGACGGGCAGGAAGCTCCGCGAAACAAAGATAGCTTTCATAGGTGCTGGAGCGGCTAACATTGCGACTATAAGACTGCTGGTAGTCGCGGGTGCGGATCCCCGAGGCTTTGTAGTGGTAGATAGCAAGGGTATTCTCCATGCGGGGAGGCCTGACATTGAGGAGTTAAAGGCCAAACATCCCTGGAAGCACTGGATCGCTACTCACACTAATAGAGAGGGAGTAACCGGGGGAATACGCGAGGCTCTTGAGGGAGCCGACGTGGTAATCGCGGCGTCCAAACCCCAGCCCGGCCTCATAAAGAAGGAGTGGATAAAGTCAATGAGCGACGACCCGATAGTCTTCGCGCTCGCTAACCCCGACCCTGAAATATGGCCCTGGGACGCTAAAGAGGCCGGAGCGAGGATAGTAGCTACAGGCCGCTCAGACTTCCCGAACCAAGTTAACAATAGCCTCGCCTTCCCCTCAGTGTTCCGCGGCGCGCTAGACGCTCGTAGCAGAAAAATCACTGATACTATGACTATTGCTGCGGCTGAAGAGCTAGCAAAGTACGCCGAGGAGAAAGGTCTCACCGAGGACTACATAGTCCCTAAAATGACTGACTGGGACGTTTATCCTCGCGTAGCAGCAGCTGTGGCTGTTAAGGCTTGGGAAGACGGCGTAGCTCGTGTCAAGCTGACATACGAGGAGGAGTACGATAACGCCAAACGCATGATAGAGTCTAAGAGGAGAACTCTCAACTTCTTAGTGGAAAGCGGAATAGTCCCTGAGGCGCCAGAGTTACGGTGGTAAACCTTGCACATAGCCATAGTTGGCTCTGGACGGTTAGGGAGAGCGATAGCGTTCGCCCTCCTCAACGAGTGGTACGTCGACGCACTATCACTCGTAGACATTGCTCCTGGAGTTGCTTGGGCGAGCGCTGAGGAGCTAAAGCACGCTGCAGCCGCGATGGGAAGAGACCTTGAGATTCGGCACTACGAAAATTGCGCTGGCGTGGAGGGCGCTGACATAGTAGTCGTGACTGCTGGGAAGCCTCGCACGGCTGATATGACTAGGCGGGACCTAGCAGCAGTCAACGGCAAGGTAATCGCGTCCATAGCCCGAAGCATCTATCCGAACAATGAGAGTGCACGCTTTGTCATAGTAACTAACCCGGTAGACGCTATGGCTACTCTCTTTTGGAAAATAACTGGTGCTGAGTTTGTGATAAGCACGGGCACGCAACTCGACAGCGTTAGATTCAGGTCAGAGCTTGCAAAGCAGCTCAAAGTACCTCGTTCCGCTGTGGAAGCATACGTCGCGGGAGAGCACGGTCCCAATTCCGTGTTCCTATGGTCAATGACTAGAGTATGTGGAATGCCTGTTCATGAGTACCTAGACAAGCATGGTGTTAAGATCGATAGGGAGGACATAGAGCGCGCAGTGAGAAGTGTTGCTCGTGAGGTAATAGCTAGGGTTGGAGCGACAATCTACGGCCCGGCTGCAACTTTCCGCGAAATAATCAGGAGCATAGCATTGAATGAGTCTAGAGTCATGACGATAGCAGCACCCACCCAGCTTATGGGAAGCAACTACGAGGTATGCGTGAGCGTACCTCGCCGAGTCGGCAGGGCTTTAGGGCCACCTATCGTAAGCGAGGTGTGCAGAAACGAGTACGAGGGACTACTCAGAGCCGCGGCAAGCGTACATGACACGTTCATAGAGGCCGCCCGTACCGCAGGACTTACTCTATAGCGCTTTGGGCTCGTGGAGGAGACGGCAGTTTAATAAAGTCCCAGGGCAGTGGATCACGCCAGTCGTAAGATGCAAGGTAGATATTCTCCCTAATTTTTGTCTCCCTAACTGCCCGACGCCAGCCTCCCAATCCGCCACCGACTAAGGCCCACACCTCTAAAGTGCGTGCTAGTTCACGCCCCCCACGCGATAAGATAGCCTGCACTTTAGCCCACCGAGGGTCATATGCACGTACCTCAGCTATTCCACTTAGCCCTTTCTTGATTATCGCTATACGCCGTCTGGCCTCTTCGACTGATATCATTGGTACGAGCTGTAAGGGGGTATGAGGTTTAGGCACAAGAGGGCTGACAGTGACCTTTAATTCCCTAGTCCCCTTGAAACCGGAACACTCGCTGAGCGAAGCGACATAATCAACTATCGCTTTGACGTCTGATATGGTTTCACCGGGTACGCCAATCATGAAGTACAGCTTAATGGACTTGAAGCCCAGTTTCCTAGCGGCAAGTGCGACCTCCTCGACACGGCTTCTCGGTACGACTTTCCTAAGCTTAAGGGCCAGATTAACAGAAGCTGTTTCTGGCGCTATCGTAAGAGTCTTCTGCCCTCCAGAGAGAATGAGGCCTAGTGCTTCCTCGTCTAAGGTTTCGGCCCTTAACGAGGGCACCGAAAACTTGAGCCCCTCCTCGACCATTCTAGCGAGAATCTCTTTTGCGCGGCTATGGTCGAAGAACGATAACGCAACGAAAATCACTCTATTAGTAGCATTGACTTTAGAACCTTCAACAGCGATTCTGACTATCTGGTCTAGCGGACGCTCCCTGTACAGGCAAAAGATCCTCCCCTCCATACAAAACGCGCAGTTTCTATAGCATCCTCGCGATGTCTCAACTCGTGTCCCGCGACCCCATGCAGGCTCTTTATCGAGCGGCTGTATCTGAGCTATGGGGTGAAAGTCGAGAGACAGGTTTACTGCATAGTTAGCTGTAACTCTGGAGGGCTTGCCTAGGGGCGGTGTGTAGAAGCCCTGCTCGGGCCGAAGCGCGTCAAGAAATGCGGTGTAATTGTCTCCGAGTTCTAAATACGTGTCTAGTAGTGTGGGCAGTGTGGACTCTATCTCGCCAATTACTACTACGTCTACAAACTCGGCTAGAGGCTCGGGGTTTGCAATGACAGGAGGACCACCAACGACTACTAACGGTTTGCCCCGGCGCTCAGAAGCCTTAAGCGGAACACCACCCGCTCTCAGCAGTCTAAGGATGTTAACGTAATCCGGCTCGTAATGGACAGAGAACAATACAACGTCGAACTTGTCTAGAGGGGTACCCGTCTCTATACTTAAGGCTAGCGGCTCAGGACCTTGCAGGTTCTGTATAACAAAGCGCTCACCGATAAATCCCTCTCGTGAGTTCACATAATAGTAAAGCATCTGATAGGAAAGCGAAGCAAGTGCAACTTCATAGGTTGAAGGGTAAGCTATGGCCACTCTAATGTCTCCAGGTCTCCCTTTCTTTATAATGACGTTTAGCTCGCGCACTCTATATCTTACCATCCAGTAGTCAAGGACAAGTCCTAGTCATAAGGTTAGCTAGGCACTGAGCGTTGTCACTAACCGCGTAACACAATGATGAACGCTAATAAGAGAGAACAAAGAAGCGCAGGTAGTATGTCCGTTGAGAATGCAGCAATAGACCCTCTAATAAGGGCGGTAATAAGCATAGGCGTACTAGTATTCGTGGCTAAAGTGTTCGCAAACATATTCGCATCAATGCGTTTACCGCCTGTACTAGGAGAGATACTGGCAGGAATGATATTTGGCCCTTACATGCTGGGCGGAGCAATAAGAGTCTACGGTCATCCACTAGTGGTATTAAACGAATACGTCGACGCGTTTGCAGAAGTCGGAGCAATAATGGTGCTCTTTGCCGCAGGAGTCAGCATGGGCTATAGGCGACTAAAGAAGGTAGGTGTATGGGCAGCACTCATCGCTGTAGGAGGCGGTGCACTCCCGTTCGTGGCCGCGTATACTATGTATAAGGCGTTAGGAGCCAGTGAGAGCACAGCGCTCATAGTAGCAGTAGCTTTTGTCGCTACGAGTGTGGCCATAACGGTCAGGGTGTTAGAGGAGCTAGGGTGTCTAGAGACTGACATGGGTATGCTATTAGTAAACTCGGCTGTCTTAGATGACGTAGTCGGTGTAATACTCCTAGGTGTAGCGTCTGCTGCGCTCACGGGAGGTAGGCTCGACATAGCCGCTGCCTTAAAACATACCATAGCATATGTGACTCTATGGCTCGTAATGCTTCACGTAGCGATCTATGTAATACCTCGCATATTAACCCCTGATGCCCTTAGCGAGGCTAAAGGAGCCGTAGAGTCCGTCGCTGTCTCTATAGGCTTCATAATGGCTGCGCTCAGCTCAGCACTAGGTCTCTCGCCTATAGTGGGTGCTTATACGGCGGGCATAGCAGTGGGCGAGAGCAAAGTACTGGCTAGAGTGAGGGAGTTCACTGAGCATATGGAAATATTTTTCGGATCTCTGTTCTTTGCCGTAGTCGGGGCTAAGGTAGATGTGAGCCTTCTCCTGAGAGAGGACATTGCCCTCATAACACTGGTAGCGGGTCTCCTAGCTCTAGTGACTAAGACCCTAGGTGCTGCAGCACCAGCTTACTTGAGACTTAAGCGCTTGCGGGATGCCATCTGTCTAGGTATAGGCATGGCACCGAGAGGTGAGATGGGGCTAATCGTAGCATCTGTAGCGCTTAGCTTAGGGGCAGTTACAATGGAAGTATATGCCGAGACCGTCGGGATGGTACTAATTACAACGTTCTTAGCGCCCCTACTGCTATCTAAGCTATGCGCTCTTAGCTCCCGAGGAGCATGCGAGCAACTTTCTCGGTAACTACGTCCAGTATGTATGTAAGTACGAGTATGCCCAGTAGAGTTAGAGGTGAGTAAAGAGAGGGTACAACACCCGTCTCTTCTCTTCTCTGTAGATACATTATGTCGAGGAACGTGAGGAGGGGGGCCACGATCACATAAAGCGTTAGGATCTTCAGTACTAATGGTATTATCAGCGAGGGTCTACCGAACTTTCTGACGTCCTCTGTAAAGCTTCCGTAGAGTTCTTGGATTGAGAGTACGAACGCTGATAGTAGCAATAGCGTTATGAGGTACCCGAAGAGTGGGAGTCTAAGCACGCTGTTGTAGATTAGAAATGTCGCATAAACTATGGCTACGGCTAGCGCAAGCTTAATGATGTCTTTCTTAAATTCTTTGCTGGCAGCAGCTTCTTCTACGAATACTCTGGCTTCTCTACTTATTGCGTTAAGCAGAGCATAGACTTTAGTTCCTCGAAGTTTCTCTTCAACACGGCTTACTATCCTATGTACTCGTTTGCTTATCTCTGATGTTAGTGTCAGGTTTACGGCGTAAGCTAACATAGCTGCATAGGCTACCTCCGGTTGGATGAGCCTATTAGTTGAGGAGAGAGCTGAGAGGACTATTAGGCCGAATTCTCCAGTGTTCGCCATAGTAAGAGCTAATGCTAAACTCTCTTCGATAGCAAAACCTCCGAAGAGTGAGGCTAAAAGCAGGAGCGTGAAGCGGAAGGCATAGGCTACCAATCCTAGAGCTACACCGAGTACTAACACGTGAGCATAGCTCCTTAGGCTTACAAAGCGTGTAGGGACTCTGTATGGGAGCGAGGCTACAAACCCCATTAAGGCGAGTATGAAATAGCTATGGATTGCCTCATAAGTTTCTTGATCTATACCTTTAAGCGACAACGTGACAGCTCCAATAAATACAGGTATGACCTCGGGTATTCCAACAAACTCCGAGAGGGCTACTAGTGACACCATGTAGAGTATTACTATGAGAACTTTGGTGTCCGTACGTTCTACGTGTTTCAGATACTTCGAAATAGGCCCACTCGTCAGGTAGAGGATGATTAGCAGTAGTACGCTGACTAGTACGAGGATCTCTACTTTTTCTCCAGCGCCAGCTATACTTAAACTCGTAAAGAAGCCTATTGAGAGGAGGAATAGGGCTAAAGAGTCCTCGAGTACCGACAGAGTGATTCCGAACTGTGCAAGATCCTCGTCGATTCTCTTGAGTTCTATGGTAAACGCCTCGTTTGAGGCAATCATGATCGCAACTATCGCTAGGGCAATCGGCAGTGGAAGGAACGTTAGCAAGACCTGGAATAATGTCAGGAGCAATAAAGCTTCCAATAGGAACGTTATCAGTATACGCTCTTTTTCGCGAATTAGGAAGTCCCTCTTTAGCTCCATTCCGGCGACAAATACTATCAGTATGGCAGCGAAGTCGGCTATGCCTAGGAGGAACGGGTGTATGCCTAAGCCGAGTAAAGAACCTATTAGCGATGCTATCATTAATGCTGGTAATACTACGATCTGCTTCTTCATCGCGTAGACGGTAGCTAAGACTATGGCTATCGCTAAGTGTGCTAACGTCCCGAGGTCTACGCTAATTGTGGTCATGGCGTGACTATACCTCTATCCCCTATGCTCCGTCTCCTCTATGACACTAAGGTATCTAATGTTCTCTACCTCGCTAGGGTCAGGAGATTCGATGCTAAGCCAGAAGTCCAGGATCTCTTTCGCTAGGATTTCTGTTGTTAGCCTCGCACTTAGTGCTAAGACGTTAGCGTCGTTCCACAATCTGGCGCCTCTAGCGGTCTCAGAGTCTACGCACAGAGCTGCTCTAACGCCCTTAACTTTGTTGGCAGCTATGCAGACGCCTGTGCCTGTGTAGCATATTACGACCCCAAATTTAGCTCGTCCCTCGGCTACAGCTTTAGCGACTTCGTATCCCACTTTAGGCCAGGGGTAGAGAGAGCCTGTTTTTAGTGCCCCGTAGAGCTCTACTTTAAATCCGCGCGTCTCTAGTTCCTTCACCAGGTACTTGGCAACTGAGTAGACATCGTCAGATCCTACAGCGACCGTGACTGCCATACAAGTTTCTCTCTTTGGAACATTTTATTATAAGGTACCATGGTTATGGTATGTGGGCAAGGACAAGCCCTTAATAGTCGTGGCGCTTGGCGGAAACGCACTAGTAAGGCGAGGACAAAGAGGAACTTACGAGGAGCAGTTAGCTAATCTGGCTAGAGTTGCACCTCAAATAGCTGAAGCCGCTAAGGAGTATAAGTTGCTATTGACCCATGGTAATGGACCACAGGTAGGAGCCTTGTGTTTACAGCAAGAAGCCGCAAAGGGCGAGGTGCCACCTCAGCCTCTACACGTATGCGTAGCAATGACCCAAGCACAAATAGGCTACATGATACAGACAGCACTGTCCCGCGTAGCCCCTTCTCTCAGCGTAGCTGTGATAGTTACGAGAGTGCTCGTCGATCCTAGAGATCCGGCGTTCAGTAAGCCTACTAAACCTATAGGGCCTTACTATTCTCGCAGAGAGGCAGAAAGACTGGCTAAGGAGAAAGGATGGACGTTCGTAGAGGTCCCAGGACGAGGCTATAGGCGCGTGGTACCGTCACCCAGGCCGTTAGAGGTGGTGGACTTAGAGGCGGTGAAGGCGGCGCTTAAGTCATGCGATGTAGTAGTGGCTGGAGGCGGCGGAGGAATTCCTGTAATTAGAAAGAATGATCGCTACGTGGGAGTAGACGCAGTCATTGATAAGGATCTTACTTCAGCGCTCTTAGCGATCTCGCTATCTGCCTCGAGGTTTGTGATCCTCACAGACGTGGACGGCGTATACGTACACTACAGGACTCCTAAAGCGCGAATGATACGCCGAGCAACTGCCAGTCAGATGAAGAGGCTCATGGCAGAAGGCCACTTCCCTCCGGGGAGTATGGGGCCTAAGGTTGAGGCGGCCGTGTGGTACGTAGAGAGCACGAGGTCTACTGCAACCATAGGATGTCTTGAGAGCCTGCTTAACGTCTTAAGAGGCTCTGAGGGAACTCTTATCAAGCCTGACTGATTATCGCCTCGGGGATGATGTTATAAGGCGGGCTCGGCCGAAACGTGACGAATGCGGCCGTATCTGACCCCTTAACGGCAGTTGTTCCATGCAGTGTTTCCTTGAAGAAGTTGAGGCAGCTCTGAAGTCTGATCAACTTCTTAAGCGGTCCGGGTCACCAGCTCTCAGCGTAAGGTGACTGACAACTCCCTACTAGGCACTAGGTAGCTGGCACAAGAAGCTGGCTCAGAAAGGGGAACTTTCGTCACAGCTCGAGCCTGGGACTGCTCATCACTGCCACGTTATTGACTGCCCACGGTATTTTACATCTATGTGCATACGAGGCTTCTGGGCATGAGTTTTAGCGTGGAGGACCGTGAGATAGAAGCCATTTCTTGACGCGTTCAGGATCTCTGAGTTCTAGTAATTTGTCTAGCGCTGCCGCGTATAGTCCCTCTAACTTCTCACGTTCTTTCTCTGAGTAGCTCTGGGCCCTGATTGCAGTCTCTAGCGTAGTCCTGATGGCTGTCACTGTTTCCTCAAGACCGGCTTTACCTAGCGCGTACATGCTGATTATGTCCTCGAGCAACCTGACGGCCTCACCGGGCCCTAGCGAGAGGACCCTACTCTTGAGTCCCTTAGGGCTCATGTTGAGCCTTAGTCTCTCTAACTCCTCCAGCCAGGGTGGTGCAAACTTAGCTATGTCGTCGATTTTCAGCGGAGTTTGGGGGCGCCTGCGGCCTGGCATAGAGTGAGGATACCCTCCCATGCGAGCAAGAGCTCTCTCGGCCAGCTCGTCTCCCTCACCTTCATCGTACCTCCTCCAGTCTGGGTTGTGTCGTGGGTTGAGGGGGTCAAGCCATGCAGGGTCGAAGTCGTCTATCTCCTCCGGCTTAAAGGCCACACACGCCACGTCAAGCTCCCTATGAAGACTTAAGGGGGCTGTAAAGACTCGCTGAGGGTCCATCAGGTTCTCTACCTTAATGCTACAGGCATAGGCGGCATTAATTCTCCTAATCCCACCATAGACCTTAGAAGCCACGTACTCTACTACCGCCCACGCTACGTCAATCGGGTGATGACACGCATACAGTTCCCTGCTAAAGGCTCTTTCATGAACGTGAATATGAAGCCCGCGCCCACTCCACTTAAGCCAAACACTCCTAGCAACCCCCTCTTTTTCAAGCACGTCAACTATCACCCTGGCGACCTTTAGAGTCGCACGCCACCACTCAGGCCTAGAGTCTATGTCCCATGAGGGAGTTCTGGCCACGACGTTGCCTACGTAATCTAATGCGTCCTCTCTGGTCTCTAGTCTCCTATAGATACTGGCCGAGCCGTAGAACGTCCTCACGCCCAGAGCTGAGAACTTCTTAACGACTGCCTGTAGCTCCGATGAACTACTGACTGTTAGGGGACGCCCCCTCCAGTACCTCACTATCAAGTACCTACCGTCCTTTATTCGTCTCCCACAGTGAACTGCAACCCAGCGGTTCTTCAGGAAGTCAGCAATCTCCTTAGCTACGGCAGGCTCAGCATAGTAGGTCTTAGGAGCAATCTTTGCTCGCATGATCAAGGGAGATAAATTGCTCATAGGCTTAAACTGTAACGGCTAGTTACGTTCTGAAAGCAGTCCTAGCCGTGGAAAACTTAGATCTAGCTCTGCACCGCTCAAGGTAACTAGGCTATACCTAGCCTTTAAGGTACTTTCACATCTTACCGGGGGTACTCATTTAGGATAGAACCTAGTTTGGTTATGTCTTAGCGTGAGACAGTAGCCATTGAGAAAATTAAAAAATAAAAATGAAAAAGAGAGGATTAACGACGTTCGGAGCTTGTAGCTATGCTTTTACGGTAGAGTGGTCAGCTTGGGATACTCCTGCCCGCTGGCTGTGTGAATCTTAACCTCTAGGCTCTGACCGTGTTCAAAGAGCGCACCGCCAGTGTGACCTGGACCCGGTATCGTGAGAGTTATGGTAGCGCTACTACCAGCTGGTAGCGGCACGCCTGTGCCGCCCATGCTTTCAAGGTTCGTCTCGTCGTAGTCGGTACCACCTACGGAGATTGTGACGGCTAGGGCGTTGTTCTGGCCGTCCCAGTAGTTGTAAGGCTTACCGTTAAGGAATATCTCGTCTATAGTGGCGTCAGCAGTGCCGGTGTTCCTTAGCGTAACCGTGACAGTCCACGTGCTAGTACCGGAATCCCAAGTGGCATATACGTTAATTACCTTGACTTGTTCAAAGCCTGTGAATAGACCAACTATACCTGTCATCCAGAACGCTACTGCGATGGCTATAGCTATCGCGACAGCGACGATGATGACCGTGGCGATGACGGGGCTTATACCTCTCCTGTCCATACGAATTCCCTCCGACGCTCTCTTTTCGCAGTACGTTTGCTTTAACTCTCGTGTCGGCCTGCAAGCGAAATTAAGCGTGATAGCCTTTACTTTCCGTCTACCGGAGGTCGACTGCAGGTCTATTGGCCTTTTTATGGGAGTCTTAAGAGTACTTTGTATTCGTTTCCAGTACTCAACTTCACAGTAATTGCTACGGATTGGCTTGGCTTAAACCTATTATAGGGCAGTATTACCGTAAAGATTACCTCCTTACCTGGCTTAATTGGTGTGTTTTCTGGTTGAGGTGTTATCGTCACTCCAGCATCTGTGTAGATTAAACCGTTGACTAGTATTGTTATTACGCTCACTTCCTCCAGACCGCGGTTCTTTATGCAAAGTATTACGTGGTAGCTATCGCTGCTTATGCTAGTATCAGTACATATGTCTATCATCTCTAAGTGGCCAAGCTCGTGTAGTGTTATGCTCGATACCCAGAGTGCTACTCCGATCGCTACCAAGGTGACCACTGCAATAAGTATTAGCGTAGCGTAGGACGGCGGCTCGACCATGAAAGGCGACCTCGCACTCCTTCTACGCGGGTGCGAGGCTAAGCTTAATGCTTCTCAGAACCCTGCG
>CAZPLI010000024.1:0-17138 GCA_964587325.1 uncultured Thermofilaceae archaeon | reverse complement strand
GTAAAGGGAAGTCGAACGGGCTCTCAGCAAGTTGTAGCCTAGAGCTAAGTGATGGTATGCTGCATGGAGAGATAGAGCCGGAGGAGTTTCACGAAGCGCCTGCTGGCGGGTATACTTGTGTCGTGAATGTCCCATTTTCCATATTAAAGAGGGACAAATGTAATATAGTAGGGAGGCTTAGTGCGTGCGGGTCGGGGGATGCTGTTGGAGGAGCTGAGTGAGATCAGTGTGTCAAAGGCTTGGGTAGTGCTTCAAGTAGCTGGTGCTGTTCTACAGATCGCTGTGGCTACTGTAGTTTCCCGCCTCCTCGACGTGTACATTCCACCGGCGGTCTCCGCGTATAGGTACGGCATTATGCACTATTTCCTCGTGCGCGGTGTGATGGGCGTGCTCGTGCTGATCTTGCCGCTACTTCCCGTGGTCCTCCTGATGCACCCAGCTTTCGGCTACCTCACTTGGACGTTAGGGGGTGTGTACGTCCTGGGCCCTCTGTGGCTTGGCGCTGACTACTGGGTCTTGTTTGGGTTATGCCTTGTGGCAGTCCCAATATGGCTGGCTCGCGTGGGCGCCGTAAGGTACGTGCTGACCGATAGAGGGCTAGTCATTGTGGACAACTGGGTAGGGAGGGAGAGGAAGGTGAGAATCTTCAGTAAGTTCTCTGATGTAGTACTCCACCAGAGCCTAGCTGGCAAGATACTTGGCTATGGCTCTGTGATTCCCATAGTCGAAGGCAGTAACGCTTACTTAGCGAAAGTCGTCGTTGGAACGGGTGTTAGGGGTCTGACTCCCGCTCCTTGGCCCGACTTCGATAATTCGCTGTTTAACGTTCCTAACCCGGAGAGAGTTTGGAGGGCTGTGGCGCGCCTCGTGAAGTATCGTGACCTCTACGAGATCTTCGAGCACTTTGAGGACGAGATCTTAGAGGGACGCTCTGAGCCTCCACCAAACATGTACGTCTAGCTGTAGGTGCTGCTAAGGGCTGCAGGTCATGTCGGAGGCAGTCTTCGTGAAGGGACCTGAGGAGTCCGGAAGAGAGCTCGAGGCGCGACTAAAGAGAGCGCCTATCCCACTGCGGAAGAGCGGAGGCACAGTAGCGGAGTTGTGGGTCTTTAAGCCTCGAGAGGTGAGGGCCATAGTCTCCTTCTCTAGGTCCCTCTCTATAAGGGAGGCCGCTGCCAAGTCTGGCTTGCCTAGGTCTACTCTCTGGAGGCTTGTCAAGCGCTTAGAGGAGAAGGGCCGCTTTAGAGTAGTTCTTAAACTCAGAGCGTTCCATCTCTACGAAGTTATCGCTTTCGAGGACAAATTTAAGGATCCCTTTGCAGTAGCTAAGCGTACTCTCTACAGGCCAGGGTCTCGTAAAGTAATTACGACCGGTCTGACGCCAGACCCGTCTAACTGGGACTGGTGCGGCGAGTGGGTGACGTGGAACCCTGAGACCGCATTTCGGCTAGGAGCACTGACAGGAGATGGCGCCATACGAGTGAGCCAAGCTCTAGATGCGGCCGACGAGGGGTTTAAAGAGTGGCTAGAGCTAGGCGTCGGGATCAAGCAAAGGGTTCCAGATCCTGTAGACGCACTGCTGATACATAACTTCCTGCTAAAGACTCCCCCGTGGAGGCGCTATAGCTTGCCCCCAGAGAGACTGGGGGAAGTTGGTGCTACAGTGGAGAGCTTGAGGGCCCATTGGGTACGGCACGTCAGGCCCACGTGGCTCTACAACACTTTCACGCTATATATGGACTTGTACCGCGTGCCGATGTGGTTCCTAGTCCTAAGCGGAAGCGAGGCGTCTAAACTTGGTATAGCGCTGGCCTATCTGACTCCCTATGCTGCCGCGATGATTGCCCCTGGGAAGGTATTTGTGATCCTCCAAATACCTGCACCGGGGCTAGCTGCTATCTGGACCTATGCCGATAGTTTTAACGTCAATGTAGAGGAGTTTTACGCTGTGAAGCCGTCCCTCCTCCGCGTCATCCCCTGCTTCTACAAGTACCTCGCGAGGGAGGGAAGAAGGTGGGTGTGGAGGATCCCAGCCTCTTCGCGCATGAAGAGCTGACTCCGTAGTTCGGCAAGCAGGAGGGTCTTACGGTAGATGAGGGATTGTGTATCTGCTAACAACATTATTATTAATAATGCTAATGAGCCGGGGAATACGCGCGCCTATCTCGGTGGGGTCTTGGGCTAGCTCGCCAGTTTGGCTAAATGCTTGTAATGATTCTCTTTTGGGAAGCTTTTGCAAGGTATGGCTTTTGACGTAGGTACTCGTATCTTGCGACACTTTTCGGCTCCTTTGACCATTACTCTTAAATTTTCCTTTTTCTTTTTTGTTGATACGGGTCACTGACGCAAAAAGTGGTGTTAAGATGGTGTTCAAAAGGTATGTGCCCTGCATGATACACGCTAAGGACAGGGATATCCAGGAGTTCTACTTTACAGTGCCTAACCAGCCGGGGCAACTCAAGAAAGCTCTAGACGTTTTTGCTAAGTACTGTGTAAACATTCTGAATATTAGCGCGCACTCCATGCCTGACTGGGAGAGGACGCTAGTGTTTCTTTTTGCAGACTTCACGGGGCTAGACGTTGACGCTGAGCACGTCAGAGAAGAGCTCGAGCACGTGACGGGCGATAAGGCCTACGTCAAGCAAGCCCCAGTAAGGGGCTTCATGCTTGACGAGTTCGCTTTCCCACTATATGTGCTCCCAGGAGTCCGCTCTTTCGTACTGCTTGAGCACGACTTCCAAGGAATGATTAAGGGGCTCTATGAGAGGCTAGGCGAGACTGCCGCCGTATTCCTGTACCACTTGGCCTACTCCGGTGGCAAGACTCTAGCTGAGTATATTTCCGAGAAGCTGGGCTTGGAGGGAAGGGAGCTTTTGATAGAGGTACTGAAGGTCTACCAGGCGAGCGGCTGGGGCAGAATAGAGCTCTTGGAGTACGACCCTTACGACGTGTGCGTTACTCTGAGACTCTACGACTCTGTCGAGTGTAAGGCGTTTAAGGGCTCAGGTAAGCCTGCGAGCCAGTTTATTAGAGGGCACTTAAGTGGGCTTCTCTCGGGCTTATTGAAGACCGAGGTAAGGGTCATGGAGTTAAAGTGCATTGCAAAGGGGGACCCGTACTGTGAGTTTTATGCGGAGAAGGTATAGGATGGAGGACTACGAGAAGAAGGCCTATCTCGTGGCTGTTTTAGCTACGGTAGTCATTGTCCTCACTTTCTCACTGTGGTGTCTCTACCCCGGGCTTTACGACGTCGAGCTCTACCTCAATGTGCTGGCTGTCGTGGCGGCTGGGGCTACGTTCTGGGTTAGCTTGCGAGTCCTAGATAGGCAGAGGTGGATACTATACGATCTGCTCAGGGCCCCATGGTTCTACATATCTACTGGTTTGGGGCTTTGGCTGGTTGCCGAGACGATGTGGTTGTCCTACATAGTGCTCTTTGGGGAGCCTCTAGAGTTGTCTCTAGCGGACATTGCATGGTTGATGGGTTACGTCTTCATAGCAATCGGCCTATACAGAGGTGTTAAGCCGCTATCTCTACTGTCTAGAGAGGCGAGGCTAAGCCATAGGATGAGGCTAGCGTACGCTCTGCCCTTAGCCTTAGGCGTCATCCTGGCAGCAGCGACACTTGCCGAAGTTCCGCAAGCAATCGCTGAGGAAGGCCTGCTAACAGTGATTGTGGACACTTCTTACGTTCTCCTAGACCTACTCCTCCTCACGCTCTCGCTAGAGGGAGTAGTCTTCTTCTACGGAGGACGCCTGGCTAAGGGAGCGAGTCTGTTCTCAGTAGGCCTAGCCCTACTAGCTGTCAGCGATCTACCCTACTTCGCGATTGGAGGCTACTATCCCGGGAACATTCTAGACTTGTTCTACGTGTTGAGCTACGTAGTAATGGCTACGGGCATCTATATCTACAGCAAGCAACCACTAATGATCTAAAAGCGCTAGATATTTGTCTGGCGCGTTTTTTATCTCCCAGAGTCCGACAATCGAGCCTCTTAGTAGTTACTTGGTAGCTGACAGTCCTTACCGCCATCAGCCTGGGTCGTACTTCCCGCCGGTTTCACTCGATCTCCAACCGATCTTCTTCTGCCTAGGTTCTGCGAGGCGGGAATACCGCCTTATATCTTCTCTGTTTCCGATAAAGTGTTGGGAATGTCCTCTGCTTGTCCTATGGTTGAGATTAATGCTTAGGGCAAAGCTTAAATCTCCTCTCGCCGTTCGCCCCCCAGCCAGAAACCGGTAGCTTGGTAGCCTCTAGGTGGCTGGCATGGCCCATATTCGGAGGCTGAAAGGGACCCTAAAGGCCTTCCTGGAGGAGATGGGCTTCACTGTCGAGCTTGACCGAGCCTTGCAGGGTTACAGCGGCATTGAGCACTCCTTCGACATTGTGGCCACTCGCGACGGCAAAGTCCTGTGCTTTGACTTCGCTAACCTCAGCGAGGACTCGCTCATACGCGCTGTACTCAAAGCCATCGACGTTAACTGCACTAAAGTTTTCTTAATGTCTAAGACTAGCTGTACCGATAATCTGCCTGATTCTCTCGGAGACCTCAAGGTCTTGGAAGTTGTACTGTTTGAGGACGCCGAGGACTTGCTAAGGAAAATAAGTAGCGTAGTAGCTGAGGCAAGCCCGTTAATACGCAACTAGAGCAGGCAGTACGGAGGCAGGCGCGCTTAGCAGGAGACAGCTCCCAATCGACATTAGGTGCCTCGTTGGAATTATTGCAATTCGCATTTAGTCTCCTGATCTACGAAGAGAGCACCTCATTTTTCTAGCAAGGCTCTAGGTGGAGAACGTTCTGTCTTACTTGATCTTTGCTAGACGAGACAAAGCCATAATGCTCAGTATAGATCATTAAGGAGACGTATTTAGCTTGGAATGTTAACGCAGTGAATATTAACCAGCCGGGGACTGGGTACGGGCGGGATAGTACTTGAAATACGCTGCTATCGAGGAGGTTATGAGGAAGTATACCTGTAAGGGCTATTACTCCATATCGCGCGACTGCGGCTTGCTACTTTACATACTAGCCTACGCTATAGCTAGGCTGAATGGTCATGTCAGGGTTGCCGCTATAGGGACGTGTGCTAGCGTGTCTGCACTATGCCTCGCCAAGGCTCTGAGGTACTCTGGTGCTAGCGGGCTGGTCAGCGTTCTCGACTACGATACGGAGTGCGTCAGCACGCTTCGCGAGGAGTTGGGTGGCTCCGAGCTGGAGAGGTATGTCGAGATTTGTGAGAACGCGAGTAGTATGGGCGAGCTAAGAGACATCGACCTGCTGCTTCTTGCAGATACCGCACTTGTTGATCCTAGCTCTATATCAAGCGCGCTAGCTGAGAGGTCCATTGCAGTAGTGGGTGGGGTCCTAGCGGGAATCCACAAGAATCCCCTGGTCTTGAAGGCAGTAGTAGAGCATGGCTTTACGAGAGCGCTGATACCCGTCGACTCCGGTCTCCTGTTGTTGGCCAAGAAAGTCTATGATGACTCGTTCCTTAGGAAGACTATTGACGTCTACCGCGAGTCGTTCATACAAGGCCCTAACCCTGTGCACTAAAATACAGCCTATTTCCTCTACGCTCTGGCCCATGATGTCGTGGGTAAGGCTGGGAAAGGCGTAGTCGTAGAGGTTGGGACGGGACGTGGGTTCTCGACGATATGGCTTGCGAAGGCGTTATGTGGTACTGGGTGTAGGCTGTATAGTTTTGACATTAAGCAGGACAGGGTGGAGCGTGCAAGGGAAGTTATGAAGAGCGTAAGAGTAGCCGACTTTAGTCGAGATCGTATGTGGAGATGCTAGAGAGAGCGCAGACAGGATTAAGGGAGATGTGCTGTTTCTCTTCATCGACGGGTGGAAGGAGCAGTACTACGAGTACTTAAGAGCTTTCGAGGCTAAGTTAGCCAGCGGAGCGATGATCGTAGCGCACAATACCGTCTCGAACGCGCATAGTATGCCGGACTACTTGAGCGAGGTCTACAGTAGCAAGTATGTGTCGTTAACTGTGATGGTAGATCCCGCTGGTGCAACCTTGTCAGTTAGAGTCTAAACGTTGCTACCTAGCTAAGCGGGCCGCATGCCCAGTCGTCTCTCACTCCGAGCCCCGCAAAGCTTACTTCCCCTTCGAGCCCGCCAATCGGTTGTGTTCTACTAAGCTCTCTACTACGTCCTTCACTACCCAGGCGCTCCCGGCGAGCGCAGAGACCGTCTCGGGTACGGCCACTCCGGCCCTATAGGTACCGTTCCAGTACAGAGCCCAGGCGGCTATCGACACAACAAACGCGGCTAGCGCTAGCTTGCTTCTTTTCTCAACGCTGTAGGCTAGCGAGGCTGCCGTAAGCGCGATGAAGAAGAGTATAGAGACTACCGTGTGGAGCCTGCCATAGACCTCGTCGTACACGGCTATTAATTGCAGCGCGAACGCTGCTATAGTCATCAATACTCCTGAGGCCCTAGCTCGAGGGGTTAGTGCCATCACAGCGTAGAACGCGAGTAGCAAGCCGCCGAGCGCTAGGCCGAAGTTATAGATGGGCGCGGCCTTGCTCTTCACTGAGTGTCCGAGATCGCTCAAAGCGTTCACTTTCCAGCTGAACCAGGGGGACGTAGCTATAGCTACCGCTATGAAGAGCCACGTGACCAGAATCCCGAGCACGCCCAGGAGGGCGAAGACCTTGCTTCTCACAAGCTTGGAGCGCGCGCAGCAGCATAAACTCTGCGGCTAATCCTGCCCTGGCTCTTAACTGACACCTTACACATCGGCTTCACGGATAATCTCTGAGACTAGGTTCCTAACTTCTACTGGTGCGTACTTAAGCGCCGAGCTAAGCGCCTCGCGGTTGACTCCTCGGGTCTTTAGAGCGTCTAGTATGGCCTTTACGCGCTCCTCTTTGCCGGGTATCATGACGTTGGCTACTAGTTGCCACTCTAGTGGGGTGAGCCTTACGTGAGCGCCGCCGACTGTTACAGTTTTTGAGTGTGCGTATACTTCGTCGAAGACTAGCTTGAGGCAGCCGTACTCTCTGCAGATCTCAAGGTCAGCCATGATGTCTACCTCGACGCCGTGAACGCTGAAAACTCCGAAGTGGCTTGAATAGAGTCCGCTCGAGGAGTACCTAACTCTCCTTACAACGGTGAACTTAGACGCTAGCAGTCTGTCGACCTCGTATACTCTTTCTGCCTCTACTACGATGTCTAGATCCTTGGGCGCGATTTCCAAGCCGTGCAGGTAGCTGGCAGTGCTGCCAACGAGAACCCACCTTATACCCCTGCTCGACAGGGTGTCTGAGACCTCTAGCAGTGCTTTCTCTAGGCTCATAGGAAGAAGTTTGGGCTCTGGCATTACAGTCTTAAGTCCGCCTACGGAGGCAGTTATACTTTTTGTGTCCTAGGCATGACACATAGTTCGCGCGCAACGGGGACTCAGCCCGTAAGAGCCTTGAAGCGTGCACGACACACGCTGGCTGGCGAGTGTGCTACGGTGCCTCGCCCACACTACTATTATGTCTGACCATTTCATTCCGTGCTCCTCGGCGTAGCCTAGAAACCTTTCAACTCATCGATGTACTTCTTGTTGACAGAAAGCTTCTCTCACTCTCTAATAATGTCAAGCACTAGTTTCTCTAAAACTGACGGAGGGACGTGTGCTCTCCATGCTATCATCTTGGAAGCTACGATTCTGAAGCCGCACTTAGTCAGTAAGCTGTCCCAGTACGGCGCGGGCCCATACTCTTCAAACTTACCAATACTGCGCATGGCATCGCGCCGTAGCCTAGTGTAGCGGCGGTACACTGGGCACCCTTGGGGGAAGGCTTAACTATCATTACCCTCCTATCTAGTGGACGCATGGTGGAGATGATCTCCTCGTGTAGCGAGGGGTTCACTTCGTGGAGCATGAAGTAGAAAACCGCTAGGTCTGCTACTCCATACCTAAATGGAGGGCTACAAGCATCGCCGCTGACCAGGCTTAAGCACGGAAGCTTGTGGTCTCTCAGCTTGCTTAAGTCTATGTCTACACCTGTAACGTGCGCTCCCCGTTTGACGAGCTCCCCAGAGAGTCTCCTACGCCGAAATCTAAGACCAGCGAGCCTTTAACGTTAACATGTGACCAGCCTTATTCAGTTACCCTCTTACACTATTCTTCGAAAGACAGTGAGGACATGCACCTCTCGTACCGAAGAGGCTTGGCTGGTTCCCCTATACCAACTGCTGCATTAATTATTATCAGGGAACTACGTTCTGAACGCAGTCTTTACCGCGACTGTTATGCAAGCATCAGTATCCGAAAAATAATTGTTGCATGCTATGCGGTGCGTTATGTTCAGCACGCTGCAGGAGGTGCTGGTGTCTGCGTGGCTTTTATAAGTGCATCATCTACTCTTTGAGTGACCTTTATGGGTGATAGAGACCGAGGCCTACCTTCGAGGAACTTTTTAGCGCTACTCGCTAGGAGAACTCTAGCTAGCTTCTTCAATAGTATCCCGAGTCAGTACGTAAACGTCTACGTAGTGGAGATGGGGCTAAGCGAGCAGGATCTCGGCGTACTGAATAGCGCCGGAATGCTTCTAGCTGCAGCCCCTTCAGCGCTGCTCTGCTTTGCGGCAGACGCTGCCAGTAGGAGGCGCGCGTACCTAGTAGCTCTCCTCTTCGAAATCCTTACAGCTCTCTTGTTCTTCGTCAGCAATAGCCCTCTCATGCTACTAGCGGCCATGGCATGCTCCGCCATAGCTCTCTTCGGCGTCAGAATGGTTGAGAACGTATTAGTGGCGGACTCTCTCCGGGGAAGGCAGAGAGCCTTCGGGTTCGGCATACTGAACGCCCTGAGCATAACGGTCTCACTAGTAGCGCCCTTGGTAGCTGCGCACGTGGTGAACCTCTACGGCGGAATATCAGTTGAGGGCATAAGACCGCTGTTCCTGATTCAGCTCTCAGGACTTAGCCTCGCCTACATTGTGGCATTGGCCTTCGTGAGGGAGGCTAGGAGCATGAAGAGAGCAGGCTACGGCGAGGCCTTGAGGGACTCGATTGAGATACTCAAGCTCAACCCGTGGCTCAAGCGCTGGATACTGCTCGAGGCTCTGGGAGGCTACGTCTTCTCTCTCAGCACGCCTTTCGAGATGGTCTACGCAGTCAGAGTCAAGAGGGCCGACGAGTTCGTGCTAGGCTATATGGGCGCTGCCATGAACATCGGTAGCGTGCTAATGCTCCCCCTAGTAGGCAGGCTTGCCGACGGGATAGGCAGAGTCAAGACTATACTGCTCCTCAGGCCCCTGTTCTACATAAGTACTGCAGTGTTCCTCTTAGCCACAGACCCAAGCCACCTCATAGCTGCCTGGTTCCTACGAGGAATGTGGTTAGCGTCTGTGGCGCCCTTCCAAGCACTCGCCCTAGAACTCGTGCCCTACGACTACAGGGGAAGGTGGGGAGGCATTAGGTATTTACTCTCGATGCCTCTGAGATCGCCCGCCTCCGCTATCGGGGGCTACCTTTACTCCAACATCGCGCCTGAGGCGCCATTCATAGTGGCTACCACGATCGACCTCTTCCTAAGAGTCCCACTGATCTACAGGACTCCAGAGACTCTCGATAGAGGGAAGTACCTAGAGACCTTCAAGCGAGCTGAGCGCAGCTGACCACTGTTAGGGGCTAAGAGCCAAGAGTTTCTCGATGTTTTCTCCAATTCGCCACTTTATCCCTCAAGCAGTTGCTACAGAATATACCTGTATTTCTTCTTGACAGCCTCAGGACTAGTGGTAATTCTCTTAGAATCTTCCTCCTTGAGTACTCTGCGGACAGGTTGAGGCATGATATTGGGTTAGTCTCTCGTTGAGTTTTTGCTTCATGTAGCAACGTATAGGAGATGAAACAAAAACTAATTTTAGGAGGAACGTCGTAGAATATAACGTATGAAGATCGGAACCTTCCTTCGGGTCTGGACAAGGCTCCTCCTAAGAAGGAGATACTTGCTTCTGCTGGCGATCGTTCTCAGCATCACGCTCCTCTCGGCAGCCCTTGCAGATCCTGTGTCAACTCTCTCATCGGACGATAGAGGTGCGCCTACTCCTAGCCCCGACCCATTCCCCTAGTCTTGGCTCGACACTTAAGGAGCTAGGATCCCAATGCTAGTAGCTAAATTCAGTGAGGCAGAGTGTGATCTAATTCAAGCTCTGCCTCGGGCGCTAACCATTAGAGACTTGGCTAGGAAAACTGGGCGCTCTGTAGCAACGACGTGGCGGATATACAAGAAGCTTTACGGTAAAGGGAAGTTTGTCTACGTCTTCGACCACAGGAGGTTTGGCCTAAGCTACCTAGCAGTTATTTCAGCATACACTAATACGGACGAAAACGAGTGGCCTCAAGGTACTCTTAGCGTGAGGAGGCTCTGGGGGCTAGGACACTACGTACTCTACTCGGCAATCGTGCCCTACAAGTTCATAGACAGGTATGTTAAGTCGCTCAACGCGGATGTAGTGGTAGTAGTCCGAGGGCTGGAGTTCCATAAGTGGAGGCCCGATTCTGGCGGGTCCATGCTAGTGCCTGGCGCAGGCTTAGTGCCGTTCTTATCTGGAGACTTCCTAGACGCTTTCTTTAAGGAAAAGCGGAGAAGCCCTCCGTCACCACCAAGTGAGGACAAAGTCCCTGACCCAATAGACATGGCCATACTGGTCAAGAAGCTTCAGGCTGGCCCCTTTGCTAGGCCGATAGAGGGTGTGAGGTATGCACTCAGCGTAGACCCCTCTTTCCCTAAGGTGTCAGAGAAGACTGTAGGTTACCACTATAAGGAGCACGTATTGCCAGCTTGGCTTTACAATACGTTTATTCCTTTCTTTTCAATTGCTGAGGTTCCACTAAGGGTCTTCTACTTCGAGGGAAAGGAGGCGCCGATGCTAGCTCGCATACTCATAAGGCTTCCGTACTTCTTCACTGCTTTGGTGGACATAGATCGTTCTCTACTGACTGGGCAACCGCCTCCTTGGATGTTAGAGACGATATACAGAGTAATCTCGTCCTTTAACGTAAAGGCGCCGCTGTGCCAATTAGTAATGTCGCACGAAAGCATCGCTATGTTCATACCGCACTTATGGAAGTTCCTGAAGAGATCCAGGAAAGGCTGGAACTGGACTTGGCCGGAGGAGAAAGTGAGGATAGCGCTAAAAAGGAAAAAGAAGGGTAAATAAGAGGTACTCAAATTGATCCTACTTTTTCTTTAATATCTTTTTATTGCTAGTATTATGTAGCGATGCAGAAAAGATGAGGATGTCTACTTCCTCCTAGCGCTGGCAAGCACATACTGCCAGCTATACCTTAGGAGCTCTCGCGACACGAGCTAAGGCTATGTTGGTTCGCTCTCAGTGAACTCTTTGATTTCTTTCTCGCCTTTCCTTAACTCTTCGACTTGCTCGGGATCAAGTCTTATGAGCAGTGATAGTAATTCGCCAACGTGAGTCTTTTCCTCTCTGGCTATATCCTCGAGTACTCTTCTTACTACCTCGTCGTCACACGCCCTGGCAAACTGTAGGTAAAGGTTGATTGCATCTAGTTCCCCGATAATAGCAAGACGGAGAGCATCGGCCAGTTCGTCTTTCGAGAGCTTCTTTCCTACCGAGAGGTCTAGAGGATTTTTGGATATCAAGGCTACCTCCATAACCTTGGTGCAAAACTTGCTCTTTAAGTAATCTGTCTGATACATCTGTCGGTCTCTTAGCTGCGTCCCTCGGCCTAGCGCGGTCAGGAGTATTACGGTAACTTCGGTAGCTGGTGGCTTCTCAGCTTTTAAGATCTGCACTTAGATCTGCGATGCTTCTCTCGCTTGCCGCTCCGCTCCACTCGGCAAAGGGCCTTACGCATCCTTTCTCGTCAATGCCAAGCTCTGCAACTACGGTGTCTTCGAGTATTTCCTGACTCTTGGCTGCTTTCAACAGAGTCTTGACGAGACTTAGGCTTTGCGTGGTTACGAGCACTTGCTCTCCTTCGGCAACTAGCTGGGCCAGCAGCTTCCCCATAATGGGTAGACCGTCGGGGTGGACGTACGCTTCCGGCATGTCGACGAGAAACACCGAGCCTCGTCTCTCAGCTGCATACAGCATGCCTAAGAACACCGCCACTCTCTGTCCGTCACTAAGACTGTAGACTGGCAGTCTGCCTCCACCAGGCGTCTTAACAAACAAAGTGTCGTACACGAGGTCAAACCCTCCAAACCAAGGTATGTACTCTCTCAGCAATTCGATCGCCTTCTCCTCGTTGGGCAGCCCCCTGCTCCCGACAAGGTCGTAGTGCAGGCTCTCAAAGCCCCCGTGCCAGAATGCAAACCACGGGTGAAAAACGACGATGCCTGGTGCAACTCTCTTACTCTCCCTCTTAATGACGAGTAAGTCGTCAAACAAGTCTAGCACTATAGACTTAGATAGTAGCTCGCCTGACGCTAGGGTGTAGACCACGTATATTGGGTACCAGTCGTGAAGCGCAGTGAAAATGTCCGCGTGAATCGTAGGTTTAGAGACTAGCTCAGAGACGCGGATTCCGGGGATCTTAGGTGCGCGGGCAACGCTTAGCTTTTCTCCTAAGACCTCCGAGGCTAGCTCAAAGAACTTCTCTCCCACGTCCATAATCTGGCTTCGAGACCCCAGGTTTTTCTCCTTCTGTATAGACGTAATGAATGTCTCCAGTGTTTTAGCGTCGTTAGCAAGAGCCTCGATTACCTCGTGGTCTACGCCAACGACCCTACCTAGAACCCAACCAGTATCCTCTAGCACTTCGGGGTCAGCAATGCTCGGCCTAACATAGAGAGAGGACAGCACCGTGTCTCCCAGCAGCCCGGACACAGCAACTAAGCCGGGCACTAGCCTGGACGGTCTGAGAGTCGAGGCGAGCGATGTAGCGATTGCTTGACCCCAAGCGTCCTGACACGCGGCCAGGAGGTACCCAACTGACTCGAGCACAGAAGTCTTACCAGACGCGTTAGGCCCCACGAGTACTGTCAGCCTCCTCAAGTCGTCGACGTCAACAGTAACCCTGCGGCTCTTACCTGGCACCACATACGGTAGCCAGGCCTTCACGCCACTAAGTATACGATCTTCCGATACTCCTTCCCAACCACCCACCTAAACCCACCACCAAATACGAGGCTCGCAAGCCACGGCCCTAGAAGCCGCAGTCCCGAACGACTCCGAGTTTATAGCCACAAGGCACTATTTATACGCACTGATCACGCCAGAGACTAGACAAAATTCAGAAAGGCTAGTCGATTCTCAGTAGCTCTATTTTCGAGCAAAGTATTGCAGAGGGTGCCGAGAAAGGCTGCCATCAAGTATATATGCGAACTATGAGGGGGGCGTTAGGCTGGGTGTGAGGGATGGAGTTGCCGAAAAGGTTTCTCTTGATTGTCGAGTAAGACCCGAGCACTTCTACTACTTAGATAAGTCTCTCTCCGTGGCGTTAACGTCCTTTATAGCGCCAGTCTACGTCGTGTTCTTACTCGAAGAGGGCTAGACTATAAGGGAGCTGCTCTCGTCGACGGGTCCTACAAGTTGTCCAGTTTTCGAGGTAGGGTATGGTTCTCTTCGACCCACACTTACAGCTTGGGTCAATAGGTACGTTCCGAGCAACGAGAGAGCCACAGTCCTAAGCCTAAGGAGGGCAATAGCGCTGCCATTGATAGTCACGGGAGCCTTGAGCGTCTTAGGGTCCTCTAGGCTAGCGTACGTGCTTGGGCTAGTCACAACTGCCGCGACTATTCCGGTCTACCCCCAGGACGCCTCAGAGCCGAGAGGATAGTAACCAGCACCTATAGTTATCATTGCTATTGTAGAGTAGCCTTAATAGCAAGGCCACTCAACCTTATCTCGACCTGGACTAGAGGTTCTAATTGCTTCTCTTTTTGGCCCTCTTAGGCCTCGTACCTGTCGCATAAACGCTATATCAGCAGGCTTTTATGGAGACTCCCTTTCGCACCTAAATTAGATATTAGGATAGCCTTGATCTTCTTGTAAAGTGTTCAATGTTAATTTGTCTCCTATTCGGTCGTGCTGTGAGTGAAAGTTGACTGTTTAGGTCTCCTTTAGGTGCCTTAACGAGCTCTTTCGTCTCTTTATTGTAAATCTTTTCGATTGGTGAGGAATGCTGAGAAATCTTTTCGGACTTTTGACCATAACGCTTAAATTATTTTCTCCCATTTTTTTGGTTATGCAGCCTGGCGCCGCGTGGGGTGCTATGGCCGTATTCGAAAGATACGTACCTTGGATGATCTACGCTAAGGATAGGGATTTATTGGAATTTTACTTTACTGTGCCCAATAGGCCTGGGGGCCTTAAAGAGGCCCTCGATGTGTTTGCTAGGTATGCTGTGAATATTCTGAACCTTAGCGTTCACTCTATGCCCGAGTGGGAGAGGGCGCCTGTATTCTTGTTTGCTGATTTCACTGAGTTAGATGTTGACGTCGAGGATGTTAAGAGAGAGTTGGAGTTCGTAACCGGTGACAGAGTGTACGTTAAGGAGGCTAGGGTGCGGGGTTTCATGATGGACGAGTTCGCGTTCCCGATCTATGTTCTACCCAGCGTTAGGTCGATAATGGTTGTTGAGCCAGACTTCCACGAGATGATTAAGGGAGTTTACGAAAAGCTGGGTGACGTGACTGCGGTCTTTCTCTACCACCTGGCTTATTCCGGCGGTAAGTTCCTCGCCAGATACCTGTCTGAGAGGCTTAGTCTGGATAGAAGAGAACTCCTAGCCGAGGTACTTAAGGTTTATCAAGCTGGTGGCTGGGGCCGCGTAGAGCTTGTCAGGTACGACCTTCGGCAGCTAGACATCGTAGTCAGAGTCTACGACTCAATAGAATGCAAGATTTTTAAGGGCTCGACTAGGCCGGCAAGCCAGTTTATTAGAGGACACCTAAGTGGGCTTCTCTCAGAGCTCTTAGGAGAGGACATTCGGGTTATTGAGGCAAAGTGTATCGCAATGGGAGATCCCTACTGCGAGTTCTACGCGGAGAGAGTACGGACGGGAGAGTTAAAGGAGGGTTTACGTCGTGTGTGAGGTGATCGCAACGGTCTTTACCGCTCTAGGGGTGGGGGCGGCCTTTGGGGCTGGCCTGATGGTCTTTGAAAGGCAGGGACAGGTGCTGCACGATGTTCTGGATGCTTCGTGGTTCTTCGTCTTGGCTGGTCTTAGGCTCTGGCTTATTGCTGAGGTTCTGGGACTAGCCTTTGGTCATCTCCGTGAGCGTTTTCACGATTCTACGTGACTGGTCCTGTGCAAGCGCTAGGCCAGGTCCTCGTTCTGGTGGGCCTCTATAGGGGCGCTAGGCCGTTTATCTCTCTGCTGAATGATGCCGACTCCAAACGCATGGTGAATGCTTTTTACATCGTCTCTCTGGCTTTATGCGCCGCGCTAATAGCTTCTATCCACCTACGTGTCTCAAGAGGTTTGACCCTAGAGGGCTTATCCTCCACAATTTTAAGCACGGTACCTATTCTCCTCGACGTTGCTTTGCTTACAGTAACGCTGAAGGTCGTAGCGTTTTTTATGGAGGAAGACTCGCGAAAGCCTTTGCGCTACTCCCTATAGGGCTTGCCCTACTGACAGTCGGTGATCTGTCCTGTCTCGTAGCTGGGGGCTACGTCCCGAGTCTACTGCGCGCAGCGGGCTATATGGTCATGGCCGTGGGGGCCTACTTCTACAGCAGGCATTTACCAGTTATTTAGTAGCTCAGTGAGGCAGCCCTAGTGCTAAGGAGCATCTCAAGCATAGAGTCCTCCTTAGCATCAGCGAGCAACATATTTCTCGTTTTCAGGAGATTGTCGTTCTGCATGCTTCTGGACTGTCTAAGCATTACACTTTTAGAGCTAAAGGTAAACGGAGTCTGCCTGCATCCTCACGGCCTAAGCCTTGGGTACCAAGCTGAAAACTACATTAAAAATTATTAGTATCCATGGTATTGACGTGTAAGAGGCAGTGGGCGAAGAGCCTGAGCTCTTATGGTTGGGCAGGTAGCGGCACTTTTCTCTGAGGCTAAGCGTAGGGCCACGCAGGTTGTTAGCGAGCTAGGAGTATCGAAGGAAATAGCACCGTGCGTGGAAGTGCACGTGTTTAACGGGATACTAATGTACGTGCTCTCTAAGGCTAAGCAAGGAGTCTCTGTAAACCTAGAAGTTCTTACGAGGAAAATAAAGAGGGTAGTTCGTGAGAGGCTAGGAAGGCTGGCAAGGATCTGCGAGCTTTATCCAAGAGTCTTCGGAGGCGCGAGAGTAATTGTGGACGCTGGCTGCGGGGTAGGTCTGAACGTGATGCTCGCGGGGCTATACGGAGTAAAGGGCGCACTACTAGTGGGGGTAGACAAGGACTCCGACTTCTTGGCAGTCTTCAAGATGCTCAACGAGGAAGCTGAGGCCGTAAGAGCCGACGTGAGAATGATGCCTCTAAGGTCAGGAGCTGTAGACGCGCTTATCTCGACGGGAGTAATACACGAGCTACCGGACCTGTCAGCACTAGACGAGTTTCACAGAGTACTCAGGGCGGGAGGAGTAGTTATGATAAGGGATGTTGTACTCAAGTACGTTCCCTCTCTCCTGCTGAGCGCGGTCAGGGCTATAAAAGTGAAGCTTGGCTGGGAGGCAGAGACGCCCTATCTCTTCTCGCAAATACTAGAGAGAGTGAGGACGATGGAGGTGCACATGGAGTACTGCTTCGCTGACTGGAAAGGGCCTCTTGGAGTAGCGGTGCTAGTGTTCAGGAAACGTATTCGCAGAGTTCAACCCGAAGTAGCGAGAGGGCCTCGGTAATCTCCCCTGTAGAAAATGGTTTGGCTTAGATCATATTGCTCCGAGAGAAATGGGCTCAAATGAGTAGTAAACGGATTACTACCTTTATCTGCCCCCTTTTGGGTCTATATATGCGATGAAGAGGGCATTGAGTGCTAGAGAGGTAGCGCTGTCAGGAGTCTTCTCGGCTCTCGTAGCAGTAGTTACGCTGGCCTTGAGGATCCACATACCGGCGACATCGGGCTACTTCAACCTCGGAGAAGCGGCAATATACACTGTGGCCTTGTTCTTCGGCCCCAAGGTTGCGGCGATAGCAGGGGGCGTAGGCTCCGCCTTAGCGGACGTCGTGGGAGGCTACGCCTTCTACGCTCCGGCCACGTTCGTGATAAAG
>CAZPLI010000023.1:0-17364 GCA_964587325.1 uncultured Thermofilaceae archaeon | reverse complement strand
CCTGAGCCACCCACTGGTCTACATGATAACCAGCCAGTGCAAGTACCCGAAGGTAGCCTTTGTGCTGATCACCCTCGCGAGCCTACCGTCCATTAACGCCAACCACGCCGTTAACAGCGCTCACCTAGCCATCTCCAGGAGCGAGGTCAGCGACAGCAAGTACACCAAGGACAAGTTCCTGGCTGATGTCGCTTACATGCTGGAGTACACCACCTTCATACCGATGCACCCGAAGTGGGGCGAGTACAACGACGCTATCTACAGGGCTCTGAGCGCCATCGAGAGCGGCACTATGAGCGCTGAGGAGGCCTTCCAGCAGCTACTAGCTGACGTACAGGCCTTAGGCGACGCAGTAATAATTGAAGAGTAAGCCTTCTTCTAAAACCTTTTTAGTCTTTTTACTTCTTCTTCTCCTGCTAAAGGCCTAGGGAGGGGTATCTCTTGTTTAAGCTAGCAGTCGTTGTGACTCCAGTCGAGGCAGTCTTTGAGGCTGTTGCCAAGATTGGCAAGCTCGAGGAGGCTGCAGCTAAAGCTGCCGAGTACGGCTTTGAGGGCATCGAGTTGTCCCTGATAGACCCTAAAGTTCTCTCAGCGGCTAAGATCGAGTCCGTAATGTCTGAGTACGGTCTCGAAGTACCAGCGTTCAGCACGGGTCTCAACTTCCTACACGAGGGTCTCAGCCTCAGTAGTCCCGACCCTAACGTGCGTGAGGCCGCAGTACGTAGGCTCAAGGAGTTCGTAGATCTGGCCGAGCCCCTTGGGGCCGGCGTAATAGTGGGCCTCATGAGGGGGCGGACTGAAGGGCGCGTGGCTAAGGAAGAGGCTTACCGCCTAATGGTCGAGAGTCTCAGAGACCTGTGCAAGTATGCCGAAGGCAAGGGAGTAAGCGTGTTCTTTGAGCCTCTCAACAGGTACGAGACAGACCTAGTGAACACAGTAGAAGAGGGCCTCAGAGTACTGGCTGACGTAGGCTCTGAAGCCCTAAAGCTACTGCTCGACACGTTTCACATGAACATCGAGGAGCCTGTGATGGAAGACTCCATAAAGGCGGCATCAGGCAAAATAGGACACTTCCACGTGGCCGACAGCAACAGGCTGGCGCCCGGAATGGGCCACTTAGACTTCGGCTCAATACTTGAAGCTCTGAAGGACGCTGGCTATAGAGGCTACCTCTCGGCTGAGGTCATAATGAAGCCATCCTTCGAGGAGGTCCTCAGGAAGACGAGGGATACCCTCAGGCCAATAATCTCTAGACTTTCTCGATAGCTACCTAATTTTTCCTCTTTAATCGTATTAGAAAAACTCCTTTTTCTTTATAGCATATAGTCTTAGTTATCCTCTATGTATGCCTATAGCATAAAGGCTTTATATACCGTCTGTAATAAGTCGAGCGGTGGTGGGTTTTGGCCAAGACTATGAAAGCAGCTGTCGTGTATGCCGATTTCGCCCCTCGCCCTGGTTACGAAATTACTGAAGCCGAGAAGAAAACTAAGAAAGTTCGCGAGGGCAACCGTGTCTGGAAGAACCCCAAGCTAAAGCTTGAGGAGAAACCTATTCCCGAGCCAAAGCCCGACGAGGTTCTGATAAGGGTCAAGGCCTGCGGTATTTGTGGTAGCGACGTTCACTTCGTTGAGACGGACGAGGAGGGCTACATAATATACCCTGGCCTGACCAAGTTCCCTGTTGTCATAGGCCACGAGTTTAGCGGTGTAGTCGAGAAGGTAGGCTCAGCTGTCAAGTGGATAAAGCCCGGCGACATGGTGACCAGCGAGGAGATGATGTGGTGCGGCCAGTGTGATGCTTGTAGGGCTGGCTACGTGAACCACTGCTACCTGCTGAACGACCCTGCCGACCTAGAGTTCGGCGAGCTCGGCTTCACGCATGACGGCGCTATGGCCGAGTACGTAGTAGTCAAGGAGAAGTATGTCTGGAAGATTGACAGCCTACTAGAGAGGTACGGGAGCGAGGAGAAGGCCTTCGAGGCTGGCAGCCTCGTCGAGCCGACGAGCGTAGCCTACCATGCTATCTTCAACAGGGCTGGCGGCTTCAAGCCAGGCGCCTACGTGGTTGTGTGGGGTGCAGGCCCCATAGGTCTAGCTGCTATATCGCTGGCTAAGGCTGCTGGCGCTGGCAAGATAATCTCCTTTGAGATAAGCCCTGTCAGGAAAGAGCTAGCCAAGAAGGTTGGTGCCGACTACGTCTTTGACCCCTACGAGCTTCAGAAGCAGGGCATCCAGCCGTGGGAGAAGATACTCGACGTCACTGGCGGCGAAGGTGCGGACCTGCACGTGGAGGCTGCGGGTGCCCCGCAGCACACGCTGCCTCAGATGCAGAAGAGCCTGGCGATTGGCGGCAAGATCGCTTGGATCGGTAGGGCTCCAAAGGAGGTCCCGATATACTTGGAAGTGTTCCAGGTAAGGAGGGCCCAGATATTCGGTAGCCAGGGCCACTCGGGCTGGAGGACATTCCCCAACGTGATTAGGCTAATGGCCGCCGGAAGGATTGACATGACCCAGATCATCACTTCAAGGTTCAAGCTAGACGAGGTGGAGAAGGCCTTTGAGAGGGCCCACAAGAGGATCGACGGCAAGATAACTATCAAGCCGTAAAGAGGTGGTTAGAGTGGTCGAGTACGAGGGAAGATTCACTAGGCCTGTCTACAACAAGTTCGGAGAGAAAATCTACCTAGACCAAATGTCAATGGACGAGATACTCGAGCGCGTCAAGAAGAACGACATCATAATGGTGCCCTGCGGCTCTGTTGAGTGCCACGGCTATGGACAGGCAGTCGGAGAGGACACGCTGATTGGCACCTACATAGCTGAGAGGGTGGCCTACGAGACCGGCATAACCGTGGCGCCGCCGATAATCTACGGTAGCCACCCCAGCCACCACTACGGCATGCCCGGCACTATCCCCATCAAGAAGGAGGCTTACATCGACTACGTAGTCAGCGTAGTTAAGTGGCTAAGCCACACGGGCTTCAAGAAGATAATCCTGTTCAACAGTCACGGACAGGAGTACGTACTGCCCATAGCTAAGGACAAGGCGATAATCGAGGAGGGCGTCAGAGCGCTCATAATGGTCACTAGCTGGTGGGCCTGGGTCCGCGACATACTACACGTAGGCACGGAGCTAAAGCCCGGCGTAGTCCTCGAGACCCCGTTCATTCATGCTGACGAGCTCGAGGCTAGCGTCCTCTGGTACGTAGCTCCTAAGCTCGTCAACCCCGAGAAGTTTAAGGAGGCTGACGCTGAGCGCATGGTCGGCGTTATACCTGACAAGTGGGTTGACAAGGCAGGCAACGTCTACGGCAGGCCCTTCTGCTGGTTTGACGTCAGCCACTACATGGAGATCCACCACTACCCGAAGGGCAGCGTAGGCTACCCCAGCAAGGCTAGCAGGGAGAAGGGAGAAGTAATAGTAGAGGAAGCAATAAAGAGGATAATTGAGTTCATTGAGTGGCTGAAGAAGGAGTACCCGCCCGGCAAGGTGCCTAAAGTCTGGCCCGAGCCGGGCGACTTCAAGTATTAGAGGGTGAAGTGGTATGGCTAAGCCTAAGGTATATGTCACGAGGATAATACCCGAGCCGGGGCTTCAGATACTCCGCGAAGCCGGGCTTGAGATAGACCTACACGAGTCTAAGGAGTGGCCTCCCTCACGGGAGGAGCTAATAGAGCACATAAAGGACAAAGACGGCATTCTCTGCCTCTTAACCGACAAGATTGACGCTGAAGTCATGGACGCGGCTCCCAACCTAAAGGTAATAAGCACCTACAGCGTAGGCTTCGACCACATAGACGTCGAGGCCGCCACTAAGCGCGGCATTTACGTGACTCACACGCCGGGCGTTCTCACCGATGCAGTCGCAGAGTTCACTGTAGGACTACTGCTTGCTATCACTAGGAGGATACTAGAGGCCGACAAGGTGATCAGAGAGGGCAAGTGGGACAAGCCCTGGAACCCGTTCTTCCTCACAGGCCCCGAGCTCAAGGGCAAGACGCTGGGCATAGTGGGCCTAGGCAGAATAGGCTACGCTGTCGCCAAGAAGGTACAGGGCTTTGAGATGAAGATCATATACTACGACATCAGGAGAAACGAGAAGGCCGAGAAGGAGCTCGGGATCCAGTACGTCGATCTCGAGACCCTCCTGAAGGAGTCTGACTTCGTGAGCCTGCACGTGCCGCTAACTAAGGAGACTTACCACCTAATAGGCGAGAAGGAGCTCAAGCTAATGAAGCCCACAGCCTACCTGATAAACACCGCCAGAGGCGCTGTGGTCGACACCGAGGCTCTCGTTAAGGCTCTCAAGGAGGGCTGGATCGCCGGCGCCGCGCTAGACGTATTCGAGCAGGAGCCGCTTCCACCAGACCACCCGCTCACTAAGCTAGACAATGTCGTCCTCGCACCACACATAGCGAGCGCCACTATTGAGGCTAGGAGGAGGATGGCGGAGCTAGCTGCAAAGAACCTCGTAGCCGTATTAAAGGGCGAGATGCCGCCCGCTCTCGTAAACCCAGAAGTAGTAAACGTCAGACCTCTTGACAAAGTAAAAGTCCTGTAAGGAGCATAAGCGATAACTCTCCCCTAACTTTCCTCTTTTCTTTCCTTTCGTTTTCTCCTATTAAGCTCTCCTTTTGGCACCGTGGTTACGAAGTTCCTATAGCGTTTAAGGAGATAGAGCTTGGGATTCGTTATGCTTGAGATCGAAGTCGTGAAGACACTGTCTAACAACTACTTGCTCTGCCGCGAGGGCACGTGTTTAGTGTTCGACTGTGGTGGGGCAAAGGTGGCCAGTAGAGTGGAGGAGCTGGGGCTTAAGCCCCTAGCAGTATTCATAACGCATCTGCACTTCGATCACGTCGCAGGCCTTAGGAGTTTCACCAAGAGGTTTAAGGAGGTCAGAGTGTACTCTCCTCGTACTAGCCTAGCAGACCTACTTGACATTAACACAGCTATAGGCAGATTGCTGACGCGGGGAGTACTACAGGTCGGTATCGAGGGGGGCGAGAGCTTCGAGCTTGGCCCCTTTGAAGTCGAGGTCATCAAGGTTGGTCGGCACACACGTCACCACGTATGCTACTTGGTATACGGAGAGGCTCTAGTGACCGGCGACGTGGCAGCGATTAGAGGAGGTAGAGTCATCATAATGTCCAAGAAGGTCGAGACATTACTAAGAGAACGCGAGGTTAAAGCGGTGCTTCCCGGACACAGCAAGTACCTAGTAAGGTAGTCTCTCTCCTACTCTTGCCTAGCCGGGAGTGTCAAAGCGCTTAGGAGCTTTTAGGTGAGCGAGATAGAGATATATCACCCTGTAGTTGAGCAAGCGGAGCTGGGCCTGTTTGGTTCCGGGCCCGGCTCTTAAGACAGGTACTGGCGGGGTAGGAGAGTGAGTGAGGTAGAGCCTTTACACGCGATAGGGCTCTTCACGGTGACAAGAAGGCTTGAGGTATACCAGGTGCTCGTGTTTGAGTACTACGATCCCGACCAGTACTACGCGCAGCTCATGGACGATGTAGAGCAGCTTGAGAACGAGCTAGAGAGCCTTGCAAGCTCTATGCAGAAGTTCCTAGATGAGGAAGAGGTCGTGCTAAACGGTGAGAGGGTAAGACCGCGGGTCGTGGGAGTCGACATAGGCTTCAAAGGGACGCCTGAAGAACCATTTGTCACGTTCTTCATATTCTTTAAGGGTAAACCGAGGCGGGGGCTCAACTATTACGAGAACATATACTCTGGCGAGGAGGCAGAGTACCCCTATGCCGCCTACTGGTTCTTCCCTCCAGGCTCTAAGATCGCAGAGGTAGAAGTGTCAGGCAGGAGCGAGATAATCAACGATAACATACTAGTAATTAGAGTGGAGGAGGGCGACCGAATAGCCGGCTACGAAAAGATAGTGTTTAAGCTCCCCTAGCGGCGCCCCACGTAGTAAAGCAAGGGGACTATGACTTCTTGGGACGTAAGGCCTCCATGATGACCTCTCAGCCTGAATTCTTCATCACCGGTCCCATAAGGGTATCTAAGGCACTTGCTACCGCGCGGTAACGCTATCACGTCACCTACCCGGTCTCGGTACCTCATCGTTGGGCCAAACAACCCTTTGCTCACTGCTTCAGAGGAGTCTACTGCTGCCACGCCGATTTCTTCTAGCACTGCAGACACAGCACTCTTATCGGAGGTGTGAAGATAAGCCATCCTGCTCTCTCCACTTGGAGAGACGTACAATTTCTCGGCTAGCCTTTCGAGCTTGTTGAGCCAGATCACGTTGTCCTCTGAGACATCTATACCTCCATGATCCGACGTGACAATTACAGCTGAGTCACTATTCCCCACTGCGGCCTCGAAGACTCTTTCGAGTGCCTTAAGTACGTGCCAGAGTTCGGCCCTATACTCTTCCGATGCTGGTGAGTCCACATGCAGGACCTCATCAAGGTTGGGAATGTATGCCAGTAATAGCGTTGTCCCTTCACCTTTAAGCTCGCGTGCTAGTTTCACTGACAACTCGCCTAGCGTCACGTACTCCTCTATGTCAGCGCCTGAGTATACCATTCTAGTGTACTCGGTGTCACTTACAGATCTCGGCACGTAAGCCTTTACCTGTATACCTTCGGCCCACAACTTAGCAAAAGGAGTGTCTATGCTAAATATAGTCTCGGGCTTCCACGCTGAGTCCCTAAGCTGGTCTCTGTGTCCTCCCACAGCGGGCTTCATGCCTAAAGTCTTGACTACAGTACCTGCCTCCTTAACCCACGTCACGTAACCTAGGACGCCGTGCTGTCCAGGATAGGTGCCGGTCGCCATAGAGGCTATGGCTACGGCCGTAGTACTAGGAGCTACTGTAGTTAGAGGCTCGAGCCTTACTCCCATGTTCAGTATGTTGTTCAAGACTTTATCGCTATACTCCAGTAGTTGGAAGTAACCTAGCGCGTCCACAACTATGAACGCTACGCGCGAGGCCTGAGACACGTCCGAACTTCCTAGAATCCGACACTCGGGTGCGGGCACTTGGGCGCCAAAGGCAGAGTAAACGGAGCTCGCGAGTTCCACTACGCTATATCCCCCATACACCGGAGTCGCGAACCCCTCCAGCCAGCTACGGCCCAGATATTCTTCTACTAGTTCTCTTTGGTTTTCCTCTCCTACCACAGTCACGACACCTGCTATCCTTCTCCCTCCTCTCCAAAAACGCTTTTTACTCGCTCAGAAGCCTCGATAATGGGGCTGTGAAGGTAATGCGCGTACTACCCTTCGCAGCGTTCGTAGGGCTAGAAGACCTCAAGAGAGCTCTTCTAGCCCTAGCTGTCGACCCCTCAATAGGAGGTTTGCTAGTGAGTGGTCCGAAGGGCACTGGAAAGTCTAGCATAGTGAGAGCCTTCGCGGAGCTGCTACCAGACATCGACGTGGTTGCCGACTGCCCGTTTAACTGTGACCCCTACAGGCCTGACCTAATGTGTGACTTCTGCAGATCCCGCTACGAGAAGGGAGAGAAGCTCCCCATCCGAAAGATCAAGATGCGAGTCGTCGACTTACCGGTAGGCGCCACTGAGGACATGGTACTGGGGACGATAAACATCGAAAGAACCTTGAAGGAGGGTAGAGTAATCTTTGAGCCAGGTCTGCTCGGAAGGGCTAATAGGCAGATACTCTACGTTGACGAGGTCAACCTACTCCCTGATCACATAGTAGACTCGATACTTGATGCTGCAGCCTCGGGGTGGAACGTCGTTGAGCGCGAGGGGGTATCCCTCCGGCATCCTGCTCGCTTCATACTCGTGGGCACCATGAACCCTGAGGAGGGCGAGTTAAGGCCTCAGCTCCTAGACAGGTTCGCAATAGGCGTGAACGTGGGGACTATCAAGGACCCCGATCTCCGTGCGGAGATAGTGAGGAGGAACCTAGAGTTCGAACAGGACCCTGAAGCCTTCGAGAGGAAGTGGAAGCCGATCCAGGACGAGCTGCGTCAGAGAATACTCGAGGCCAAAAAGCTGCTGCCCAAGGTCCAAGTACCTGAGGAGGTATTGTACGCTGTAGTCAGGACCTGTGCCGAGCTAGAGGTAGACGGCTATAGGCCAGACATTACAGCGATTAAGGTGGCTAAGGCTCTTGCTGCGCTAGATGGACGGACAGAGGTCACCGAGGACGACGCGAAGCAAGGGCTCTTAATGGCCTTAGCGCACAGGACTCGAGCCGCGGGGCTAAAGCCGCCAGCGACTAGAGAGGAAATAGAGGCCGTGTTCGCTAGTCAGGCTAAGGGAGTCAAAGCGCCGGTACGCGTTAAGGGCGTGCGCCGAAGGAGAGGAGAACTGCGCCGCGAGGAGAAGTTTTTTCATAGCGTCTTCCTGTAAACAGATACCGCCCCTGCTACAGCTGCTCAGCGTAGTGCTAGCTCTCATAACGTTCTTCATACTCCTCCTAATAGACCCCCTACTGGCTCTGCTCGCCCTACTGCTCTGGTTGATACTTGACTCGCTAATGAGTAAGAAGACGATATACTACGGTGGCAAGCAGTTAGTTTTCACGCGAAAAGCAGTGTATGTCAACTTTAGCTTAGAGCAGAGAGGCGAGTATCAACTGTACGTCGCAAGAGGCCTAAGAATACTCGGAGGAGAGATAACTCCCAGCAGGCTCATAGAGATCGCAGTCAATGTGGCCCGCAAGGTAGCCAGGGCGAGAGGGAGAAGAAAAGGTAAGGGGCCGGGCAGAATTATAGACTACATCATACCGAAGGCCCGCTTCTTCAAGATAGCAATTGCTCCCACACTGCGCAGAGCTGCAATCTCCGGGCACTGGCCGCGCGTAACGTGGGAGGATCTCAGGGAGCCTCTAGAAGCAGGTAGGCAGAGAGCGTCAATAATCGTGGTCTTAGACTCGAGTGCATCAATGATGCACTCAGTGTCAGGTATAGTTTCAGCCTTCGAGGCTATCAAGCGAGAGGCATGCAGATACAGGGACAGAATATCGCTGGTAGTGTGTAAGGGCTTTGGGGCAGCGATAGTCCAGTACCCAACTACTAACTTCAACTTGCTAATAAGCAAGCTCTCCAACGTGGGCCTAGACGACTTCACACCTCTCGCCTCAGGAATGTACAAGGGCTACCTTCTAGCACTACGGGAGAAGAAGAGGGGCTACTCGCCCGTAATGGTGATAATAAGCGACGGCAACGTTAACGTCCCCCTGCCTCGGCGAGTCGGGACGAGGTTCTACTCAATAGATCCTGCAGTGCAGAGTGTCTTCGAGGTTGCTGAGTGCATAGTAAAGGAGGGGATAGAGACGGTAGTGGTAAATACTAGACATAAAGAACCCATGTATGAAAGTGTAGGACATGCCCTAACAGGCACCGAGGTCCTCATAAGGCTAGCACGAATGACGCGTGGTAGCTATGTAGGCGTGGCCTAGCTAAAGCCGTTGATTAGTCAAACGTCGAGAGAAGGGCTTTTTAAAGCGAAAAAGTGGAGGAGTAGAGGCATGCATGACCCCGAGGCCATTGGAGCGAGCATAGCCCTCGCCGTAGCGATCTCGCTAGTGCTAGGCTTTATTACGCTTAGGAAGCGTGCTCTTACTCTCGACGGCGTACTAGCGGCCTTCGGCGTAGCTCTGGCTGCGGCCTTCACAGGGCCTCAGAGCCTACTATACATACTGGCGTTCTTTGTGTCATCAACTGTCCTCACGCTTGTTGGGTATAAAACGAAGGAAGAGCGAGGAGCTGCTGAGAGCAGACACGGGAGGAACTGGAGGCAGGTCATGGGTGCGGGAGGAGTCGGCAGCCTAATGTTCTCCGGAGCCTTCATAGCCTTAGCGTTAGGCTATGTGACATTCTCAAAAGCCTTCCTGCTGGCTGCACTAGCCGCGTTTGCAGCCAGCAATGCCGACACTTGGGCCGCAGAGATAGGTTCCCTCAGTAAGAGTAGGCCCAGGCTCATAACTAAGCCTTGGGTTAAAGTGAGCCCAGGGACTTCTGGCGGCGTGACCTTGCTCGGCGAGGCAGCTTCGCTTTTAGGTGCAGCCTTTATGGGTCTAGTCGCCGAGGCTCTTGTGAACAGCCCACTGGGAGTATGCGCTGTAGCCGCCCTAGCAGCTCCCTCGCTATCCTCGCTTCCTCTTAAGGCAGCGAGTTACCCGTGGGGGTGGCTTAGGACGAGTTTCCCCACGCTTTTATACTTCCTTACGTTCTTCGGCTGGATGGGTGAGTTTCTAGATAGCCTCGTAGGCGCTACTGTGCAGTTAAAGTACTACTGTCCTTTGTGTAGAGTTTTAACCGATAAAGAGGTCCACATATGCGGCACTAGGACTGAGTACTATAGCGGGCTCAAGTGCGTGGGGAACGAGTCGACTAACGTTATAGCAACTTCTCTAGTCGCGGCACTAGCGTTTGTGACCGCGGTACACCTCGGGCTTTAGACTTATAGGGCCCGAAGATAGGCCTAGGTATTCTCTGAACTCGCAGGCCTTACAAAGCTCAGAAGAAGACGGTTCTCCACAAGCGCTGCATGTGGTAGGGCCTGGGAGCCTATCCTTTAGTGAAGCGAGAGAGATGCTGTATAGGAAGCTCGAGGCTATTACGGCATACTTCGCACCGGGCCTATTTCTCTCAAGCTCGTTAAGCCATCTGCGCACTCTATGCCTTACCGAGTACACCACGTAAGGACACTCAACGAACGGTGTTTTCAGCCCCTTAATTAATGAGTACACGAGGCTCTCTTTCTCCGGAGTGAGGAATAGAGGCTTAATTCGTGCGACAAGCTTGGGATGCCCGTTCTTAGATACCGGCCACTCTCGCACAATGTTTGGGACGCCTGCTCTCAGAACGTTCATTATGAATCCTTGGGCCTCATCGTCCAAGTTATGCCCTGTTGCGATCTTGGTTGCACCTAGCTCTCTCGCGGCGATATTTAGCAGGTAGCGCCTAAAGACGCCGCACACGCTACAGGGCTTGTAAACCATTCCTTTCTCTTTAAGTCTAATAACGAGCTCGTCGAGGGTCGCGCCAAATGTCGACTTAAACGAGACGACATACACTTCTACTCCTAACCTGTCCGCCAGCTCGAATAGCGCCTTTAGCTTGTGTTCTCTGTAGCCAGCTATCCCCTCGTCGATTGCTAGTGCGAACACTTCATAGCCGTACTCTTCCGAGAACTTCTTCATCAAGTACAGCGTTGTGAGGCTATCCTTCCCGCCCGACACGGCTACAGCCACTACATCGCCCGACCTGACCATTTGGAATCTCTCAAGCATTTCCCTGAATCTTTTCTCAAAGAACTCGGTAAAGTGCTCCTTACAGAGCGGCGCTCTCAAGTAAGAGACTACAAGCGCGGCTCTCCTGCCACATACTATGCACTTAGCCACCGGATACCACCGAGTACAGCTCTATCTCGTCTCCGTCGTTTACTTCCTCGTCCTCAGTTACTACCTCGCCGTTCTTAACTGCAACTACCTCCACTGGGTTCAGAGACAGTACTTCCAGTAAGTCTAGGACACGCGAGCCTTGCGGGACCTCGAGCACTTTCTCTTCGCGACCGAACACTTTGACTTTCACTCTGACTAGTGCCATTGACCGTTCCTCCCCTCATAGTGGGTTGCTTCGGCACGCATGAATGCGTGTTCCAGTTTTTAATGTTCACGGGCTTGGGCACAGAAATATAACGTGGGCAGTCGCCGCATAGCAGGGACTGAGTATGGGTACTAAGCTGAGCAGGCTCTTTCATGCTGACATATACACTATCAGGATAGGCAAAAAGGGGATCACAGAGGCCCTACTCAAAGAGATAGACAGGGCTCTGGATGCTCACGGAGCGGTCAAAGTCAAGATGCTTAAGAACTATAGGGAGAGCCGTGACGTAGACAGGCGCGAGGTAGCCAGGCTTGTAGCGGAGCGCGTGAACGCTAAGCTTGTGGGTGTGCGGGGCTTTACCTTCATACTAGTCAGGGAGAGGGGGAGAAAGTCTTGAGCGTCTACGTTCACCCAACGGCTGTCGTAGAGGAAGGCGCCGAGATAGGTGACGGAACCAGAGTGTGGCACTTTGCCCATATCAGAAGGGGCGCTAAAGTCGGAAGGAACTGTAACCTCGGTAAAGGAGTGTACATAGACGCTGGTGCTGTAGTGGGGGACAACGTGAAAATCCAGAACTTTGTCTCCGTGTACAGAGGCGTCGAGGTAAGTGATGGGGCCTTCCTAGGCCCCTCGGCCACTCTGACCAACGACCTCTACCCTAGGTCGCAAGTCTCCGAGTGGGAGCTCGTAAGAACTAGGATAGGTAAGGGCGCTAGTATCGGTGCCAACGCGACCGTAGTTTGTGGCGTGGAGATAGGAGACTACGCAATGGTGGGAGCTGGCTCCGTCGTAACGAGAGACGTTCCTCCTCACGGACTAGTCTATGGCGTGCCCGCTAGGTTGAGGGGCTTTGTGTGTTACTGCGGCAGGCCCCTAGGGGCGCCACGAAGAATTGAGGGCGAACAAGTAGTGTTTAGGTGCGAGAGGTGCGGCAAGGAGGTTCGGGTTCCTAGGAGCGACTATGTGAGAATGCTTGTGGAGAGAACCTGTGGTTAGGTCCCTGTCAGAGCGGCATTAGGACTGACTTTAGCGTACCTAACGGTCCGAAGTCGTACACTCCCGCTTCAACGTCGACGACGTACACTCTGTAAGCGTCAAGGTTGACTTCCTTAAGCAGGGGAGAGAGGAGCTCTGAGGGCTCTGTTAGGTTGACTTCAGTGCCCGGCATAAGGGGTGACAGGGCGGGGACCACTATGACCCTTCTGCCCTCGTAGCGCCCGTCTAGGAAGCACTTGAACTTCATCTTAACGCCAAGCTCGTCTCTGAAGAGCACGGCTGGGTGCTCGTGCCCCATTAGTATGTACTCTACATTTTCCGCATAGGCTTCTGGGGGGAGGGGCTTGTGGCCGTGAACCATTGCGTAGCGCCCCTCGACCAGTATGGGGTCGTGTAGCGGCACTTCCAGTCGCTTGAGTATTGGTATGAGGAAGTTGTCGTGGTTTCCTCGCACGACTTCTACTCTCACGTCTCTCTCCTTTAGCCAGTTAAACAGATTCAGCACTTCTCGCCACTCTTGCCTTAACGCGCTGCCGAACTCGTGCTTTACGTCGCCCAGTATTATGACTCTTGAGGCCTTCGTCTCGTCTAGTATGAGCCTCAGCAAGCGCTTGATCACTGACAGCTGTACCGGCGGCACGTAGATGCCTCGCTCTGAGAGGGCTTCCTCGTACCCTAAGTGGAGGTCGGCGACTACGACTGTGTCGAGGTCTCTCAAGTAGAGGCCTAAGCCCACTATCCAGGCGTTTTTGTCTAAGTCGAGCTTTGGCAGAGGCTTAGCGCTCGCCACGAGAGCCACCCATGTTTCCACTCACGCGAGAAGTAATAAGTACGGCGCACGCTAGAGTCCTTGACATGAGCCAACCCCTATTAGCTGCTGAGGGATTAGAACTACTACGCCAGTCGATAGTAATAGCTGTAATCGCAGTAGTGGCTGCACTGGCCCTAGGCCTACTAGCCGGCCCAGAGGTAGGCTCTGGCTTCATGTTCATAGTGCTAGCACTGCTAACTATTGCGTGGTACTCGCACTACAGAGGATGGGAGAGGCTCTGTGCAGTAAGGAAGCCGCTATGTACTGTCTACAGGGCAGTCAAGTGGGGCTTCCCCGTGGCTATCGCTCTCCTAGTGTTGGGCGCGCTCGTTGTTCTAGCGAAGCCTCAGGGGGAAATCGTAATTCCTCTCTCCAATAGATCCATACCCTACCACGTGTTAATAGGGGCAGTGCTACTGACCGCAGGAATAGTCATGTCCCTCCTGGTAATGCTCACAGTGCTTATCGGCTTCTGGAAGATATCCAACACTTACGGAATCGGCAGCGTTAAGTGGGGCGCACTCCTCGCTACAGTAAGTATTCCGCTTATCCCTTTGGGAGTAGGCTGGCTACTGGCGCTTGTAGGCCTTGCACTACTATACCTCGGTCTAGGAGACGCTGCAGCTAAGGCACGTGCAGGTAAAGGCTAAACCTTAGCTCGCCTACTCGGCAGAGGTTTCAAGCGGGATTTTGTAGGGCCTAAGCCGCTTTATAGAGCTCATAACAGACGCTATGAACGCGTCAACCCTAGAAGGAGGTATGCCTTTCTCCTCTAGCGACTCTTTTATGTAGCTCTCTACTAGCTTGTACTTCTTGAACTTCTCGTTCAGCTTACGCCAAGGCAGGCCTTGAAGAGCCTTGGCTAGTTCCTCGTCGAAAGGTAAGAGCCCTTTAAGCATGAGGAAGGCTATACTCGGATAGCCTAGATAGCCGCGGTAGACAGAGCCGTTATCGTTAGCCGCTATGCCGCGCCCGCCGTCCCACACTACCTTGTACACTCGATCGCCTTCTGAACTCGTAACTCTAGCCTCCCGCTCGCTCAGCATCTCGATGCGACCATCAGCTATCGCACCTAAGGCCTCGAGCACCTTAATGCGCGGAGGTAGCCTCCAGTATTCCGGCACTCTAACCCCCAGTTAGAGGCGCTCACGCCCGCTAAGCATTTTACGGTCAACAGAAAGAGAGAGTGCGGTCTATATGAGAAGCCTACTCGTAGTTGGGCTCGGAGAGGTAGGCTCGGCGATATACTCCATTGCCAAGGAGTCTGAGGCGTTCAGCGTGTACGGTTACGATATTGATCCGTCACGCTCTGTAGACGCTCTCGAGGAGGTTCCGGTACCCATCGACTATTTACACTTCTGCGTACCCTATACCAGTGAGGAAGCGTTCCTAAAAGCCCTAGAGACCTACGTTAGCAAGCTCTCACCACGCTTAGTCATAGTGCACTCCACGGTGGCTCCTGGCACTACACGTGCCGCCTGGGCTAAGCTGAGAGTACCCATAGCCTATACACCTGTTCGAGGCAAACACCCACATCTAAAGGACCACATTCTGTTCTGGACGAAATGGGTCGCAGCACTGCCCACCGAGGCCCTAAGCGAGGCAGCTCAGCACCTCAAGGAGCTGGGCCTGCGCGTTAGGGAGTATACGGGTTCTCCCGAGACCCTAGAACTGGCGAAACTCGTCGAGACAGTCTATCGTGCCCTAATGATAGCGTGGTGGCAGGAGGTCCACAGAATGGCTCGCGCCTTTGGGGCAGACTTAAGCGTAATCGCCGAGTTCGTGGGAGAGGTTCACGAGGTTCTACGTGACAGGCCGGTTCTATATCCGGGTGTGATCGGGGGACACTGCCTCATACCGAACACGATGATTCTCAGGTCTAAGTACGCGTCTAAGATGCTCGACGCGATACTGGAGTCTAACGAGAGAAGACAAGCAGAGATAGATGACCCTTCAGTGAAAAGCGACATCGAGCGGGTAAAGGCAATTGCGGCTAGGTACCTCAATAAGGACTACTTCGGTGAGAGCCTGCCCTAGGCTACACGCTGAGCTTCAAGAGGGGTCACTGTCGCCCATCTCTCTACTCGCTGGTGCAGGACTATTCTCTCCCACACGTCTCTATTCATCACGCAGCCAGGATCAGGGCCTGTGATGCTACCGGTATAGGCCAGAGCCCTAGCCCTGCACCCTCCACAGATGTACCTAAATCCGCAGCGCCCACAGGACCCCTCGAGAGCCTCACGGTTGCGGAGCGCTCTAAACACAGGCGAGCGCTCCCAAATCTCCCTGAACTCAGTGTACCTCACATTTCCCACTACCACGCTAGGCATGAAGACACAGGGGGTAACGTCGCCGTTAGGTTCAATAGCGGCATATATCCTCCCAGCACCGCAGCCACCAATGTACTCGGCTAGTGCTCCAATCACGGGATCTGCACTAGCTGTGAAATGCGTTGCCGCAACCTCTCTTCCTCCACTTAAAGTTACCGTAACTCGCGCGTACTGTGGCGCTGTACTGTAAACCTCGACCTTCCTCCTAGTGCTCTCCACGTAGAGCTTCTTGAGGACTTTCTCTCTCTCCTCAGGCGAGAGGTCAAGAGAAGAGATGCGCTCTCCTCTCCCCACAGGAACAAAGTTGAAGAACACCACTCTGTCCACTCCTAGCTCCTCTGCCAAGTCGAGTATCTCGTCTATCTCGTCCACGTTCAGCTTAGTAACCGTCGTGGCGATACCGGTGAAAAACCCAAGCTCGATCGCGTTCTTAAGCCCCTTAACGGCCTTCTCCCAAGCCCCACGCACGCCTCTGAACTTGTCATGCTTATCAGGGTCGGCCGAGTCTATGCTAACCTCCACGTAATTAAGCCCTGCTTTCTTTAACTTCTCCGCGTAGCCTCTATCGGCTAGTCTTATGCCATTAGTGGCTAAGGCCGTGTACATTCCGGCACTTGAAGCCTCACTAACTACGCGAAGGAGGTCTGGGTGAACTGTAGGCTCGCCCCCAGAGAACGCTACTGCAGCAACTCCTGCTCTGTCCAGCTGTCTCACTAGGTCCAGTTTCTCCTCTAGTGCGAGCTCGTCAGGCGAGGGGCCTCCTGCCCTCTGGTAGCAGTGAGCGCACCTGAGGTTGCAGGCGTTCGTAAAGTTTCACACTACGAGGAAAGGTGCCGGTAACCGCTGGGGTATGGTAACTCCATACCTAGCGAGTCCCTCAAGGACTAAAGCGAGCCCTCTACGCACAGCAGGATCCGCCACAGCCTGCCTCACGTCCTCAGGCCGTCCTCCTAGCCATCGGGCACAGGCCCCTAACGAGAGGTCGAGCACCACAGAGTAGAACCTGGCAAGGAGGCACGAGTATTTCTTGTCGCCAGTAAGCAATGCTAAGGCCGCATACGCAACGCTTACGCTACGGTCTGCGCCAGCTCTCGCTGCAAGGCCCCGCATGAGTACTCTGCTGAACGGAGAGTTGAAGAGTACTCTAAAGAGCGTGAGAAACGCGGGCACTCCTCCCCTGGAGCGCCCGCTCCCCTTCATATGCGTCTAATAAAGCGCGCTCAAGCCTTTAAACTTTCCGAAAGTTTGGAACTATCCGAAAGAAGATATATTCGTGAGATGGTAGTTAGAAGGTGGTATGGCGGCCATCAGTAAGGCCGAGTTCACTGCGTTGATGTCTAGGTTGCTAATGAAGTGGGGCCTTAGTAGGGCAGAAGCATTTGTACTAGCAGAGATGCTGTATTCGGGAAGAACAGTAAACGCTGACGAGCTGAAGGCCTTAACCGGATTTGCAAGGTCCACTCTCTCAGTAGCCCTACGTAGGCTTGAGGAACGTGGGTTGGTCATAAGCGGCAGGAGGGGGCGAAGAACAGTCTACAGGGCAGTGCCACGCCTAACGGAGCTCTTCAAGGCCCGCGCTCGGGAGATACTAGAGCGGGAGGTAGTACCGCTTATAGAAATGATTGAGAAGGAACCAGGAGAGGCCGCTCGAATGCTTGAGCGGGACCTCAAGCAGCTAAAAG
>CAZPLI010000022.1:0-17427 GCA_964587325.1 uncultured Thermofilaceae archaeon | reverse complement strand
CATCTTATATATACGTTCTCCTTCCATTTTCTACGGTGTGATGAGACCAGTCTCACGCGGAGTCGATGACGAGCCTGTCTCGCCCTGACCGTGCAGCCACTTGAAGAAGCTTGTTTGCCCTGTTTCTGAGGAGGCTGAGCCTAGCTTCTGTCTCACAGCGTGGTATCCTCCCCTGGGCGACCAGCCTCCTTAGAGCGCGTAGCTCTACCTCTAGTAGCCTCAGTTGGGAGTTGCGAATCCTCGTCCTGAGTTCGCTATTTCTGACCTCCTCTACTAGCTTCTTTGATAGTACACTCTCGGGCGGTTTCTCGTATATTCTGCCTCCTCTGATGTAGAGTAGCCTTGTAGCTAGGGTCGCGAGTTCAGGGTTGTGTGTGACTATGAGGAATGTCTGCCCGTAGACCTGGTTTAACCACTTGACTAGCGAGGCCACTTTGGCGGCCGAGTCTATATCGAGGTTTCCTGTGGGCTCATCCATGAGGACTATATCTGGGTCGTTGGCTAGCGCTCTGGCTATTGCGACGCGCTGTCTCTGTCCTCCGCTTAGCTGGGAAGGGAACCTGTCTGCGACTCTCTCGAGCCCTACAAGTCTCAGTAGCTCGAGGGCCTTCTCCTTTGCCTCCTCGTAGGTGTAGCGCCTAGTGAGTAGCATTGGATACATTACGTTCTCGAGCGCTGTAAAGTTGCGTAATAGATTGTGGTCTTGAAACACGAAGCCTACGTGAGCCAGCCTGAACGCGGCAAGCTCGTCTTCGTCCATCGATGTGACTTCTACTCCAGCAACGTACACTCTACCTGTTGATGGTCTGTCAAGCGTGCCTATAATGCCTAGTAGCGTACTCTTACCGCTCCCGCTAGGCCCCATGATGACGACTAACTCTCCATACTCTACTCTAAGGTCTACACCTTTCAGCACAACCGCCCGCGAGGGGCCGTCTCCGTAGACTTTCCATACGTTCTCGAGCCTTACGGCGTCACTCATTCCTCAGCACCTCCATGGGCTTTATCCTACAGGCCTTGAGGACAGGGTAGAGTGCGGATAGCTGGCTGGAGACGACTGCGAGGACGAATGCTAGAGCCAGTACGGTAGGGTCTATGATGAGGGGTACCTTGAATAGCCCAGCGGAGCTCACAAGCTTCCTTGCGAAGTCGGCACCCACTATGCCCAGCACTAAGCCTAGCATGCCGCCTAGAAGGCCCAGAATCGCTGCTTCTAGCAGGAAAACCTTCGCGACGTGATGAACGGGAGCGCCTAGTGCCCTCATGACTGCTATTTCTCGAGCATGCTCGCGCACGTTGCTCATTATAGTGCTAGATGTCCCAAACACTGCTATGGTCAGCCCTATGAGCGTGACTGAGAGCATCAGCCCGTCCACGAGTGCTATTACCTGGAAGACTGCCCGCATGACTTCGCGTCGACTAAACACTCTGGCCCTAGGGTAGACGCTTAAGACCTCCTCCCTAACATAGTCGGCAAGGTTCTCGTCTTCGAGTTTGAGCATGACCATTGTCACGTACCCCTCGCGGTCAAGCATAGCCTGCGCTTCTCTCAGAGGGACTATTGCGTAGGTGCCTACGGCGCTTAGTTCCTGGACTCTCATGCCTATGTCCGCCACTCCGACGATCCTGTAGGGGTAAGCCGTCGAGCCGAGCTGAGGCTTGATAATCACGATGTCGCCGACGCTCAGCCCTCTCTCCTCAGCAAAGCTAGCCTCGACTATCACTACCCTGTAGTCGTCCTCGCCGAAGCCTCCTCCCTCGATGTACCTTGCTACGGCTAAGTCTAGATCCTCTGGCCTAACGCCCAACAGGAACACTAGCGACCCTTCCATGTAGCCCATCGCTAAGACTACGGGTACAGCCCTACTTACTGCCGGCAGGGATTCGAGCTCCTCAACTGCGAACTCTGAGACATCGCACAGCCCCTCGCCGTAGACCAGTAGCTCTCCGGAGATCACTCGTGACACTACGCTCCTAGCGGCCAACTGTGTGCCAGTACTCACTATTCTCAAGGCGGTAAAGGAAGCGACGCCACTCGCTATGGCGAGCACTGTGAGCGCCGAGACGAACTTTCTTAGCTTAATGTCTCTAACCGCGAACAGCAGTGCAGGCCCTAGGAGCTTCATAGTTTTCTTTGTATATCTTGTATATCATTTATATAAATATATCGTTAGGACTCATGCTGGTTCTTCTGTAGCGCCTTAGACCTACCTGAAACATAAGAGTCTGCGTAGCGGATACTAACTGAGAGTCATGGAGTCGGAGAAGGCACTCGAGCTGTTCAAGAAGATGGGTCTTGGGATGTTTGACGCCCAGGTCTACCTTGCCTTACTGTCGCTGGGCCCTCTCACTGCTGCCAGGCTGGCTGAGGAGCTCGGCGCCACTAGGCACCAAGTCTACACTTCCCTGAAGAGACTATTCACGAGGGGACTCGTTGAGGTCAGTAAGGGGAAGCCAGCGCTCTACAGGGCGGTTAGCCCAGAGATAGTCGTCGATGCCTTTAGAGCCGAGATGAGTAAGCTCAGCGAGGAAGCCTTACGTTATATGTCTAGCATAGAGAGGAGGGCTGAGATAAGCCACAATGTCTGGGTTCTCAGAAGCAGAATGGGCCTCTATAGGCGCTTCCGCTCAGCCATAAGACAAGCTGAGAAGGACTTACTAGTCTGTGGGAGTGTGGCTTTCATAAAGCGCTTGCTGGGCGACTTACTCAAGGCTCAGAGGCGAGGCGTAGTAGTCTTTAGTATGGTTTACGAGCCGCCAAACAAGCCTCTATCAGTAGCAACTCTTAGCCCCCTTAAGGAACTCGCCAAGTTAAAGATAGCTATCTCAGGCGAGCATTTCGTAATAAGCGACTCCTCGTTGGCAGTGATATCATATAGGAAGTGGCGTGTGTTGAAAGAGAGTAATTACGGCCTAGTTATAGAGGAACCACTCTTCATTAACTATATGGTAACTGACTTTTTTAGGAACTGGTATTGGGCTCGGACTGTAAGGGATGACCCTATAGAGCTACCGGCAAAGCTAACAGTGCACAAACTGGCTCTCTTAGAAGTTGAGCGTCTCATCAGGAGCGGTGTTAGGCTTAGAGGAGAATTTGAAGGGTGGTGGGTTGAGACGGGGAACCCAGGGCGTATTAAAGGGTCTATCTCTGAAGTATACATGGACCTGAGAAGCGGTCTAATGTACTTCGAGACTAAGACGAGTGATGGTTTTGTGAGAGTAGGAGGGCCTGACGCGATAGTTGAAGAGTTTGCCATGAAAGAAGTCACCATAGAAAGGGAGGAATAAACAGGATATGTAACATGTTTGTATCTCTAAGGTACTACAAATTTACGAAAATTTGGTTATGCTAATTTAAAGATTTCTACTAAAGTTTAAATTATACTCGTCAGTTGCAGTACACGGTGGGGCTATGCCTCAGACGGAAAAAATAATACTGGGAGTACTAGTGCTCGTACTGATCCTAAACATCGCCGTCCTCGGGTACATAGCCTCCCTCGCTGGCGTTCTAACTGCTAAAATAGAGGAGCTATCTGGCAGAATCGCGACCCTAGAGAGCACAATTAAGGGCCTACCCTCTGAAGTAGCAGAGGCCGTAAAAGGTGCTGTACCGACTCCCCCGCCTACTCCGCCTACTCCGCCAACGCCCAAAGTTATCGAGATAACGATTGAGTACGGCCAGCCATGGGAGAAGCCGGTAGCTTGGGCTGTAGAGAAGTTCAAGGAGGTAATGAAGGAGAAGGGCTACGAGGTGAGAGTCAAGCTCGCGATGCTACCCTACGGTGTAGACTTCGTCTCTAAGGAGTCGATGGACTTCGCTACTGGCACCGCTGGTGACGTAGTGCTTGTTGACAGCTTCATGATACCCGAGTATGCGTCTGCTGGCTACCTAGAGCCTCTAGATGCTTACGTGGCTACCTGGCCTGACTGGGCTAAGTTCCCAGAGCCTATGAGAAAGATCGTGATGTACGAGGGGAGAGTCTACGGTATAATGATGGACACTGACGTCCGAATGATCTGGTACAGGAAGGACATATTCAAGATGGCTGGCCTACCCGAGGACTGGCAGCCCAAGACCTGGGACGACATAATCCAGGTAGCTCTCAGGCTCAAGGAGAAGGAGGCCGAGATCAAGAAGGCCTTAGGCATCGATGAGTTCTACCCGTTCTACATACCGGCTGGTACCAAGTGGGGCGAGGGCACTACAATGCAGGGCTTCTATATGGTCTTACTCGGTGCCGACAAGCCACCATACAACAGGCTCTACGACTATAAGGCCAAGAAGTGGATTGGTAAGAGCACTGCCCTATACAGGGCTTTCAAGTTCTACTATGATGTATATGTGAAGTACAAGCTAGGGCCTGTCGAGTACAACTTCGCCACTGACGTCTGGGCTACTCACAGGAAGGTGTTCGCTGAGGGCAAGGTAGCAATGGACGTTGGCGGCAGCTGGGAGTGGGGCGAGGGCTGGGGTCCGAAGGGCATAGCTCCTATACCCGACGAGCCGAAGAAGGTCGGCTACGCTAAGATGCCCGGCTACAAGGGCGGCGCCGAGGGCGAGCCGCCCTTCGTGACAATCTCCGGCGGCTGGGCCTGGGTGATTAACGCTAAGTCTCCGCCTGAGAAGAAGGAGGCTGCCTGGGAGTTCATTAAGATAGTCTGCAGCAAGGAGATAATCGCCAAGTACTGTGCTGAGTTCGGTAAGGTAGCTCCGAGGTCCGACGCTGCTGAGGTACCCGAGTACGCTAAGGATCCGTACCTCAAGAGCATCCTAGAGTACCTAACCTTCACTGACTTCAGAGACGCCATGCCTGGCTACTCCAAGGTGTCCTACTTCATACAGAAGGTCACTGAGGACATAATCACTAAGGGCATCACTCCAGAGCAAGCACTAGAGGAGTACTACAAGCTACTAGTCAGCGAGTTCGGCGAGGGCAACGTAATAGTCTACGAAGTTAGGAAAGATTAAGGCTAGTTTTCCGGAAAAACTATATAAATTTTTTCTTATTCTCTATTAATTGGGTGTATATAGATGGACACCGGTAGACGACGGAGGATTGGGCTGCCACTCGGGCAGCTGCTAGTGCTTCCAGCGCTTCTAATGATGGTACTATTCATACTACTGCCCATAGTATGGGGCATAGTAGTCAGTTTCACCGACATGAGCCTAGTAGGGCCTAGGGCAATGAAGCTCGATTTCGTGGGACTCAAAAACTACCTCAAACTGCTCAAAGACCCCGACTTCTTTAACTCGCTCAGAGTGAGCTTCCTGTTTACAGTATTCTCGGCGCTTATAGGGCAGGCTTTCCTCGGGCTGTTCTTAGCGATCCTAATGAGACAGAAAGAGCTTAAGGGTAAGACACTAGCCGCCCTAGCAGTGTTCGTATCGTGGGTCATACCGGAAGTCGTAGCTGGATACATGTGGGGAGTGTACGCGTCGAGAAAGGGCCTGCTGTCCATGCTCTTAGCCACTCTTGGCCTTGGCCATAGAAACCTACTGATAACCAACCCCCTAGAGACTATTATTGTGGCCAATATCTGGCGCGGCACAGCGTTCTCAATGATACTCTTTACAGCGGCTCTTGAGAGTATTCCAAACTACATCTATGAAGCAGCGCAGGTGGACGGAGCGTCGGCCTATCAGAGGTTCAGATACATAACGTTCCCCCTAGTGTCTAGGGCGCTCCTGATAGACTTCATTCTGATAACCATCTGGACGTTCTCAGTGTTCACTATGGTATTCGTCATGACTGGTGGCGGTCCCGGAGGCCAGACGGAGCTATGGACGATCTTTGCGTATAGGCGTAGCTTACAGCCGCCTTACGAAGTTGGCTATGCAGTGGCAAGTACGAACCTCATGGCCCTCCTAGTGCTGGCGCTCGTCATCCTCTACATGAAGATGTTAGGCCGCGTGGGGGTGAGTGCGCAGTGAGGAGGAAGCTTATCTGGTACGTAGCGGCACACGTAATTCTTGGCCTCATAGTAGCCTTCTTCGGAGCACCGTTCCTATGGCTGATATTCTCAGCGTTTGACCCCGAAGCATCACCTGAGTTCAAGATACCGAAGAGGTTCACGCTTGAGTGGTTTACTGCCATGTATAAGCCTTTAGGTGGGATGGCCGGAGGAGTAATGCCGGTGATATGGATCGTCAACTCTCTGATAATATCGATGGCCACAGCGACTCTAGTTACCGCGCTCTCTATCCTTAGCGCGTACTCCCTAACAAGGTACAGGTTCAGAGGACAGGAAGCGCTCCTCAACGCTTTCGTGATATTCAGGCTCATGCCCACGATAGTCGTTGCTATACCCGTCGTGATAATATACGCGCAGATCGAGGCCTCTGTACACGTAGCGCTCCTCAACACGTTCCACGGACTAGTGCTCGTAATGTCGGCGCTCATACTCCCCTTCACGCTTATGATAGCTGATGGCTACTTCCGCGCCCTCCCGACAGAGTACGAGGAGGCTGCGATGGTGGACGGTTGCTCGAGGTTCATGGCCTTCCTTCGCGTGACGCTGCCGCTAGCCTTACCGGGTATAGCGACTATATGGCTATTGTCCTTCGTGACTGCGTGGGGCGAGTTCTTGCTACCACTCATGATAATGAGGTCGCCTTTCACTTACCCGGCGTCGGTTGGTATTTACTACTGGTTCGGCATGTACGGGAGAGTAGAGTACGGCAGAATATCTGCGTTCTCGCTGCTGTTCTCTCTCCCCTCCATAGTCGTGTTCCTCCTAGCTAGGAAGTACCTGGCTAGGGGCATGGCTGGCCTAGTGACGAGGTGAGGTCTTTGAGCAACAGCGTACTAGCGATAGTAGTGCCTCACACCCACTGGGACAGAGAGTGGTACTTATCGTTTCAGGAGTACAGGCACAGGCTCGTAAAGGTAATGAGGAAAGTCATTAAGTTGCTTACCAATGACCCGAGATTCAAGTCGTTTACGCTAGACGGGCAGGTAGCTGCACTCGAGGACTATCTGGAGATAGAGCCTGAAATGGAGCGCGTCGTGAGGAACCTTGTAGCCAGCGGGCGCCTACTGATAGGTCCTCTCTACACTCAGCCCGACGAGTTCCTAGTGTCCGGCGAGGCTCTCATCAGGAACTTCCTCTATGGGATGCGCAGGGCAGCCAGGTTCGGGGGCTATATGAAAGTCGCTTATCTCCCCGACACCTTCGGTCACACAGCCCAGCTACCTCAGATACTGCGAGGCTTAGGGTTCGACAGCTTTGTCTTCATGAGGGGGATGGGGGACGAGGAAGACGAGCTTGGCACAGAGTTCCTGTGGGAGGCCCCCGACGGGAGCAGAGTGCTCGCGATCTACTTGGCTAAGGGCTACTGCTGTGCTAACATGCTGGGAATAGAGGGTGCTTACAGCCAGGAGGTCTGGAGAGGGCCTGAGGGATGGTACACGGTCTTTCTCAATATCTACTTTGACGAGCCCGAGCCTGATGTTCATAAGGCCGCCGAGCAGCTCAGGGAGCTGGCTGAGTATCTCCTACCGAGGTCAAAGTCTAGAGTACTGCTAGTCATGAACGGCTGCGACCATATGCCGCCTCAAGAGAGACTACCGGACTTAGTAGAGAAGCTAAGTAGCGAGGGTCTAGGCCTCGAGCTGAAGATAGGATCCTTGGAGAACTACGTTAAATGCGTCAGGAGTAGGGTTAACGGCCTAAAGGTCTATAGGGGCGAGCTGAGAGGAGCTAAGACTAAGCCTATACTTGCTGGCGTACTGTCGTCCCGCGCGTACCTCAAGAGGCTTAACTACAGAGCCCAGCTTCTCCTTGAGAAGTACGCTGAGCCCCTTGCGGCTATAGCGACGCTCTACGGTTACGAGTACCCCTCTGCACTTCTTGAGAAGGCTTGGAGGCTTCTCTTCCTGAACCATGCCCACGACAGCATCTACGGCTCAGGAACCGATTGCGTGCACGTTGAGAACGAGTCGAGGTTCTTCCAGGTGATCGAGATAGCGTCTAGCATTGCCTACGAGTCCGCTAAGCGTATAGCCTCATCGCTCAAGGAGGGGCAAGGCCGCTCGCTGTTCGTGTTTAACCCCCTATCTTGGCCTAGAAGAGACGTAGTGGAGTTCTTGGTTAAAGCTGAGGACGCGGAATCGGGTCTATGCCTAGTAGACGGGAACGGAAAGAAGTATCCCGTCCAAGTAGTTGCCCGCGACGAGTACTACGAGGGCTATAAGCTAGTAGCAGCAGTGGTCAACGTACCCTCACTCGGCTTCTCTACCTACAGGATAGAGAGCTGCGACGAGCCCGAAGTCCGGGTAGACGATGGCTGTGTAATAGAGAACGAGTACTTTAGAGTCGAGGTTAACCCCGAGCGAGGAGGCTCGATAAGGCTAGTCGATAAGAGGACGGGCCGGGTCTTTGACGGCTTGAATGTCTTCGTTAGTGAGGGGGACGCTGGGGACGAGTACAACTATTCTCCTCCACGGGAAGGAGCCGAGCCTGTAGTGAGTACGGACTTTAAGGCTCTGGTCGAGAGAACGCAGGGTCCCGTTTTCTCGCGTCTAAGGGTAAGCGTTGAAATGACAGTACCTGAAGGCTTACAGGGTCAGAAACGGAGCACGCGTCGAGTAGTGCTTCCAGTTACTACGGAGATTTACCTGTTCCACGGCGTTCCGCGAGTCGACGTGAGAACTGTAGTGATTAATACAGCGCGAGACCACAGGTTTAGAGTCAAGTTCCCCACAGGCTTGGTCTCTGACCATACTGTCGCGGAGACTCACTTCTATGCGATACGCAGACCTCTGCGTCCACTTTCTAGTAGAGAGGGATGGGTAGAGGAGCCTCCTCGGACCCATCCACAGATGGCTTGGGTGAGTGTTTCAGATGGAGAGAACGGGTTAACGCTAGCTAACAGGGGTATACCCGAGTACGAGGCCTTAATCGAGGAAGGACAGGTTACCCTATACCTAACGCTCTTCAGAAGCGTGGGGTGGCTGTCGCGCGGTGACCTGCTGACTAGAAAGGGGCATGCAGGACCAGCTATCAAAACTCCAGGGGCCCAGTGCTTGAGGGAAATGACGTTTGAGTACTCAATAATACCTCACAGGGGCGACTGGCTGAAGTCCAGTGCTTACAAGCTAGCTAGAGACTTTTACGAGCCTCTCCTCGCACTTGTAGCGGAAGGCTCGAAGCCGCAGACAAAGAGCGTGCTTGAAGTCGAGCCTCACACGCTTGTGCTGACAGCTTTTAAGCGCGCTGAGACAGGTAACTCACTAGTCGCCCGGATTTACAATATTACAGGTGAGCCTGTAGCTGCAATCATACGCGCAGGTTTCCAGTTACAGAGAGCATGGCTAGCTGACTTAAGAGAGACTCCGACTGAAGAATTAGGCGGCAGAGACGGTGTGCGAGTAGACGTAGGCGGGCATAAGATAGTTACCTTAATACTAAAACCATAACGCAAGTTAGTTATTTTTCATACACCATAATATTCAGCAATCTCTCAGTTAGCGTTCTTTTAGCCTGCTAAGGGCCATCAGGCCTTTACTACTTAATTGACCATTAGGTTTCACGAGTCCTTGAGCTAGAAGTTCTGCCCAGTAGAACCCCTTTGGTTTACTACCTTTCCTTAGGAGGTTAAGGGCAGTCTCAGAAACTAGTATCGTCTCGTGGTCTATCTGGAGCAGTATGTAACCCCTAATTGCTTCTACAACTTCGAAAGCTTCTCTCACTAACGTGCTCAACTCCTTCATGTCTCATGCCCAAAAGCATTGTTAGTTATCCTTTAAACTCGAGACTCTCAAGTACTCTCGTAACAAGGCTCCTTCCCTTTTCCGTGAGTCTATAGAAGACGAACTGTTGTATCCTAAACTCCTCCACCAAGCCTAAGCGTATAAGCTCGCTCATTATTGACCTAGCGTACCTATTTCCTACGTCCTTACCTCGGCCCAGGACTTTACGCCTAATCTTACTTATGTTAAGAGTGCCAGCTCTGTAAAGTGCAAAGAGTACTAAGAGGTGCTTTTCAGAGAGTTCGGACAGTAGTTCTTCATTCATGCCCCCACCTGGGGGTTTAGCCCCCAAGTGGGGATTCACCAATAATACGTAAAAAAGTGTTCTTTTTAAGTCATGCCCCCAAGTGGGGGTTTAGCCCCCAGGTGGGGGACATACTACCTTAGCTAGTGAAGCATTAAGAATCTCGTAAAGGTACTCAGACCCTGAGAGCGTGAGGTTTAGCGTAACCCTGCAGCTAGCCACGCTTCCTCTCACGGCCTCGTAGATAGTTACTCTCGCTACGTGCTCCTTTAGCGACAACTGCATTGCTAGTGAAAGTAGCGCTATAAACGCGAGTAGGGCTGCGGCAGCGTCAACTCTCATAGCATTATCGCCTCTCCCGCTTTGAATCCTATGAGAGTGGCTGCCGTGAGTAGGGGGAGGTACTCGGATAGGTATAATGGGTTACCCTCGCGAGACCACGCAGTTAGTACCGAGAGACCTAGTGAGGTTACAGCCAGACTCCACTCGATGCATGCACGTAGTGCCTCAGGATCAGTTGCGCCTACGTTGATGCCCATAAAGCCTGCTGGCACAGTGGCGAATAGACTGAATGTGGACACAGATACTCCCAGCGCAGCGGCTCCTAATGCCGCTGAGATTAGGCAATAGAACAGCATTTCCAGTCCCTTGGCTGAGAGCTCTTTGACGGCTCCTACGAGACGCCCATAGACCTTAACAGCGTCCTCTAGGAGATCGGAGGCTCCGTATGTCCCCGCCAGAAGTACTAATCGTCTCATGCTATCAGCAAGCTCCCATTTAGCCTGGCTCTCTAAGGCATCAACGCACGCGCCCGACCCATATAGGGGAGACCAGGGAGTACTGGCCGCACCCTTGAGCCACTCAAAACTCTCTGACAGTTCTCCTAGAGCCTTTCTCCTAGAGGCTAGCGCTAATAATGAGAGGGGGGCACTGACTGCCAATAACGCCGTAAGGGGGCCTATTACTAGAGACAGAGGTAGCGTCAGAAGGAGCGCCAGTAGCTCCCACTTTTTCCTGTAGTAGGGTAACGCTAACTGCGCGGGGTACACTACTGCTCCTAATACGCTTAGCGCCAGCACTGAGAACGAGAGGGAGAGTATGAAGGCAGCCGCAGACGTAGGCTCTGTAAACATGGCTACCACGCCTAGCATTGCGGGGACTATCGTCGCCAGAGTGGAGACTGTTGAAAAGACAGTGGCGATGTTTCTTCCTGCGGACTCTAGCTTACGTTCAACGCTTGTTATCTCCTCCTTAAGGAGAACCGTAATCCTATGCTTCGAGCCTGTGGTCGTATCCCTACGAGCAGCTAACAGGATTTCCTTGTCAACGTTTGTCCTCAGCCTGTGCAGTGTCGCTAAGGGTGGTAAAGGCGAGTAGGCCAAGACTAGTAGTGTCGGTAGTCTGCTACGCTTAGAGAATCGAGAGGGGGAAGCTAGAAGTGAAAAAAGAAACGTCTTTAATGGTTTTACAGGCAAGTGCGTTCCCTCTACTGTGTTTAGACTCTAGTGAACGTGAATACTATGCTGCCACCGGGGTACTCCAAGACTGCTCTGTAACCCTCAGGGCAGGTGGTAGTGCATACAGCTGTTTGTCCTGGAGCTATAGTATCAACACTACACGTAAGACTCAGCTCTTGACCTCTAGCTACGATTCGAATCGACGAGACGTCTAGAGGCTCACTACCATCGTTCTCCAGCATCATGTACAAGGTTCCTCCTTGACAGTAGGGGGTTGGGAGGACGGTTACCAGTGGGCGCTTACTAAAGAGTAGCGTTGTGTTGTATATTGCGTAAGCCACGAGCACTGCCGCGGCAAGGGAGGCCACAAAGAGTACGGCGGCGGGAGCCCCTTCAACCCCCCTTCTGTTCATGGCATCACCATAATAATTTATATAGAGAGGACGTAAAAATAATTAGCGAAGTTAAAGCTCTAAGAAGCCCAGCGAAGCTCCAGTCACTTTTCGGGTGATTCCAAATACCTGTTTTAGCGACTCGTAGAGATCCTCTGGGCTGGCGCCCACTATTGTATCGTAGGGCGAGATTAAGTCTGTAAAGACTTGGTCTCCAGCATGAATCCCTCTGCGGTAGATGTAGGCGAGTCTACGTCCGTTTGATATAAGCAAAGTTTTAACCCTTCTCGAAATGTTGCCGCCCACGGCCTTCTCCATCTCCACGTGGACAGGTAAGAGCCTCGACAGTTCGGGCACCGTGATAGGACCTAAGACTCTACGCGCATGGAGGGCGATCGCCTCAAGTGCTCTTAACGCGCTTGGGCCGTGAATTGTGGCGAGAGTTGGCACACCGCTCCTGGCAGCCTCTACGAAGTCTAGCTCGTCTGCCCTTATCTCGCCTACTACTAGCATCTCCACTCTTCCTGCTGTTATCGCTCTGTTAACCTCTCTCCAGATGTCTTGCCCTATTCTCCGCGAGACGTTTAAGGCATCATCTGGTATTACGAGTTCCGCAGCTCTCTCAACTACATATACGTGAAGCTGGGGGAATAGGTTAACTACCTTTAAAAGTATAGAATTAAGAAGGGTAGTCTTACCGCTTCCTGGTTCTCCACTGATGAGCGTACAGAGCTTTGTAAGGCTCAGTGTCACTAGGCGTGCAGCTAGGATTTCGCCGTAATGGGTTATGTCAGGAGGTTTTCTAAGCTTAGCAGCGATTAAACTCCACTCACCCGCGCCGACAGTTGGCATGGCTAACTCTATTCTCCACCCATCGTAGTCGAACATGACGACTGGGTTTGCGAGGCTTAGCGGTATGCCCGTAGTCGCAACGATTTCCTCCACCACTCTTTCAAATCTATCTATGGAGAACTCGACAGCGTAGCGCCTGTCAGACGTCGTTAGCATTCCGCGCACTATGTCCTTACCCCCTACATGCCTGACTCTCAACATAATCTCTTGTGCGTCGGGTATCTTGAAGAGAGGGGCTAGGTCTAGGAAAGGGGTACGCCGAGTCGCGTAGGGGGCTAGTCTACCTTTAGGAGTGAGAATGACAGGACCTGCAGGTGTCGAGAAAAGAATGCGGCCTCGCGGCCTCCCTCCTAGAGGATTACCGTTAGGGGGCTCTCTACTGCTCTTTGGTCTTCGCAGCCTCGCTAAGAACCTCATTCGGATCTACCCCCAGCCTCCGAAAAATGTCCACTATCTGCTCTCGCTCCTTAGCAATCCTTCTTAGCTTCTCTTCAAGGCGTTTAGCCTCCTCGTCTAACTCCAGCAACTTTTTCGCCATCTGGACGAGGGGGTTTGTATTACCAGAGAATCTGTCAAATATACTCACTATGTCTGAGACTCTCTGCCTAGCCTTAGCAGATACTTGAAGCTGCCCAGCACGGCGCTCCTCCTTTACGGTGCTCTTTTGAGCTAAGGGCATAGCCGGAGTCAACTGGAGATTGAGTGAAGGTTTCAGCAATGGCTCTTCGAGATCACTGAGTGTAAGCTTTTCCTTAAAAGGCAGCTTTGCGAGGGGTTTACCGAGCACTATGACTTCTCTGTCTTCACCTGTTATGGGCATGAGCGCCACCCCTAACTACCGGAGAAGAGCTGGCCTGAGAGTCTTCTAAGGGCCTCTAAAGTCTCCTCTCTGAGTCCAGCTAGGACCTTAGTTATGCGGCGGGGAAACGCTGCGAAGGCAGGGTCGAATGGGACTATTAGAGGGTCTCCCAACTGCTCGAGCTCTTCAACATAGCTTTCGTGCTCGGGGTCTCTAACCCTATTTAAGACAGGCTTTATAGTAGCTTTCCCGTTGAGGATGCGCCCTAGACCCTCGTACTGCACTATAGCCCTAACACTCAGAGGATCAGGGTTGACTATTACTGCTACTGAGTCTATCTCGCTAAGTATGCTGTCAAAGCTTCCATCGCGGTATGGTGGTAAGTCTATCGCTACATCAGCGTAGTTATTTATAACTCGCGCCGCGTGTAGGGCTACTCCAGCAAGGTTCTTGTTCGGCGCTTCCTCACGTCCCTTGGGTAGAATCCAAGCTCTAAGCCTCCTGCCGCCGAACTTCCTGCTGAGTCTCCAGCCTTTGCGTACTTCAATTTCCAGTACAGCGTCCTTAAGGTCTACAGATCCCCTTAAAACCTCAGTTATACCCTCGTGCCCGCTGACTTGGAGTGCACGTGACGAGCCGCCTTCACAGTCCAGTATACACACTGGTCTTTCACTTGCTAGTAGCGCGCTCAATACTGCTAGGGAGGATTTTCCTGTCCAGCTTTTCTGGAACGATGTAAATGCTACTATGACCACATTTCTCACCGGTAAAAAATAATAACGAAGGTCATCTATAATAATTTCCGGGCAAGAGACATGAGCGCTAGAGTTTTACTCGTACTGCTTACAGTTATTATTGCGACCTACATCGTGGCAGTAAGTCTCGGGAGATTATGTCCTCGAAGGCATACTAGGACCTACATTTACTTAGTAATTGACAGAAGCGGACATGGCAGTGTATTAGTTAATGGATCGAAGCTTTCGGGAGTAATGAATTCTTCTCCCTTTACTGTAGTGCTCTATGCCGTGCCATTTGAAAACTGGGTCTTTAAGTACTGGGTAGTAAACGACAGTATCACATCGAGGGCCAATCCGCTCGTGCTTAGGATTAACGCTAATACTTCGATTACTGCAGTATTTAGGGAGTCGTATTGTGTGCTTAGAGTAAACGGTCCAAGAGGCTACTCTATTACGGTAAATGGGACCCCTAAATGCGTCCCCTTTGTTATTGAGACTAAGTGTGGAACTAAACTTACTCTAGAGGCTAGTAACGAATCGCCGCTAAACGCTACTCACAAGCTCAAGTTTACGGGCTGGCTCACATCTTCAGGTAGTATAGTATTATCGAGAAACCTAACACTAGTCCTTAAGAGGAATGAGTCCCTAACTCTAAATGCTATAGCTACCTCTTCGGCGTTAAGTTGTCGAGGAGTGCTAGTAAAGTCTGAGATACCTGGAGCCACTATCTTAACGGGAGCTAAGCGGCTGAGTCTTCCCGCCTGCTTAATGCCTCCTGTCGAGTTGGAGGGCGAGTGGTTTGTCCCTTTAAACGATACTCACGGGTACTGGCTTGCATGGTACTGGATCGAGTCTAACGGCGTGAAGTACTGGTGGAGTTACGGCCTAAATGGGTCAAGGATAAAGCTAGATAGGCCAGCGAATGTGACGCTACATTACACGCTAGGTCTCAAAGAGCTACCGTACGTAACTAAGGTGTGGGTTCTGCCGGAACACGCGTGGAGGGTCGAGAAGGGTATCTGCGTGTACAGGGTGGGAAATCGTTCTCTCTATATGGCGTATAGGGAGGATGCCCCATACTTCCTCTGTATACTTATGCTAGAGGTGCCGCGCGAAGTAGGCTTAGTGGCTCTCGACTTAGTGCCTGGCGATAGGCATACTTACAGCGTGAAGGTGGGGGTCGTGAGGCTTAACGGTTGGTACTTAATAAACGCCCCAAGCAAGACGTTTTTCTTCAGAGAACCGCTTACGCTTCTCATCAATACTACCTGCTGGATCAGCATGTGGGAGGCTCTAACAGCTAATGTGACACTACCCGATAGAGTAGTCCCAGAGAAGGAGTTCAGGAGCCTGACTAGTCTTCTTAACTCTTCTGTGTCCTTTGGATACTGCCCGGCCTTCTGGGCCTACGACTGTGGTGGTGATTTAGTGGACTGGTGGCATAACCATAGAGGCAGCCTATATACTATAACAGTAATTGACGCGGACTACCTAGAGAAAACAGGTCTCGTTAAGGTAGCAGCTCTTCCAGACACGGGGGGCATAGGCCTATACGTCGACTTCGGCCGCGACAGAATGAGTTGGGGATCTGGCCGCCTTGTAGTGAGAGGGGTGGCGCCGTGATGAGGCTGAGAGTCCTCCTAGTTCTGTTCCTAGCTGCATGGTTTGTGGCTGCCGCGCTAGCAAAGCCCTGCGGGCAGACAATAAGTAAGAGGGTGGCGGACACTGACACAAGCACTTGCAGGAAAGGCGAGTTATGTAGAGTTAGGGCGCGCGTAGATGATTCCCTTAGTGTCACTTTTAGTATTCCAGCCGGAAAGTGCGCACAGCTGACTGGTACTGCGTATGCAGTCTGGGTTGGATACTATTCTGATCTTCACAACATCTATACCTACTCGGCGTGGGCCGAAGCCTTAGTAGACGTTGATGATAGCGTTCAGAGCAGAAGGAACAGTTGGAGCGGTAGCTCAAGCAAGCAGTACGTGTACCTTCTTCACGGCGACGTGTACGAGCAGTGGAGCCAGTGGAGAGACGGTCCTGGATCCTACACAGTGAAGGTGACCGTGAGGGGGGAGGCTTACGCAGAGGGATACGGAGGCTCTGATTACGCGTCACTTACTGCCCACCACATATGGAACCTCTGCGCCAGCTGCTCTTTCAGTAGTAATCCCCCTCCACCCTCTGAATCGCTACTTAGAGTTGAGACTAGCATCGATAGTAAGCTGAGTCGCTATGAGAGGATTGTTGCTATTAACGGGACGAGGGTTCACACGCCCTGGGAAGGATATGCCAGTTATGCCGAGCTCGATGCTTACAAGACCTACAGTAAGGAGTTCGAGGACGAGTACTACTGGCCTGGAAAATACAGCAGCGTTACCACTAAGAAGCCTTACGCTGGTAGAGTAGAGGTTAGAGTCTTCACGGACCTGTTAAACCCTCAGTGTGACCCTCTGCTTGGCAGGCCTTGCATTGTTAAGCTATTGGCGGTAAGTAGTTCCAGCAGTAGGGTCCTCTGGTCCAAGTCCTGGATTAACCCAAGGCAAGTGCCAAGCACACTAAGTTTCAGGCTTACGACCACTCTAAGCGGCGAAAAACTGAGGCTGGAAGCTAGCCGAGTGACTCTGAGTAGACCTCACATTACCGTAAAGTGGAACGAGACCTACGTCTTCTCCTATTGGACCCTGTACGACTCACAGGGGGATCCTGTAAACTACTCTCTAAATAGCACTATGATAGTTAGAGTTCCGCCTGGAGAGAGCTACAGGGCCATAGCTTACTACAACTCCTCGGCTAGCTTCGCCGTGCTGAACGTGTTCAGCGAGCCTGCAGGTGCACTAGTTAACTACACTGGCAGTCACTCTGGCTCCGCGAGGACTCCCTTTACGCTCGTAGGCCCTATAGTTAACGTGACGCTCTCGGCTACTGAAGCTTTCGAGCGCCGAGTGGTTACCTTCAATTCCACTGTAGCTGGCTCAGCAGTCGTAGCCTCAAAGCCCGGAGTCTTTGAGGTGCACGTAGATGGCTGTGGCAAGCTTATAGTGGAGGGGACCTGGGCTAGAGAAGTCTGGGAAGGCTGTACCGGCGTTATCAAGCTGGCGCTTTGGCCTGAGGAGACCCTAGTGTTCGAGGGTTCAGGGCTCGTGGAAGTCTACAGGGTAGAACGATATAGGTTTGAGAAATGGGTAGTAGAACTT
>CAZPLI010000021.1:17263-17664 GCA_964587325.1 uncultured Thermofilaceae archaeon | reverse complement strand
CTACATTTATTCGGGTCCTGTCGCCGCTCACGCATATTTGAAGCTTGCAGAGGCCGGAAAACCCGACGTCGTATTCATTGTAGGCCCTAATCACTACGCTCAGGGCGATGCGATAGCTCTCTCCGCAGCCGACTACTGGGAGACGCCCTTAGGCATGGTCAAGGTCGCTAGCGATCTCTGCAGAGAGCTCGCTAGACGCAGCAAGGTGGCAATGCTGGACGACCTAGCGCACCTTAGAGAGCACTCGGTGGAGGTTCAGGTACCATTTCTGCAGTTCATCTTTGGCGAGGACTTCGAAATAGTCCCTCTAGTCATGACCATACAGTACCCCGACGTATGCAAGGTTTTAGGCCGCACGATAGCGGAGATCATCACCGAGCAAGGCCTGAGAGCCTATGTGC
>CAZPLI010000021.1:10135-17253 GCA_964587325.1 uncultured Thermofilaceae archaeon | reverse complement strand
GTGCTAGCTAGTAGCGATTTTACGCACTACGAGCCTGGAGATGTGGCCGAAAGGAAGGACAAGGCCGCCATAAGCAAGATTCTGGCTCTCGATATCGACGGCCTATATAATGTCGTGGTCGAGACTCCAGTGTCCATGTGCGGCCCAGGACCTGTAATGGTACTCATGGCGGCGGCCAACCAGCTAGATGCGCGTAAAGTCGAACTACTGAAGTATGCGAACTCAGGAGACGTCACGGGGGACTATAGTCAAGTCGTGGGCTATGCGAGCATCCTTGTGAGTTGGTGAGGACTCGTGCACCTTACGGAGCGTAGAAAGACCGAGCACATAGTCATAACCGTTAGCGAGGACGTAAGCTCGCTCACGAGCCCGCTCTTTGAGTGTGTACACTTAGTGCACAGAGCCCTACCAGAAGTGAATCTAGAGGATGTTAGCCTCGAAGTGGAGTTCCTAGGTAAGCCTCTATCAGCTCCCCTAATAATTGCGGGGATGACTGGGGGTAGCGAGCTTGGTGGAAGAATAAACAGAGACATTGCGAACGCAGCCGAGAAGCTGGGGTTAGGACTAGGCGTTGGGAGTCAGAGAGCGGCACTTGAGAACCCCGAGCTTAAGTGGACGTTCAGGATAGTGAGGGAAGTCGCACCCAGCATCCCAGTAATAGCAAACATCGGTGCGAGCCAATTGGTTGAAAGCAGTGACCACGTAACGCTGGCAGCAGAGCTGGTCGAAATGGTGGAGGCCGACGCCGTGGCAGTGCATCTCAACCCGTTACAGGAGGCAGTACAGCCAGAAGGAGAGCCGCGTTATGCAGGTGTAATCGACGCTCTCAAAGAATTCGTTAAGGCGTGTAAGAAGCCTGTAATCGCTAAGGAGACAGGTTCAGGCATTTCGCGGGAGGATGCTGAGAGCCTACTGAAAGCGGGAGTGCAGGGAATAGACGTGGGAGGTGCCGGAGGGACCTCGTTTGCAGCCGTAGAGGCGGTTAGGGCCAGAATGAACGGCGACTTTGTGTCAGAACGCGTAGCTAACACTTTCAGGTCTTGGGGGATACCCACCGCTATCAGCATACTAGAGGTAAGATCTGTGTCTCGCGATGTGCTACTGATAGCTACGGGTGGTGTACACAGCGGACTCGATGCCGCTAAAGCCCTAAGGCTCGGTGCAGACATCGTAGGTGTGGCTAGACCGGTAATTAAGGCAGTACTCGAGGGAGGCTCGGAGAGAGTGATTAAGCTGCTTAAGTCGTACATGCAGGAGCTGAGAGTAGCCCTATTCCTTACTGGGTCTAGGAGTATTTCAGAACTGAGAGAAAAGCCTGCAGTTCTGACGGGTACTCTCAGGGAGTGGATAGTAGCTAGAAGACTAGAAGGAATTGCAAAAGAGTTAGCTCTGCTGTTTTAGACTCTTCTGCCGCGCCTACCTCCAGGCTTCCTGATCGTGTCAGTTGGCAGTGGCGTTACGTCCTCTATGCTTAAGACCATGAGCCCTGCTCGCACAAGGGCTCTTATGGCTGGTCCTGCGCCGGGACCAGGGGTCTTAGGCCCATAGCCGCCGGGAGCTCTTACTTTCACATGGACTTTCCTTATGCCCTTGTCAAGAGCTATGCGGGCAGCTCTCATTGCTGCCTGCATGGCTGCCCAGGGGCTCGGCTTGTCTCTGTCGGCTTTTGCTATCATTCCTCCTGTAACGAATGCTATGGTCTCAGCACCGGTCAGGTCTGTGATGTGAATTATCGTGTTATTGTAGCTAGCGTAGATGTGCGCTATTCCAGTGTCGCCTCTTAGCGCTTTACCCGGTCTTCCTGTGGCCTGTTTCTCACTCATTGTGCCTCGCCCTCTGCGGCCTTAGCTCTCTTCGCATAGGGAGAGAGGGGGTAGTAATCTATCTTATCCTCCTCGTCGCGGCTGACCAAGTGCCCAGGGCTCCTGACGCGGCGACCGTTTATGGCTATGTGACCGTGCACTATTAGCTGCCTTGCGTGATATATCGAGGTAGCCAGCCCTTTCCGGTACACTATAGTCTGCAACCTGCGTTCTAACACGTCATTGACTGTAAGGCTTAGCACATCGTCTAGCGTTGCGTCCTCGCTCGGGAGCAGCCCCATCTTGTACAGTTTCCTAATGAGAGGCTTGCTCCTCTTGATACGCTCCTCCTCCGGCAGGGCTAAGAGCCTTCTAGCCTTAGCCCTAATTCTCCTCAGTAAGGTCTTGGCTATCCAGAGCTCTCGCTTATTGCGTAGCCCATACTGGCCCATGAGTACGAGTTCCTGCTCGAGTATCTCCTTGCGCCAGGGATGTGAGGGGCCCTCCCACTTCTTGCGCGGCTTCTTAGGATCGCCCACAGCTCCTCACCCCGCTTACTTCTTCCTTCTCCTGACACCTACAGTCATGCCAGTGCGTCCAGTAGTCCTAGTGCGCTGGCCGCGTACTTTGAGGCCTAGCTTGTGCCTAATGCCGCGCCAGCACTTGATCTTCTTGAGGAACTCTATGTCCTGCCTGACGGTGAACACCAGGTCGGAGGTTATCAAGTGCCTATCGACTCCGAGGAACGGGTCTTTCCTCCTGTTAAGTAGCCACGGCGGCAGACCCAGCTTCTGCACCTCGTACAGTAGGGAGTCTAGCTCCTTCACCTTGTCCTCGGGGAGATAGCCTAGCTTCATTTCAGGGTCTAGGCCAAGCTTTCTGCATATAATATAAGCTAGGTTAATCCCTATCCCTTTTATCTCCGTGAGTGCGTAGGCTAGTGCTTTGTCGCCTGGGAGGTCCACGCCCGCTATTCTGACGATGTGTCTGAACTCGGTCTCACCGCTCAACGGCACCACGCCCTAAACGCTTCAATCCGAACGCTATATAAAGATTCGTGTTTTTCCACTGAGTGGAAGCCGGGGTGCCCGAGTGGACTAAGCCCGCCCGCTTCGGGCCGGACGTCTAGAGGGGGCGGACTTGAGATCCGCTGGCCAATAGGCCGCCCGGGTTCGAATCCCGGCCCCGGCGCCAACGCTCTATGCTCCTTCCCAGGGCTAGGGCCCCTACTCTAACTATGTCTAGCTGGTGCAGATGCGAGGTGAAGCCTCTGCTTGGCGCTATTACTGAGCGTACCTCCGCTTGCCCCGCCACATGGGTGGGTAGGTCCCTGGTTTCATGATAACGAACCTGGGTCTCACAGCTATACCGCTCATTGCGGAGACCATCTGCTCACTCCTCATCTTAGCCTCGCCTATCGCGACCAGCTCGCCTTTCTGAGTAAAAATCGCGACTAAGTCACCTACTCTGATCGGAGTCTCGACTCTCAGAATACCGGGTACTGCGAGGTATGCGCCGTGGCATACGGCGTCAACAGCGCTGTCTCGAATTACGACCTTAGGGAGGTGTCTCACTGCGTACTCCACCGGCAAGACGACCTTCCTGATGTAGTCCTCAATCCCCTCCTCCTTCCAGAAGTAGTACGCGTCTACTAGGTCGTGTAGCGTCGACAGGTGCTCGTCCTCGGAGAAGCTTCCCGCTCTAGTCCTCCTAAGCTCCTGCATGTGCGCACCAACGCCTAAGACTTCCCCTATGTCATGGCACAGCTTGCGCATGTAAGTGCCTGCCTCACACCATACTCTCATTAGCACGTTGCGCCCGTCGCGCTCTAAGACCTCTATCTTGTAAATCCTCCTGATTCTAACGGCCCTCTTCACAGCTGAGCGGAGCGGCGGGCGCTGGTATATCGGTCCCTCAAACTCCTTAATGACTTTCATTAGCTTTTCGTCACTCACGTCGCCATGGAGCCTCATTACACATATGTACTCCTTATCCTCCTTGAGCAGTACAGGTATTACTTTGATCGCCCTGTTAAGCGTTATAGGAAGCACACCCGAGACCTTGGGGTTTCCCCGCCCCCAAAGGGGGCTCTAGGGTCCCCCCGTGCGCGACCTTCTCGAAACCAAGTATTCTCTTTATCCAAGCGACTACCTCATGGCTCGAAGGCCCAACGGGTTTGTCTAGGTTTACAACTCCTAGCTCAAGTAGTTCTTCCACACTCCTTTCTTCGGGAGGCTTACCGTAGCGTGGGTCGGTCTCCTCCTCGTCTCTAACTAGAATCTCCCGTTTAACCATCCATTGAGGAACACGCAAAGAAAATCACCTTTAAGCCAGTACGGGCTTGACGGGCTTCCGCATCTCGTTTAGAAGTCCTGCTTTTTCTAGAGCCTTTACGACTTCTTCGTCGCTGGCTCCCTTGGGAATGTCTATCTTATATGGTGTAGGCTCAAGGTGCTTGATGTTGGCTCTCCTTCTCTTGACACCTGTCAGGGCCTTCGGTCCCGTAACTAGGACAAAGTTCTCATCGATTATGTCAACAACAACGCACTTTCGTCCAGCTTCGCGCCCAGCAGTTTTAACACATATGCGTCCAACGTCAAATACCCTTACCATTGCTAGCACCTCGCCGCCACCACCCTGTTATCAGCCTTTTATCCCTTGCGCCGCTGCTCCTGCTTCATTACGCGCGATAAGAGAGGGGCAAACCAGAGGCTCGTTAGGACGTACCAGATCGGTAGGGTTACCGGTGCGTAATTGAATATTGGTAGTACTGCCACCGGCTCGCCAGCGAATATGTCACTCACAAACTTAAACAGTGCAAACCACAGGACAAGCGATATGACGTTGCTCTTAGCTCTCTCTGCTGCGACACGGCTTCTAAGCCTGTCTATCCTTGGCTTCTCCCTAAGTACGTGCTCGTAAAGCTTTCTGTCTTTTTCCTTCAAGGCTTTAGCCCTCTTTTTCTCCCACTTCGCTATCTCCTCCAAGGCGTAAGAGAGCTTATCCTCCCGCGTGATGAGGCCTGAGATTGCTCTCGAGATGGCTACGCACAGCATAGAGAGGACGGTTGCTGTTAGGGCGGACCACGGCATCTTAATCAAGGGGCCCAGCAGTTGCCTAAGGGTATACATTAACGCTGTGTAAGGATCCACCCCTCCTCCCCCGCTTAACCCAGCACTGCTAAAGGTAACCTGTCCGGCGCAACTTAAATAAGCCGCCTAAGATGCAGGCTCTCCAGCCTGGTGACAACGTATGCCGCGTCCGGCACTGAGGTCTAGGACTACCAAGAGGAAGCTGGTGAGGACTCCCGGCGGCAGGCTAGTTGTTCACATACTACCCAAGAAGCACGACGTTCCCAAGTGTGCGATATGCAAGAGACCGCTCCACGGTTTCCCCAAGATGACGGCCAAGGAGGAGCGTAAAGGGCACAGACCTCCAAACAGGGCCTACGGGGGCTATTTGTGCCATCGATGCCTTAAGGAGGGCATAAAAGCCGCTGTGAGGTCTATGTTCTCGGGCAGTGAGTAACCCATGAGACGGCTAGTGGTCATAGCGGTGAGCGGGCTACCAGGATCGGGTAAGACGACATACGCCAAGTTCATCGCCAAGGAGTACGGGTTACGCTATATCTCCAACGGCATGTTATTCAGGCAGTTGGCTAAGGAGCGAGGCGTTAGTTTCGAGGAGTTTCACAGGATAGCAGAGCAGGACCCGAGCATAGACCTCGAAATAGACAGGAGGGCCATGGAGGAAGCTAAAAAGGGCGGGGTAGTTATAGATGGACACCTACCTGTCTGGGTGCTCGGCGACCTAGCTCACTTAAAGATAGTCTTTGTAGCTCCTCTAGAGGAGCGGGCACGCAGAGTGGCTTCAAGAGATGGGTTAAGCTATGAGGACGCGCTAGAGAAGATTAAGTGGCGTGAGGAGAGTAACTGGAGGAGAGCGAACAAGTACTACGGGGTAGACATTCGGGATCTATCTGTTGCCGACCTGATCGTGAACACGGGAAAACTCGATATAAAGGGGGTAAAGAGCGTAGTAAAGGCATTCATAGACGAGTTTAGGAGACTAAACCCAGAATTATTCCCCTAACATAGTTATAGAATGGTTCTACTTAGAGCAAGGTGAACAAAGTCAGTGGGCGGTATGCTTATATATTCCGCTCAGTCTCACTTCACCGCGCAGTAGGGGAGAAACCGGGGTGAGTGAAAGTGTCTAGTTCCAAGAAGCCACACTTAAACCTAATAGTGATCGGCCACGTAGACCATGGTAAGAGCACTCTCATGGGTAGGCTGCTCTACGAGATAGGCGCCGTCGACGAGCGCACTATCAGGGAGTATGAGGAGGAGGCCAAAAAGATCGGCAGAGAGACCTGGAAGTACGCTTGGGTTCTTGACAAGCTCAAGGAGGAGAGGGAGAGAGGCCTAACCATCGACCTAGGCTTCTACAAGTTCGAGACCAAGAAGTACTTCTTCACGCTGATTGACGCTCCTGGCCATAGAGACTTCGTTAAGAACATGATTACTGGTGCCAGCCAGGCGGACTGCGCACTGCTCGTAGTCTCTGCTAAGACCGGTGAATACGAGGCTGGCATCAGCCCTGCCGGCCAGACTACCGAGCACATATTCCTAGCCAAGACGATGGGCATTGACCAGCTCATAGTGGCAATCAACAAGATGGACGCCACCGAGCCGCCTTACAGCAAGGAGAGGTACGAGGAAGTCAAGGCTGGCGTCAGCAGGCTGCTCAAGATGGTAGGCTACAAGGTGGAGGAGATACCCTTCGTCCCGACTTCTGCTTGGTACGGTGACAACGTAGTCAAGAAGAGTGACAAGACCCCGTGGTACGACGGCCCGACTCTCTACGAGGCCTTTGACACCTTTAAGGAGCCGCCCAAGCCCGTCGACAAGCCGCTCAGGATACCCATCCAGGACGTCTACTCCATCAGAGGCGTTGGCACTGTGCCTGTAGGCAGAGTCGAGACCGGCGTGCTGAAGGTCGGCGACACAGTAGTCTTCATGCCTCCCAACGTTAAGGGCGAGGTCAAGTCCATTGAGACCCACCACGTCAGGATTGAGCAGGCCCTACCCGGCGACAACATAGGCTTCAACGTCAAGGGTGTCAGCAGGGACCAGCTAAGGCGCGGCGATGTCGCCGGACACCCGACTAACCCGCCCACTGTGGCCGAGGAGTTCGTAGGCAGGATCTTCGTACTGTTCCACCCGACCTCGATCGCCGCCGGCTACACGCCCGTACTACACGTCCACACCGCCACTTCGCCGGTGAGGTTCGAGGTCATCGAGAAGAAGCGCGACC
>CAZPLI010000021.1:0-10125 GCA_964587325.1 uncultured Thermofilaceae archaeon | reverse complement strand
GGGCGACGCCGCGATAGTAAGGTTCAAGCCGCTAAAGCCCGTAGTCATCGAGAAGTACTCCGAGATCCCGCAGCTAGGCCGCTTCGCCGTACGAGACTCTGGTAGAACGATAGCCGCAGGCGTAGTGATTGACGTTAAGCCTAGGGAAATCAAATAAGCTTTCTTTTTCTTACTATAAGGGTAGCTGGCCATGCCTCGCGTAGTTCGCATAAAGTTGGCGAGCACCGATGTCAAAGACCTAATACAGGTCTGTGAGGAAATAAAAGAGGTAGTCAAGCGTACAGGCGTTAAGATGCGGGGGCCAGTACCCTTACCCACTGAGCGTCATGTGGTCACTGTGAGGAAGGCACCTTCAGGTCAGGGTACGCACACGTTTGACCACTGGGAGCTCAGGATCCATAAACGGCTGATAGACATTGACGTAAATGAGAAAGCGCTTAGACAGCTGATGAGAATCCGCGTGCCTAAGACAGTGAGAGTCGAAATACAGATAAAGTAACGGCTTTTCTCTGTTGAGAGCAAGTGTACTCGGGAAAGAATAAAAGCTTGTCCCGATCTAGCCTAGACGGAGCCGGGGTGCCCGAGTGGACTAAGGCCCGTAGGGGCCGTCTACAGGGGTCGGCCTGGAGCGCGGGTCCCTGACAGCCGATGCCCCATTAGGGGGCGCCCGGGTTCGAATCCCGGCCCCGGCGCCATTTCTATGCGAAGTGTGTATATTACCCTCGGCTCTGGAGACTAGTGGTGCGAGGTTCATGAGCAAAGGGTACGAGTTTCTACCTCACACGGCCGACGTCTACGTCGCGGCCTATGGTAAGACCTTAGAGGAAGCCTTCGCCAACGCTGCGAAGGCTCTGCTTGAAGTAATGACCGATCCTAACTCGGTAGAGGTGAAGACGTGGCGTGAAATAGAAGTAGAGGGCTTCGACCTCGAGTCACTACTTTACAACTGGCTGGAGGAGCTACTATTCTACTTCGACTCAGAGGGACTACTGTTCTCGGAAGTCCAAGTCGAGAAAATCACTAAGGAGGACGGCAAATACGTACTTAAGGCAAGGGTTGGCGGCGAGCCTTTTAACCCAGAAAAGCATGAGTCTAGAACTCTAGTCAAGGCTGCAACCTACCACCTGATGGAGATACTAAAGGACGAGAAAGGCTACACACTAAAGTTCGTTCTTGACATCTAGCCGAGTTCTATCCTTATTTCCTCCAGTAAGAGCGTTGGTATTGCAAGCCTACCCCACTTCCTAAGGTACACGAAGCCCTGTCTTTCTAGGAATTTTATGTCGTTATAGACGTTGGGGACAGACCTACCAAGTACGCGTGCTATTTCGCTTATCGACGTTGAGACTCCCCGCTCAAGATACTCAATAAGCTCAAGAGTTCTCGGAGAAAGTAGCTTCCTGACCACCGCAGGGCTAACTTCCTCCTCGATAGTGAGCGTAGTCTCTCCGTCCTCCTCGTACTCCATAATGGCCATTTCGAGGTCAGAGAGCGGTATCTTGCCACTCCTCTCCTTAAGCTCCCTCTCAAGCTCGTCCGGGGTTACACGTCTCCTAGCGACCACCCTCATCGATATTTATGATTGAATCATAATAACTTATATATTTAGTGCAGCTGCCCCTTTGAGCAGGGGATAGGCATGAGGGTACCCCTTAAGGAGATAGATAGGTACGTCTGGGAAATCCCCAAGACTTACAGGCCTGGCATGCGTGTCCCTGCTAGAATCTTTGCCGACAGTGTGCTTCTTCAGAAGATGCAAAGTGATCTCACATTAGAGCAGGCCGCCAACGTTGCCCACTTACCCGGGATCTACAAGTACTCGATAGTCCTGCCCGACGGCCACCAAGGTTACGGCTTCCCAATAGGCGGCGTAGCAGCATTCGACGCCGAAGAGGGAGTCATAAGTCCTGGCGGCGTGGGATACGACATCAACTGCGGAGTCAGGATAATCAGGACTAACCTCTCGCTTGACGACGTAAAGCCCAAGCTCTCCCTACTTGCTGATACCTTGTTTAGGCTTATACCCTCGGGACTGGGCTCGCGCAGCGGGCTGAGGCTTTCAGACGCCGAGCTCAACAGGGTCCTAGAGGAAGGTGTTAGATGGGCCGTTGAGCGAGGATACGGCTGGAGCGAGGACCCCGACTTCATAGAGGAGCACGGAGGAATGGAGGGAGCCGATGCTAGTAAGATCTCTCAGCGAGCCAAGAACAGAGGCCGCGACCAGCTCGGCACGCTTGGCAGCGGCAACCACTTCCTAGAAGTGCAGTACGTCGAGAAGATCTACGACCCGAGCGTAGCTAAAGTGCTTGGCATAGAGCACGAGGGACAAATAACGGTCATGATACACACCGGAAGCAGAGGCTTAGGTCACCAGGTGTGTAGCGACTACCTCAGGAAGATGGAGGTAGCTGTGCGCAAGTACGGGATAAAGCTACCCGACAGAGAGCTCGTATGCGTGCCTGCTAACAGCAAGGAAGCTGAGGACTACTTCTCCGCAATGAAGGCTGCTGCGAACTTCGCGTGGACGAACAGGCAGCTAATAACCCACTGGGTCAGGGTTGCTTTCGAGAAGGTGTTCAAGACCTCGGCTGAGGACCTCGACATGCATATAGTCTACGACGTGGCTCACAACATAGCTAAGCTAGAAGACCACTTCGTCAACGGCAAGAAAGTCAGAGTGTTCGTTCACAGAAAGGGAGCCACTAGGGCCTTTCCGCCAGGCCACTCGGCCATCCCAGCCAAGTATAGGTCGATAGGCCAGCCGGTCCTCATACCGGGCTCAATGGGAACCGCCAGCTACATACTAGTGGGCACAAAGAAGGCCATGGAGATAACCTTCGGATCTGCACCTCACGGCGCAGGCAGAATGATGAGCAGAGCCGCTGCAATCAGGGAATATAGGGGTAGCACCGTTAAGGCCGCGCTCGAGAGACAGGGCATTCTCATAAGAGCGGCCAGCATGAGAGTAGTTGCTGAAGAGGCTCCCGGAGCCTATAAGGACGTGGACAGAGTTGCGATGGTGGCCGACGCTGTCGGCATAGCGCGCCGCGTAGTCAGGCTAAGGCCAATAGCCGTAGTTAAGGGCTAACGGTTCCTGATTTTTAACATTCTTTCCTTATTTCTATTCGTGCAAGCTTAGCGAAGTTTTTAAAGGAGGGCGTCTTACCGCACGCTAGGTGCACTGAATGAGCGAGGAGCTGCCCCTTAAGACCCTCGACGGGAAGGAGATAAAACTATTCGGGAGATGGTCGCTGGAGGACGTCGAGGTGAGGGACCCTAGCCTGAAGGCTTACATATGTCTAAGGCCTGTGCTCGTTCCGCACACGGAGGGAAGGCACGCTAAAAGGAGGTTCGGTAAAGCTAAGGTGCCCATAGTGGAGCGCCTCGTAAACCAGATGATGAGGCCAGGCAGGAACGCGGGCAAGAAGATGCTAGCAATGAACATAGTTAAGAGGGCTTTCGAGATAATCGAGCTCAAGACCGGGAAGAATCCAATACAAGTCTTAGTGTGGGCAATAGAGAATGCGTCTCCTCGAGAGGAGACTACTAGGATTGCCTATGGCGGCATCCTCTACCACGTGTCAGTCGACGTGTCGCCCCAGAGGCGCGTAGACTTAGCACTAAGGTTCATAGCTGAGGGAGCTAGACTCTGCTCATTCAATAACCCGAAGACTATAGAGGAGTGCTTGGCCGACGAGATTATAGCTGCAGCCTACGGTGACCCCTCCAGCTACGCATTAAGGAAGAAGGAAGAGATAGAGCGTATAGCCTTCGCTGCCAGGTAGTAATTAAAGCCAACGATAGCCTCTTTTACGCTCGCTCCCCCTACCTTGATAGCGGTGAGTATCATGGCTGAGATTGAGTTATGGGTTGAGAAGTATAGGCCTCGTACACTCGACGAGATGGTTGACCAGGAGGAGATAGTGCGCAGGCTCAAGGAGTTCGTCAGGGACAAGAACGTTCCTCACCTCCTCTTCGTCGGTCCTCCGGGGACTGGTAAGACTACAGCTGCTCTGTGCCTAGCCTACGAGCTTTATGGTGAGAGATGGCGCGATAACACACTTGAGCTGAACGCCTCCGACGAGAGAGGCATCGACGTAATCAGGACCAGGATCAAGGAGTACGCGAGGACAGTGCCCCTAGGCGAGGTACCGTTCAAGCTGATAATCCTTGACGAGGCAGACAACATGACCAGCGACGCTCAGCAAGCTCTCCGCAGGACTATGGAGATGTTCTCTAGGACTGCTCGCTTTATCCTCATAGCGAACTATGCCTCCAAGATCATCGAGCCGATACAGTCTAGGTGTGCAGTATTTAGGTTCCAGCCGCTGCCTCGCGAGGCAGCGATAGCCAGACTCAAGTACATAGCGGAGCAAGAGGGTGTGCAGATCGACGACGCGGCTCTGGAGGCAATATGGGAGGAAAGCGAGGGCGACCTGAGAAAGGCCATAAACATCCTACAAGCAGCGGCAGCTCTTGACGAACGCGTCACAGAGGAGACAGTGTACAAGGTACTAGGCAAAGTCTCGCCAGTCGAGGTGAGAGAGCTACTTAAGCTGGCGCTGAATGGAGAGTTCCTAAAGGCTAGAGAGAAACTGAGAGAGTTCATGCTCTCATATGGCCTCTCGGGAGTGGACGTCCTCAAGCTCATGCACAGAGAGATACTATCACCGAGGTCGGGTCTCGACCTAGACGAATGGACTAAGGCTGAAATCATAGACCTGATGGGCGAGGTTAACTTCAGGCTAGTTGAAGGTGCCGACGACGAGATCCAGCTCAACGCTCTTCTAGCTAAACTCGCTCTCATAGGGAGTAGAAGAAAGGCGGCGTAGCTATGAGCGCTAGGCGAATGCCTTGGGTCGAGAAGTACAGGCCTAAGAGAATAGAGGACGTGGCAGGAAACCCCGAGGCTAAGCGCAAGTTCATTGCATGGCTTAACTCGTGGGTACGCGGTAAACCTACCAAGAAAGCGGCCCTTCTTTACGGCCCTCCAGGTTGCGGCAAGACCAGCATAGTCCATGCCGCTGCGAGAGAGTACGGGCTTGAACTCATCGAAGCAAACGCTAGCGATGTTAGAACATCAGAGGCCTTAAAGGCCAAGGTATTCAGAGCAGCTACTGAGCATAGCCTGTTCGGTAGGGGCAGGATAATACTCTTGGACGAAATTGACGGTATAAGCCCCAGAGAGGACAGAGGTGGTCTCGAGACAGTAATTGAGCTAATCAAGGTGTCAAAGCACCCCGTGGTCCTAACAGCCAACAACCCCTGGGATCCTAGGCTACGTAGCCTACGTGACTTATGTGAGATGATAGAGTTCAAGAAACTCGGTAAACGCGACATAATGAGAGTACTCGCAAATATCTGCAGGCTAGAGGGCATCGAGTGTAGCAGGGAAGTCCTGAGCGCAATAGCCGACCGCGCCAAGGGCGATCTCAGGGCGGCGATTAACGACCTACAGTCCATAGCCGAAGGCAGGAAGAAAGTGACTCTCAAGGACTTAGAAATACTGGGTTATAGGGCTGAGCAGGCAGACATGTTCACCATAGTCAGGAGAATACTAACTGCCAGAAACCCGCTTCAAGCAAAAGTTGTCCTCGCGTACCCGTCGCTCGACTACGAGATGCTCATGCAGTGGCTTAACGAGAACATACCATCCCAGTACTCGCCAAGCCTTGTCGCAATAGCAGACGCTTACGATGCTCTCTCAAGGGCTGACGTGTTTCTAGGGCGGATAAAGAGGAGGCAGAAGTGGGCCCTACTACCATACGCGTTAGAGCTTATGACTGTCGGCGTTGCGAGCGCACGAGAGAAGCCGCCTTTCAAGTTCGTGAAGTACTCCTTCCCACAAAGAATCAAGCTCATGGCTGCTACTAAGAATAGGAGGGATGCGTTAAAGCGCGTAGCCATGCTCGTAGGCAAGGCCGCGCATATTTCTCGGAGAAGGGCCCTGCTAGAAGTAATACCATATATAAAACTGATATACGAGGTCAACCCGAAGCTCGGAGCAAGATTACTTAAAAGCATGAGGATTAGTGAGACTCTGTTCAAGGAGGCGTTCCCAAGCCTTAAGAGGAAGAGAGTCTCCTACGCGCGCGCTTAAGTTTCTGCTCAATTATCCTTTCTAGCTCTTGTTTTAACTGGCCTAGAGGTACTCGGGGCATGCTTATCTGAGTTGTTCTGCCGCGCCCCCGGGTCGATACTTGGGTCTTAATGATATCTCTGTTACGAAGCCTCTGTATATACTCCCATATAGTAGTGTGGCTCTTAGGTTCAATGCCGAAGTCCTCACATAGTGCCCTATAGGTCTCTTCCAGCACTCCTGTCGTAACCCAGTTCACGTACTTTCTCTCTCCCAGTAGTAGCGTTAGCGCGTATAGTAGGAGGGCCTCGTGGAGACTTAGATACTCGAGAAGGTTTCTCGGGAACGGCATGACCATAGTAAAGGCCACTCTAACATCTTCAACTTCTATGCAGGACTTATTCTTCGACTCTGCTATTCTGCCCGCGTTTAGAAGCACTTCAAGGGCCAGCCTAGCGTCGCCCGTGCCTCCTGTGTCGTAGCCCACCAGCGTACCTATAGTGTCAACGACTTCGTCGCTTATTGCGCTGTCATATATCGCGCCTTCCTCTACTCTAGCCCATATAATATCCTCAATCTCGCGCTTCGTGTAAGGATCAAACTTTATTGTGTAGTGGGCGAGCGTGCTCCGAATAGGATCGCTTAAATTGAGAGTAGACAGAGGATTGCGGAATATTATGATCATGGCTATTCTAGCCTTATCCAGCATGTGAGCCTCCGAGAGTCTCGACAGCACGTATAGGGCTTCAGCCCCCGAACTCGACACTAAGAAATCGGCCTCGTCAATGGTGAGTATTACGTACTCGTCGTTCTTAACTAAATAGTCTGCCAGCAACCTCAGGACTTCACTCTTAGAGAATCCTCTCCGTGGCACGGTTATGCCCAACGACCTTGCAAGCTCCTTGTAGATGGCGAACGCGGTCTTGTATATGTAACAATTCACGATCACAAAGTGAATCCTTACGGGGAGCCTACCTGCTCTCACCATCCCCTCGAGCGCCTTGCCGAACTTCATGGCAGTTACTGTCTTGCCTGTTCCCGACGGTCCGACTAACACTACACGAGTAGGTACAGAACCTGGCTTAGTCACGAACGACTTAAACGCCCTACCTAGCTCAAGCAAGTGCTCTGACCTATGTGGTAGAGTCTCGGGTACGTACTCGGGGTACAGCTTTGTCTCGTCCTTGAATATCTTTGACTCCTGGGTCCACACGCTAGTCAGTGACATGCCGCTCTACCTGTGCCCCGGGGGTTCAAGCGAGTATCACGCGAGCCTCGTTCATAAGGTTTTATTGTAGCGGTCTATTTCCAACAGCAAGAGCTATTAACCCCTTTAGGTCGCGAGACGCTAACATCGCGTTAGTCAGTGGTTCCAGGCTCCATGGCTGTCTTACCCTAGTGAGCTTACCTCCTCGGCCTTATTTAGTGGTTAATTGAAGTGATAATAATAGGAATGTGAGGAAGAATTTTCATAAGAATGATCAGCGACCAGAAACTCGCTCATCCCTGGGAGTCGCACGGGGAGTTCACTCATCATCTAGTGATTGACTGGGGGAGAGACCCCCTTAAACTTGACGCGAGATATTAACTACTGCTTCAGGTATGTGTGTTGGTGATGTGCCACGGGCCTAGCTCCAGGCTACGATGCCTGGCTGGTGTCTGTCGGTAACGAGTTACTGATAGGACGAGTTGTCAACACAAACTTTACCTGGCTAGGTAGGCGGCTTACGCTGTTAGGCTACCGCGTGCGGGGAGGACTCATAGTGCCCGACGACCTGGACGATATTGCGTGGGCTTTCAGGACTGCGCTCAATCGAGGCGCCCGCGTGGTCATCTCTACGGGAGGCTTAGGTCCGACGTTTGACGATAAGACAGCTGAGGGGCTGGCACGAGCTTTAGGTGTAGATCTCGAGCTAAACGAGGAAGCCCTAAGAATGGTCAGGGAGAAGTACGAGAGCCGAGGAATGGGGCTAACAGAGGCTAGATTAAAGATGGCTATGCTTCCGCGAGGAAGTAAGCCTATTCCTAACCCCGTTGGCACTGCGCCAGGCATAGAGATCGAGGTGAAGGATGCCCTGATCTTTCTACTTCCTGGAGTTCCTGCCGAGATGCAGGCAATGTTTGAGCAATATGTCGAGCCTAAGCTTAGAGAGATAGGCCCCCCTGTTTACTTTGCAGAGAGGGTGGTTAAGGCCGTCGGGCTTCCCGAGTCCGAGGCGGCACCCTTAATAGAACGTGCAATGAAGACGAGCCGTACAGCTTACATAAAGAGCCACCCTAAAGGGTCCGAGCTCGAAGGACCGGTCCTAGTGCTCCATGTGACGGCGTCCGCTGCGACTCCCGATGAAGCAGAGAGGGAGGCGGAAAGGGTAGCTGCCGTCTTGGAGAAAATGCTGTCGGAGAAGGGGGCTAAGGTAGAGAGAGTAGAATAGGTGTGCTTCCATGGGTAGCTCAGTTGACGAGATGCTCCTAAGGATCATGATAGTCAAGGCGTTAAGGATGCTGTATAGTCGCGGCCTAATCTCGGGCCTAAGCGGGAACGTAAGTGCACGACTACCAGGCAGAGACGCTATGATAATAACGCCCTCGGGCATGCACAAGGCAGTCGTAAAGCCCGCAGATCTACTCGTAGTATCGTTCACAGGTGAGGTGTTAAGCGGCGAAGGCAAGCCGAGCATAGAGTGGCGAGCTCATAGAGAAGTTTACGTCGCGAGACAGGACGCGGTCGCAGTTGTCCACGCCCATAGTCCCTACACACTAGCCGTAGCGAGAGATCTGCTGGAATGTGAGTACCCTGAGGTCAGACTAGGCGTTGGCAAGCTATCCCTTGTTCCCGCCTTAGAGCCTGGTAGTCCAGAGCTTGCAGAGGCTATCGGGCGCGAGTTCAAGTCAGGAGCCAATGCTGTGATAATGGCAAAACACGGAGTTATTGCGTGCGGAAAAGATCCTCTCCATGCCGAGGCTAGAATAGAGGCTCTAGAGGAGGTCGCTAAAGTAATCTGGCTAAATAAGATCTTGAGGTCTGTTGATGCTCTTACTTAGAGTATCTTTCTTATGATGTCTTTCTCGGTGACTATGCCAACTAATTCTCCCTTCTCCACTACGGGGAGCCTGCGAATTCCATTGCGCCTCATTATGGCCAATGCCTCGCTCAGTGGGGTGTCAGGTCTGACGGTTATTAGCGGCTTGGACATTATATCCTGACAGAACGTAGACCTCGGGTCTCTCTCTTCAAGTATCACTCTCTTGAGAATGTCTCTCTCGGTGATTATCCCTACAGGCTTGCCCGCTGAGATTACTACTACTGCGCCAATGTCGTGGCTAATCATCTTGTCTACTGCGGCTATCACGGGGTCAGAGAACATCACTGTTACAACGGGACTTGTCATAATCTCTCTAACAGGCTTGTCGAAAACCCCGCTCATCGGTATGAATGGTATGTCTGCCTTAGTAAAGCTTGCTGACGCCTCAAATAGGGTACTTTAGAAGATCGCGGCGCCCCGCCGCTTAGCCAACTGTTCTCGTCCTGTCTTAGCCCAGTACAGGCTTAGGGACCTGACAAGGGTCTCCATATCGGCGGAGGTTATTTCGACGTCCATATGAGCACGCGCTAGCGGGTACGGGTAGCCTTCGACTGAGTGCTCCCTTAAGATCTCTAGTACCCTACGCAATTCGACCTCAGAAGCCTCACCTACTAGCTCTACCTTTAGAACGGGGCCTCTAGCGTCCAGCCTCACGTAACCTATTGTGAAAGAGAGTGCTGCGAGCTCATCACTGTAGACGGGAAGGCGCCACTTTGAGTCCTTGAGCGCTCGTGGCATTACCTTGAACACGAAGCCTAAACCTCGCGTGGCCTTTTCAACGACCACGGAGTCTGGGACCATCTTATGGAAGAGCTCTCTACTATGCGACCTCTTCGCCACGGCTACTACTCTGTCACCGAAGCTCGTTACTAGCTCCCTGAACGCGGCTAAGTACTCGACATACTCCAAGTAGAGTGCCGCCCACTGAATGTCAGGCGCGTTGGGCTCCCCAGCTATGTTCTC
>CAZPLI010000020.1:0-17703 GCA_964587325.1 uncultured Thermofilaceae archaeon | reverse complement strand
GAGGCTGTAGAGCGTAGTGGCTAGGTCTCGCTTAGCATATGTTTAGCTTCTCTTGAAAGCTGAACGTATGCTAAGCGAGCGCTTCTCAGCGCTACGTTGCTAATTGACAAGGAAAAAGAGGTAGGTTTCTAAACCGTTTAGGCAGGTCTGGAAATCTCTCCTCTCTTCGCGTTTTCTATCGCGTCTCCAAGGCCTATGTAGAGCAAGACTAGTCCTACGAGCATTAGTATGGCGCCTATTAGTATGGCTGCGAGGAATATGCCCACGACCATTAGTATGACGCCCCATTTCACGTTTGGCGCTTGGTATACGCTGGCGAGCTTAAAGTACGCGATTAGAAGTATTATTGCCACTACTAGGGCTATAAGGCCTCCGAGTGCTGAGAGCGCTCCTCCTACCATTAGAGCGCCGAAGGCTGCTGCGACGGAACGGGGCGGGGGCATCCCAGGTCTCATGGTTGGGATAGGGGCGGTCAGCATGACTAGACTGCCTAGGATTAGTAGTATAAGTGAGGCGAGCATACCCCACTTTACGGCCGTGTAAGCGGTGCAGAAGAAGCCCTCTACTCCGGTCTGGCAGAGTCTATGCCACCCGTTAAACTGGAAGTACCACGCGGCTAGGCTGATTAATAGCGAGAGGAGGCTAAGTACTCTGTGTCCTGGGGCCCCGACGAACGCTAGGGCACCACCTATTGCGGATACTATGCTCCCTACGACTCCGATTACGATAGCTTTCCTTAGAAGGTCGAGCCCCTCTACGTGTAGTTCCGTTTGCATGCCGCATTCTTCTCCTGCAAGGCCTATTATATTTATTCTTCCCACTTAGAGTTCTCATAGTGACTGGGGAGGGAGAATCGAAGTAAAGGCTCGGCCTCGTCACGCCTAACTTTTTATCCTGCTGTTCGCGCGTTAATGTGGGGCTTAGTCGTGAGGCTAGTGTTCTGGATACTGGACGTGAACTACGAGGTTGTCGGAGGAGTACCTGAGGTCAGGATGTGGGGTATCGATAGCGAGGGTAGGAGAGTCGTAGTGCTAGACAGGAGCTTTAGGCCCTATTTCTACGTCCTCCCTGAGCCAGGCCGTGAAGAGGAGGTCGCAGAGAGGCTCAAGAGGATAGGTAAAAAGTACGGGCTATTGAGTGTGGAGATCGTTAACCGCAAGTACTTTGGGAGGCCCGTGAAGGCCGTGAAGGTCACGTGTCAGATCCCGAAGTCTATACCAGACTTTAGGGAGGCGGCTGCACGGCTACCGGGGGTTAGGGAGGTCCTGGAGGCGGATATACGCTTCTACATGAGGTACATGATTGACAATGACGTGTACCCCTGCGCGTGGCACGAGGTGGAGGTGGAAGAGCTTCCCAACAAACACGGCTGGAGAGTCGATGCGGTGTACTTGGCCAAGCACCCTCCGCGTTTCCTCACAGCCGATAACCCACCTGAGTTACGCGTGTACGCATTTGACATAGAGTGCTATAACCCGCTAGGCGAGCCCAAGCCCGAGAGAGACCCAATAATAGTCATCGGGGTTAGGAGAGGGGGCGAGACTAAGCTGTTTGTCGCGAAAGACAAGGATGACAGAGAGGTTATCAGGCAGTTCGTCGAGGACATTAAGAGCTACGACCCTGATGTCATAGTTGGTTACAACTCGAACAGGTTCGATTGGCCCTACATACTGGAACGCGCTAGGAGGAATGGCATTAGGGTGGACGTATCTCGGGCTGGCGGGTCTCCTGCGCAGAGCGTGTACGGTCACTTCTCCATAGTGGGTAGGGCTAATGTCGATCTCTACGATTTCGCCGAGGAGATACACGAGGTGAAAGTTAAGACGCTCGAGAACGTTGCAGACTACTTAGGTGTCAAGAAGAAGAGCGAGCGAGTGCTTATTGAGGGAGCTTTCATCTACAAGTACTGGGACGACCCCTCGCTAAGGCCGAAGCTGCTAGAATACGCTAAGGATGACGCTGAGTCAACGTATGGGCTCGCAGAAAAACTGCTCCCCTTCGGCATACAGCTATCCAGCATTGTAGGCCTTACTCTCGACCAAGTAGCTGCGGCTTCTGTCGGTAATAGGGTCGAGTGGCACCTAATGAGGCAGGCCTACAAGTTCGGAGAGCTTGTACCGAACAAGGTTGAGAGGCCCTATGAAAAGTACAGGGGAGCTATAGTCTTGAAGCCTAAGCCGGGCATACACAGAAATGTAGCAGTTCTCGACTTTAGCGCTATGTACCCAAACATAATGATCTCCAAGAACATCTCACCGGACACTTACGTACCGCCGGGGGAGAAGGTGGTCGAGAGCGAGGTCTACGTGGCTCCCGAAGTTGGGCACAGGTTCAGGAAACACCCACCGGGCTTCTACAGGAGGGTCCTTGAGAGGTTATTGAAGGCTAGGAAGGAGATCAGAGAGAAGATGAAGGGCTTAGACCCGCGTAGCCCCGAGTATAGAGTGCTCGACGAGAGGCAGAAGGCCCTAAAAGTCATTGCCAACGCGACGTACGGGTACTGTGGGTGGGTGGGCGCTAGGTGGTACAAGCGCGAGGTGGCCGAGGCCACTACTGCGTGGGGCAGGAAGATCATTAAGTCGACGATAGACTATGCGCGCAAAATAGGGCTTAGGGTGATATACGGCGACACAGATAGCATATTCGTCAACCACGACCCGGAGAAAATCTCTAAGCTCATTGACTGGGTGAGCAGCGAGCTAGGCCTAGAGATAAAGATAGACAAAGTCTACGTGAAAGTGTTCTTCACCGAGGCCAAGAAGAGGTACTGTGGCCTTCTAGAGGACGGTAGGATAGACGTAGTAGGACTCGAGGCAGTCAGGGGGGACTGGTCTGAGCTGGCCAAGGAGGTGCAGGAGAGGGTCATAGAGATAATGCTGAGGGAGGAAAGCCCCGAGAAAGCCGTCGACTACGTGAGAGGAGTGATTAAAGACCTGAAGGAGGGTAAGATCCCCCTTCACAAGCTGATAATATGGAAGACTGTGTCTAAGCACCTTGACGATTACGAAGTCGAGGCTCCTCACGTAGCTGCAGCTAAGTTGCTAGTCAAGATGGGCTACGAGGTGTCAAAAGGTGATAAGGTGGGCTACATAGTGTGTAAGGGAGGCGGCAAAGTCGCTGAGAGGGCTAAACCGTACATACTCGTCAACAGCCATGAGGAGGTAGACATAGACTACTACGTGCATAAGCAGGTAATACCTGCAGCCATGAGGATACTCGGCTACTTCGGTGTGAGAGAGTCGCAGTTTCTCGCGGAGAAAAAACAGCTGACGTTAACGGACTTCTTCGGCTAAGCCATATTGAGGAGCATTATGTAGAGGTCTTCTGAGGCCGAGCATAGAATGTCTGAGACGTCCTCGAGCATCTCAGCTATGTTAAGCAGTAGTATGACAGTGTTGGGCGAGAGGTTTGAGGAGAGTATTGTGAACGTCGCACTTCTAAAACGTGAGTCTGCCAGCGACTCGTAGTGTAGCAGCTTTGAGCACTGTGCCAGCGCTTCACTGGGCTTAGTAGGTATCAGGTTAAGTAGCTTCCTGAAGCCCTCGGCTACCTCGGCCACGGCCTCGCAGAGCTCTGAAATGCTGGTTTTTACGTCTGGGGAGACTAACCATCCACGCGAGACTAGGAACTCAAGCCTATACAGAATGCCGCTTAGCCTATCAATCGAGTTTCTCACCTTATATGTAGCCCTGAGCCAGTCCTCCCTATGATACAGGACTGGCGACACTTTAGATATGTAACTCAGCAAGTCTCGGTGTACTTTGTCGACTTCCTCTTTTAACGTCCGTGAAGCTACTAACACGTCCTTGAACCTGCTGGGGCTTAAGCCGTCGAGGGCACTCACTACTTCTCTTATCATATTAAGCATCTGGAGGGCCTTTCGCACTTCGTCGTCTAGGTAGGCAACTATCTTGGCGTCGGCTATGGCGCCTTCCCTGGCTTCAACCTGCTCGCGCGTCAGACTCACGAACTTCCCCCGCCCCTTAATGGACGGTCCTAAATAAGCCTGCTTCGTTCTTAAGCCGTAGAGAGGGGTGCTCTTACCGTTGCTACTGTGTTGTCCGCTATACCGTAAGTCCTTAAGTCGTCCTCATTACACCACACTTCATTTTCGGGTACAGTGTCTAATGGTAGTACTTTGAACACATACCTCCTTTTGCCAGCAATCACTATCTCCACTTTATCCTCTATGCCTAAGTACTTCATTGCTGCAGGGTTCATTCTGGCCTGACCTGTAGGAACCTCCGCGCGTCGTCTGATTCTAAGCCTACGCTCCCTTCGCGCCATCACTAGCATATATTATATGGGGACTTTTAGGCGTGGCGCCTGCCTTTAATGTGATTAGGTGAGCTTATCTCTATAAGCTCTAAGTGAGGGTGAAACTTGTCTGCGTATCTCTGGAAGCGTTCATCGGCTAGCACAATTACTGGCTCGTGTTCCGGGCTCCTAGTGGCTCGACCGACCGCTTGCAGTGTCACTATGACCATTGGGGCCCAGAAGGCCGCATCGCTACAGCCTGCGCGCTCGTAGAATCTGCGTAGTCTTCGTGTGACTTCTGGAGGCAGGAACGGACACCCTAATACAATCACGCAGTCTGCTGGTAGGTCTACACCTTCAGCAAAACGACCGCGAATATGCAGGAGAAGCACTCCTTTCCAGTCTCTAGGGGGTCTATCCAGCTCTGGCTCATAGAGGTCAACACTGCTTAGAAGATGAATAGCCACTCTCTCGGTAGCGAATGCTAAGACTTTCCTAAACCTGAACTTCAGTACCGTTAGCAACTTAGCGTAGCCACGCCAGGTTTCCTCGCCAAAGCGCGTTGTAAGCCAAGAGGTCACGTAGGCTCCAAGCCTTCTCTGAGGAGGCACTCTAATAGTAGCCTCGGCGCCGAGAAGTCCCTCAAGCCCCTCAGGCATAGTCGCGCTCACGTACACTACGGGCCTGGTTTGAGGCCGCCAAGGGGGCTCATAAACCTCAACCACATCGCTCCAAGATTCCCTGTAAGCTGCACCACCCTTCTGGCATGTCCTCACAGCCCGGGTCAGTCGGATTAACCCTCTGACTGCTTTTAGCCTTTCCAGCGCCTCTCTGACGGCGTCTTCTAGCTCCAATAGAGGTAGCCTTTCCAATGGGACATGTTTGCTGGTGGAAGCCAGCCGCAAGGCTTCTTCTGCTAGATCTATCCGTCCCAAAGCCCTGAGCTCAGCTGCAGCCTCCGCAAAGACTTTCACGCTCAGTCTCCTGACTCGAGGAGCGAGCAGGTTGTGTGCCTCGTCTACGACAGCAGCGCTAGCCGGGTAGGGCCTACGGTAGTAGCTCTGAATTACTATGTCCGCCTCCTTTGCGGCCAGGTCCTGAGCGTAATATGGACATACTCCACTACCAAGTAGATCCTGCCAAGACAGAGCTGCACTTACATCAATACCGCGCCGAAGCAAGTCTAAGTAGTACCTACACTTAGCCCTATTAGTCTTGCACCATTCATGGATTGCTTCTCCCAGTTTCTCGGCAAGTGGACAGGTCCTGGCCCTTCCTGCGGCCACGAAGGGACGTAGGCCTAAGAGAAGCGCATCGCCGCTGATGCGCCTCCCTATTTCCAAGCTTCTAATGAGCCACAATGCAGGTAGGTGCTGGGAAGCCTTTAGCCCCGCTAGTACAGCCAGTGTCTTTCCGAAGCCTGTAGGAGCCACAAACACTACGCTTAAGCCTTCGTCTAGGGCTTTAGCTACCCCTTCGGCTGCTTCGACCTGTCCAGGTCTTGGCTTTAGGCCAGCTTCCTTAAAGATTCTGGCGGAGGCCACTAGGGTTCCCATAGCGTCCTGCTCTTCTCCAAAGCGCTTGAAGCCTGCTTAGAAGCCCGCCCTTCCCGTAAAGCCTCACTCTAACTTTACGCTTCTTACCCCCCTGTATTAGTAAGGCCTCACCTACGTCTAAGTTCTCAAGTTTCACGTCTTCCTGAGTGAGTAAGCCTATGCTCTCAGCGTCCTTGGATAGCCCTGGGTGAAGTATTATCACCCTAGCGTTCTTAGTCACGCTCCAGGCTGTCTCCACGGGGCTTTGAGATACTGCGACTATGCACTCGCCGTATTTTCTGAGCTCAGCAAAGAGCCTCTCCCCGATAGAGGGCCTAGCATCGAGTCTTCTATAGGGGATTACGTTCCAAGCTTCTTCGATTATCGTCGCGTGAGCGATGCAGTCGCATTGACCTCTGTAAGTCACAGCGTAATCATAGAGCAACTTAAGCATTAGGAGCACGAAGAGTCTGCGGCTATGCACGCTCCTAAAAACGCTAAGATCTATCGTTACTTTTTCCTCGAAGAGCTGGCTAAGGTCAAGCCGGGTAGCACTGAGAGCTCTCCCTACGCGGCCCTCTGTAAGCTGTGTTAACCGCCGCCTAATAGCCATTTTTATCTCGTTATCGTAGTAGCTACGGGGAGGCAGCGAGTCCATGACCTTAAGTACGTCCTGTAGTGTTGGAGCACCGGTCCTAGCGAAAGCCGTCTTGAGAGCAATCCTAAACATAAACCTTTGAGGCTCTGTGAAATCGAACGTATCGCCGAAAAGGTCCACTAAGAAGTCCAAGTGTTCCGAGAAGTCTCCGGAGACGTGCTCTAACGGGTTTATGCGCAGGTCGTCGCCCGGTCGCAGTACTTTAAAGCCGCCAATATCGTACTCCCCCGCCCAGTCGAGTACCAGCACAGGCACCTTCTTGGCTAAAGCCGAGGCTATTAGCTTAGCAGTGTTCGTCTTACCGCTCCCCGTCCTTCCGAAAATCACCAGATGTCCAGGCCTTAGCTCTACGAACGATGGGAGTACACCATGTACTCCCAAGAATACCTTTAAGCTCTTAGGCTTCTTGGTCAGAGCCGCCGGCACCCTCCCCTCAGTTTATTAAGGAGCTAATAAAAGACCGAATAGCTATGCCTGCTAAGACATACACCGCGAAGCTCGTAGGACATAGGGTAGTAGTGCTAGATCCCGTTGAGGGAGGCGAGCTATACCGGATGGGCTTTTACGGCAAGTTCTATGCGATGCCTAAGCCTAAGACTCCAGATATCGATAGGGAGTTGGAGCTCTCATACTTTGACGCGTTATACTTGGTAGAGAAGGGAGTCCTAAGAGTCGTAGACGAGAAGGGACGCGAGCTAGGGAAAGATGAACTACTCAAACTGTTTGAGGAGAAGTATGAGAACTTCAGAGAGGCTTACATGGTCTACAAGGACCTGAGGAATAAAGGCTACGTGGTCAAGTCTGGTATGAAGTACGGTGTCACATTCTTAGTCTATGAGTACGGTCCTGGCATAGACCACGCTCCATTCTTAGTACATGTATTACCGTTCAGCGGAAGATTAGACCCCGTCGAGATAATAAGAGCCGGAAGGCTGTCTCATAGCGTAAGGAAGAAACTCATAACGGCATATGTCAACCCTGATACTGGCGAGATCCACTACTTCGTCTTTAAGTGGCTAATGTAACTCAAGGACATTACCTTACTTTAGAAGACCTAGCAGTTTAGCTCGGAGCGTAAGACCTCCTTGGATGACGTCCGATGGCATGCCAAAGAGCTTTACTCCCATAAGAGGAGACCGCCTCGCTTACTAAAGGAAGGTTTGCCATGAGTACTAAATGAGCTCTTAGTGCATCACTAATAGGAGTTAAGGCGAGATCTTCTCCGTCAAATGGATACTACTACCACCGGAGAACAGGGAGACTCTGGAATTATGTGGAATGCTATCTGTACGCTTTTACAGAGGAAATATTCAGCGATGAACACGTGGAGTCTTTAGCGCATTCTTCTGAACAAAACACTCGTACGTTAGTGCACGACTCTGGCCGCAACGATAACTCTCTCTATCTCGTCAACGAAGACTTCAACTCCCTTCAGCTTCACGACCTTGGTTATAACATCTCTTTCAGTGAATATGCCTAAAGGTCTCCCTGCATCGTCTACAACCACGAGACTACCCACTCCCTTGTCTCGCATGACTCTGAGCGCATCACCTACGTCAACACGTGCCGGCACCGTAACTACAGTCTTAGATCCCAGCCTTGAGAGTGGCGTACTCCACACTCTCTCTACGCCTTCTTTGGCTAGCCTCGCCTGGGTACTTGCCGACGCGAAAAACGTGACCACATCCTTTATGGTTAGAATACCGGCAATCTCTTTACCCTCTAGCAGTGGTACCCGCCTTATGTGGCGCGAAATCATGAGTCTCATAGCGTTTACTAGAGGGTCGGAAGGCCTAGCTGACAGCAGCGGTGCGGTCATTACCTCAGACACGCTCACATTAGTCGTTACATCCGCAAATAGTGAGACTATGTGCCGTTCAGATACTACGCCCACTGGCTTGCCGGACTCATCGACCACCGCTATGGCGCCAACGCCTTTCTCTAGCATCACCTCAATTACACGGGCGAAATCGTCGCTCAAAGACACATAGGGCGCAGCATACGACAAGCGCGAGGCACTAACTTCTCTCAAAGCCTTGTAGAGGTCGCCCTCGTACTCCTCTTCGACGATGCTATAATGAGCTCCTCCTCCTAGGAAGCTGACGACATCTCTTGCTGACACCATGCCCGCGAGGAGCTCTCTCTCGTCCACGAGTACGGCGTGGCGCACCCACTCGGACGCCAGCCCTCGTAGCACTTTTAGGGCAGAATCCTGCGCGTTTACAATAACTGCTGGTGGATATCTGCCGACTCGTACTTCCGATATCCTCATATCTCAATAGAAGTCGTTGGTCACGTTTAAAACAATTGCCTATCAAGTGTTCGTTAATTGCAGAAACTAACTATGCGTGAGAGAGAGACAGGTATATAAAGCCCCCTGTAACCCCTCAAGAAAGGAGGGCCGGTAGCTCAGTGGGAGAGCGCCCGCTTGGCATGCGGGAGGTCGGGGGTTCGAATCCCCCCCGGTCCACCAAGTTCTAGAGATGTTATCTAGCTTATCACTGGGATGAAACGTTCGCGGCAACCCTCCTTGGTTATTATTAGTATGTCTATACCATCTCCGCTAACGGCGTCACGGCTAAAGGCGGCTCGAATAGCTTTCTCTGCTAGCTTCTCAGCCTCGCTTAGGCTCATCTTCTCGCTATACGAGTCTTCTATAATGCCTATAGCTACTTGAGAGCCTGTGCCAAGGGCCGCGTAATCGTCCTCAATTACTGCTCCTATGGGGTCTAAGATGTAAATGTGAGGACCTTCCTCGTCTACTCCTCCGACTATGGTCTCGATAAGGTAGGGAAGCAGTCGCCTGTTGTAAAGTATTAAAGACATTAACTTAGCTGCACTGTACACAGTCAGGGGGAATCCGCTCTCCAGCTCGTACAGCCTTATCTCTGCAGCTATGTTCTTCGCTATTGTCTGCATGTCGGCTATGTAGCCAGCGCTTGTCATACCTATTCTGTCTGTTATCTTGAAGACTTTCTTGCCCGCTCTGCTCATTAACGTAAACCCGTAGGTGACACGCTTGTCGGCCGCTAGGACGACGCCATTCTTCACCTTAATACCTACAGCCGTGGCACCAGGATAGTAGTACCACGTCAAGCTAAGCACCAACACACTTCAGCGCACAGCCTTTAAATATGTCACTTAGTCGTTAGCCTGCGCGACGAAGCGTGGCGTAGACAACCATGAGCGGTATAGAGGAAGTGCTCAAGAAAATGGTTATAGCCCCGCCTAGCTATGAGCAGCTCTTCGAGAGCGCGATACGTAGAGCTCGCAAGATGAGGAAGTCCGCTAGGGGACTGGCGGGAATTAAGGGGCTAGAGGCGTCTAGAATAGAAGCGGCGAGGGCTTACGTGACGAATTACTTACGTAAGCTAGCTCTCAGAAGCCCTTTCCTTAAGGAGATGCATCCTTTCCATCGGGAGCTGGCAAGTCTTGTGCTAGACGCTGACGAGTATAAGAGGTGCTTAGCCTTAATCTATGGTGCAGCTAGGATAATAGACAAAATAGCCTATGAGCAGAAACGTAAGGTCAAGCTTGCGAGTGATAGAAGAGAGGCTGCAAGGGCTAGGAGACAGTTCTTCGCCAGACTTAGGTCTGTGCTAGAGGAGCTGGACGAGTGTTTCTCGAGTCTGAGGAAGTACCAACTGGAGCTGAGGAAGCTACCCAACGTAGACCCCGAGCTAGAGACGATAATAGTCGCGGGGCCACCGAACGTAGGCAAGTCGTCGCTGGTCAGAGCGGTCTCAAGGGCGAAGCCCGAGGTGAGGGAGTACCCCTTCACTACAAAGACTATAATTGTGGGCCACATAGACCTCCCAGACAGGAGGATCCAAGTTATAGACACTCCTGGGCTTCTTGACAGACCAATGGAGTTCAGGAACCCCATAGAGCTGCAAGCGGTGTTGGCAATGAAGCATCTCAGAGGAGTCATAGTGTTTCTCTTCGACCCTTCTGAGACCTGTGGTTACCCCCTAGAGTACCAGCTACGCGTCTACGCCGATATCAAGAGAAACTTCCCTAACACTCCCTGCATACCAGTCGCTAACAAGGTCGACATTCTAGATTTCCACAAGGCAGGAGAGCTCGTGAAAAAGCTGAGCGAAAGCGACCGAAAAAGACTGTTCTTCATTTCGGCTCTTAAGAAGATAAACGTAGAGGATCTAGTCGCTGAAGCGATTTCACTGCTCCCACCGAGCGGAGAGGCCAAAATATAGGACTGTTCTCTGTAAAGCTAATGGTGGTTAAATGGCTACTAAGGAGAAGGCAGAGATAGGCATCATCGGCGGCTCTGGGCTTTACGACCCCGCTTTCGTAGAAGATGCTAAGGAGATAAAGGTCTACACTCCCTACGGCCTTCCGTCAGACTTTATCACCATAGGGTGGATGAAGGGGCGCAGAGTGGCCTTTCTGCCTCGTCATGGCAAGATGCACAAGGTGCCGCCTCACATGATTAACTACAGGGCTAACATATGGGCCCTTAAAGAGCTCGGCGTGACTCGCATTATATCGGTCTCTGCAGTCGGCAGCCTGCGCGAGGACTACAAGCCCGGAGACTTCGTGTGCCCCGATCAGTTCATAGACATGACCAAGAATAGGGTTTACACGTTCTACGACGGGCCTGTGGTTGCGCACGTGTCTATGGCGGACCCCTTCTGCCCCGAGCTGCGTAAGGTCTGTATAGAGGCTGCTAAAGCGCTTGGCATAACAATGCACGAGACGGGGACCTATGTCTGCATAGAGGGGCCGAGGTTCTCCACTCGCGCCGAGTCGAGGCTGTGGAGGAGCTGGGGCGCGCACATAATAGGTATGACCTTAGTTCCCGAGGTAACGCTGGCTCGAGAAGCTAGGATGTGCTACGTGACTATAGCGATGGTGACTGATTACGACGTCTGGGCCGAGAAGCCTGTGACTGCTCATGAAGTCGAAAGAGTCATGAAAGAGAACCTAGAGAAGGCCAAGAAGCTGCTTTACGAGCTAATACCTAGGATACCCAAGGAAAGGGGCTGTGGCTGCGAGAAGTTCATGGACGAGGCCCTCCTCTAGCTAGGTGTTAACACAGAATTCTTTTTCTTTTCTGGCCATGTAGTTCTTAGAGAGATGAGAGTATACCTAGAGACTTACGGTTGTTGGCTTAATAGGGGAGAGAGCGAGGTAATGAGGCAGCTACTAGAGGAGGCGGGCTTTAAGGTAGTGGAGAGTCTGGAGCAGGCAGATGTAATCGTCATTAACACCTGCGCTGTTCGGGGCGACACTGAAAGGAACATACTGCGTAGGATAGCTGAGCTGTATCATATAGCTTCTAGGCGCGAGGCGAGACTCGTGGTGGCAGGCTGTCTCGTTAACGTCAGACCTGCCAGCATACTTAGAGTAGCGCCCACGGCTTCCCTAATAGAGCCGGATGCCCTAGAGAGAGTTGTAGAGGCAGCAAGACGCGAGCTAAGGATCGTTAGGACCTATAGAGGGTGTAGGACTAGGCTACCTCGCTATAGAGACGGAGCGACCTATGTCGTACCGGTACAGACTGGTTGTATAGGTAATTGTGGTTTCTGTGTCGGGAAAGTCGCGAGAATGAGACTAGCAAGTTATCCCCTCGAAAAGATAGTTGATTGCATAAAAGATGCAGTCCGCTTGGGTGCTAAACAAGTCTTCCTAGTGGGGCAGGACCTGGCAGCCTACGGAAAGGACATAGGCTTGAGCCTAGTAGAGCTCCTACGCGCGATACTCGAGGAAGTGGAAGGGGATTTCAGGATTCGCATTGGTATGATGGAACCTCATGCGGTTGGGGAAATGGCTCGCGAGCTGGCGAGTCTAATGAGGGACGAGCGAGTCTACAATTACTTACACTTACCTCTACAGTCAGGAGACGATAAGGTCCTTAGGTTAATGAACCGTAAGTACACAGTTAGCGAGTATGAGAGCATAGTCTCAGTGTTCAGAAGAGACCTCGAAAGGCTAAACTTGGTGACGGATGTGATAGTAGGGTACCCCGGCGAGGGGCCTAAGGAGTTCGAGAACACAGTGAGAGCTGTAGAGCGCTTGATGTTCGATAAGGTTCACGTTGCGAGGTATACCCTTAGACCTTTCACTAAGGCTTACGTGATGGAGTCTCAAGTGCTAGAGCCCGAGAAGAAAAAGAGGAGTAAAATTATGGCTGAAGTTGCTGCGAGAGTAGGCCTAGAGGTCAATAAACGCTACATCGGCGGGGTCTTCGAGGCCTTAGTAGAAGGCGTTGGAACTAAGGGCTACGTTTTAAGGCTAAGGAGCAACTACAAGCCGGTGGTGGCTCACGACAATGTTAAGGTGGGCGAAGTAGTAGAGGTGCGCATAGTAGGAGCTAGTCCCTACCATCTCGTTGGAAAGGTTATTGCTTAGACCTAATCTCTTCTAGCTTCTTCAGTATGCGCTCTAGGTCCTCGTCGCTTATTTTCCTGAAGATAGGTTCCGGCTTACCGAGCTTTGTACCAGGAGGTACTGGTTTCTTTGCCTCGTCCCACGACGCCTTGGAGACTTCGCCCGGCATTCCTATCTGCTCCCAAATCCTCTGCGCTCCTCTAGGTATGATTGGTGCTAGTGTGATGGCGAGAGCTTTGACTGCCACTAGGGCTGAGAACAGAGTCTTAGCGGCTTCCTCAGGCGGCTCCTCCCACGGGGCTCTCTCATTCAGGAACCTGTTGCCCTCACTGGCTATCTTCACTATCTCCGTGAGGGCTAGCTTGAACCTGAACGATGACATAAACTGGTCGACTTTATCAACTAGGCCGGAGACTCTCTCGAGGAACTCCTTGTCCTGAGGCCTTAGCTCTCCGGGCTCGGGGACTACGCCTTTAAACTTCCTATGTATGAGGGTTACTACTCTCAGTACGAAGTTGCCTATGATGTCGTTGAGCTGCGAGTTTATTATCTCCTGGAACGTCTTCCACTGGAAGTTTGTGTCGCGGACCTCGGGCCGTATAGCTATCAGGACGAACCTCCAGTAGTCTGCGGGCAGCAGCTCTAACGCCTCGTCTATCCACACTCCTATTCTCCTACTCTTGCTGAACTTCTGGCCCTCGAACATTAAGTACTCTGTCGACGCAACGGTGTAGGGGAGCACGTAGCCTTTCCCAGAGGCCATTAGCAGTGCAGGGAAAATTATAGTGTGGAACGGGATGTTGTCTTTACCTATGAAGTATACAGATTTTGTCTTCGGGTTCAGCCAGAAGTCCTTCCAACGCTCCTCCTCCCCCTTCTCTTTGAAGTACTTTATAACGGCAGACACATAGCCGAGGACAGCCTCCATCCAGACGTAGATCGTCTTGCCTTTTGCTCCAGGGAAGGGGGCGGGTATGCCCCACTTATTATCCCTGGTTACAGACCTTGGTTTTAATCCCTCTTTGATCATCTGGAGGCTCATGGCCCGCGCGTTGTCGGGTAGGTGCGGGTTGTTCTCAATGTACTCGCGTAGCTTGTCGGCCAGCTTGGGTAAGTCGAAGTACCAGTGCTTAGTGCGCCTGACCTCGGGCTTGCCGCCGCAGACGACGCACCGAGGGTTAATCAAAAGTAGAGGGTCTAAGAGCCTGCCGCAACGGTCACACTGGTCGCCGCGGGCTCCCTCGTAGCCACAGTAGGGACACGTTCCCTCGACGAACCTGTCGGGTAAGTATATGCCGTCACGGGGGCAGTAGAGTACCTCTACCTCCTCGCTGAATATGTAGCCGTTTCTATAGAGATCCATGTAAAACTCTTGGACGAACTTTATGTGTACAGGGTTCTCGGTCTTGGTGTATATGTCGAAGGAGATATCCCACCTCTCGAAGAGCTTTTTTACTTTCTCGTGCATAGAGTCTGCGAGTTCTCTCGGGTCGACGCCGCGTCTTATGGCCTCAACCTCTATAGGAGTTCCGTGCTGGTCGGAGCCGCTCGCAAACACTACTTCTGCTCCTTTCATTCTAAGGTAGCGTGCTGCTACATCTGCTGACAGTATAGAGCCTATCAAGTTGCCTAAGTGAGGCACTGCGTTCACGTACGGCCATGCCGAGAATACAAGCCACCTCTCAGGCATAGTCCTGCAAGGGGCGTTACTACGCGCCCTTATAGTTTTACCTTCAATTACTCAGAGTTATATCATAGGGTACCTAGCTTCCATGACTCCAGGTACTTACGCTGCTCCGGGGTAAGTTTCTCTATGGTCACCCCGAGAGTCCTTAGCTTAAGCCTCGCTATCTTCTCGTCAAGTCTCCGCGGAAGCCTGTAGACGCGGGGCTTAAGGCTTCTTCCTCGCCTCACTAGTAGCGTCACAGCAAGAGCTTGGTTTGAGAAGCTCATGTCCATGACCTCCGAGGGATGGCCCTCTGCGGCTACAAGGTTTACGAGGCGCCCCTCGCCTATGAGAAATAGTCTGCGCCCGTCAGGAAGCACGTACATGTCAACTACGGGGCTTATCCTTCTCTTCTCTTTTGCTACACTTTCGAGATCGGGAATCGATATCTCAACATTAAAGTGGCCAGCATTGGCCAGGATCGCTCCGTCTTTCATTTTTAAGAAGTGTTCTCGGCGAATTACGTCTCTATTGCCCGTAGCCGTTATGAAGACGTCGCCTAGTTTTGCGGCCTCGTCCATTGAGGCTACGTAGAACCCATCGTAGTATGCTTCGAGAGCCCTGATGGGATCTACTTCAACGACTATGACGCGTGCTCCCAGCCCTCGTGCTCTCATTGCTATGCCTCTACCTACCCACCCGTAGCCTGCAACCACTACGGTCTTCCCAGCGAACAGTATGTTGGTGGCGCGAATGATACCGTCAAGAGCACTTTGTCCAGTGCCGTACCTGTTGTCAAACATGAACTTAGTCAAAGAGTCGTTAACAGCAATTATGGGATAGAGGAGGCGACCTTCTCGGGCTAATGCTCTAAGCCTTATAACGCCAGTGGTGGTCTCTTCTGTACCGCCAATTACTTTGCATTCATAGTCTCCAACTATCTTTTTGGCGATACGTGCGTCTTCGTCGCTAGAACCGTAATGTAGCTTGTGAATTATCGTTGTTAGGTCAGCTCCATCGTCCATTGTCACTAGTGGGTTAGCGGCTATCACGTGTCCGATAGCCTCATAGTAGTCCTGAGTGCTCATTCCTCTCCAAGCATACACGTGGACGCCTTCCTCAGCGAGCGCGGCGGCCACGTCGTCCTGCGTTGAGAGGGGGTTTGACGCGCACAGATAAACCTCGGCGCCTCCTGCCACCAGCGTTCGCACAAGTGCGGCAGTTTCCTTCGTAACGTGAAGACAGGCGCCTATAACCATGCCCTTTAAGGGTTTCCGAGATTCCATGCGTTTTCTAAGCTCCATGAGGACAGGCATGTGAATCTCTGCCCACTCTATGCGCTCACGTCCTTTAGGGGCGAGTTTGATGTCCTTAACCTTGTAATCGACCACCAGACTCACCCACCTCTCCCCTGCGCCCTTATACCTAAAAGTTGCGTGGACACGGTCTCCGCAAAAAACTATTATTCGCATAGGCTTTCTCACTAGGCCCGGCGGTGGTGATAATGAGAGAGTTTCGAAGTGCAGCGTTAGTCCTTGTGTTACTACTAGCTGTGGCAGCCTTAGCGAATGCACAGCCAGAGGGTCTGAGAGTGACTATAAGCAAAGAGGCCTTTGTCAGCGACGACTATATCGTAGTTAGAACTAAAGTCGTATCGCCGCAGCCCCTTGTTAGAATATCATTTAATGTGTCTAGCGTAAAGGGCTATCTCGTAGCGGCCTATACTAAAGCTGGAGACAAGAAGCTACCTGCCCGTCTCGAAGGAGACCTCCTAGTATTCTCCGTGCCGGGAATGAGCAATGAAGTAGAGCTAGTCGAGGTCTACGCCCAAGTAATGTCGTATACTCCTGACGCTATCAGAGTCAAGGTTCCTCTTACACTATCACCTGTGGGTATTCCTGCTGACGTAAAAGTCAAGGTGATTATGCCGACTGTTGATGTGCAAGCAGTGTCACCTAAGAAGCTGAACATTACGAGGGAGGGAGATGTCTATATTGAGGGCGCAGTGGAGGGCGGTAACACGACAGTGATAGAACTGGCAATGCCTCCGACAACGAAGATTTTGGTTATAAGTCGCCTCGAGAGGCTCGTAGTCATAGAATCAGGGGGCTACGCTGTCTTTTATGACAACTTAACGCTCGTTGATAGATGTGCGTCTAAGACCGAGTACCTATTCCTTGAACTCCCTGCAGGAGTCGAGATAATAGAGGTCAGAGGCCCGCTAGGCCCATACCCTCATGTGGGCCCCTTAGCATACACTGTTAGAAGCACAGGTAACGAGACTATTAATGTCAGAATAAGGCTACGTGCCCCACCCTTCAAGTACGGCGATAAGACATCGATAACCATAGTCTACCGAGTAAACCTTACGCGTGAGGATGGAGCTGTATTTGTCCCAGTCTATTCAGGTGTGGGCCAGCCCATAAGTAACTATACAGTTACGCTTAAGATTCGCGGCAAAGTCTCAAGCATTGAGCCTCAGCCAGTGGCTTCGAGGTCTACGAACGGCTGGGTCGAAATTGTGCTACCCGATGTCGGCCCCCTATTCAGTGACTTAAGAGGCGGAGTGAGTCTCTCTGGGCTTAAAGTGGAAAAGCCCGGCCCCCCCATAAAGGCCATAGTGGCCGCTATATTACTGGTAGTGCTGGGAATTGCTATTGGTTTCGTGCACAAAAGAATGGCGCCTCCCGGAGAAGAGGCGGTGGCCGAGGCGCGTGCAGCTCCTCGAATAGTCAGGATAGCTAGAGAAAGGGTAGAGCTTCTTGAGGGAGTACTGAGTGCATGGGACAGCTACTCTAGGGGCAAGATAACGTGGCAAACCTACAAGCAGAGAGTATCTAGCGCCTGGAGAAGGGAGAGCACGCTGGCCAAAGAGGCGCGACGAGAACTGTCGAGCGGCGAGTACGGGGCGAGAGTAGAGAGTCTTGTAAGCGAAATCGATGAGAGAGTTGGAGCCTTCAAGAAGACTCTCAAGGAACTCGAAAAGACCGTGGCAAGCTATAGGCGGGGGATTATAACTAAGGAGGAGTATAAGAGCAGGATCTCGCGGCTTGTGCGTGCTTTAGAGGAGGAGCTAGACAAGGCCTACAGGGCTGCGGCATCGCTAGAGGCGGCCTAAAAGTATTAATAGGTCTGATAGCGAGCCACAAATTGGCCGAGAGCCGGGGTGGCCGAGTGGACTAAGGCGGCTGGCTCGAGATCCCCTACTAACATACGGGCCGTGACACCAGCTGCCC
>CAZPLI010000019.1:13149-17750 GCA_964587325.1 uncultured Thermofilaceae archaeon | reverse complement strand
GCCATACCTGCATCGGTCTGTCTCTGACCGGCCGCCCACCCTCGATGGCGGGTACGTCCACCCCCCTCGCCTCCTTGTCCCCCTAAAGAGAGAGCGGCTATTATGCTTGGTGTAGCTCGCGCAGAACTTCGTCCACCCTCCTTAAGGGATACAGTGAGGGGTTGATCCGAGGGACTAGCGCCATTATGACAGCGATCTCAGTAATGTCGGCCCTGCTAACTAAGCCGCGTGTAAGCCAACCTATTGCTCCGCCCCTGTCCCCCACTTGCTTAATTCTAGTTATCTTCTCCATAGGCTCTTCCAGCTCACTCGCAGCCCCACTGAAGACTGCATTAACAGCGTCCGCAGGGAACTCAAAACCAGGGCCGAAGCCGAGGCTCAAACGCTCTTCAGGGTCTACGATCGCACAGGCTTGGAAGACTAAGTATCCTGTCAGGCTCCCTGGGACCTCGAGAAGACCGGCCTCAACTCCCACACCGTAGTCTCCGCCTGTATTCCTCAGCGCTGCGACCGCCCTCTCTACTGCTCCTTTCACGATGTGTCCGAGACCAACTGGTTGCCTGCCTACGCTTGTGGTAACGTCTACGGGAATTACTTCTACTGGGCCAAGGACTCTAACGAAAGCCCTTCTGACTCCCTCAATCTTTGCGGGATTCCTGCTGCCTACAGCTATCCTCACCTGTCGCCACCTTTACGGTGCCCTATCATGCAAGAGCGTGCTGGGCTACGAACATGCCTTTAGGGAGAGTGGCGGGTAGAAGTCTAGTCTTCAAGGCTTACGCCTCCATGGACTCGTATGGTGAACTACGGCTATAATGAACCTGCCTTCAAAGACAGGGACTCCTCGAGGAACTCTGCGTCCACTCTTTAGTGCGACTATCGCATAAGGGCCGTTAGCTTCCTGCGGGTTTTTGTAGACCTCACCTATAGTCTCTGCCCAGTACCGTAGGCGTACGTCAGGTACTACTGCTTGCAGTCCCTTTGCTTCAAGCACACGGAGTGCTGTCTTAAGCTCAGCGTAAGCCGGAGGAGGAATGCTCGGCCTTACAGCTCTATAGGCCTCAAACCCCATCGACGCTACTAGTGCCAGCAGCAGGACTGCAACTATGGGCCTGTATCTCTCTCTGACAGCTGCGACGGCTACTCCCATGCCATGGGCGAGCGGCACCACGGTCATTAGCCTGAACCTGAACAGCCACTTGGGCGGTATCACCGGTAGGTTCAGGATGATACCCACGGCACCGGACGCCGCGGAAAGGAGAGCCAGGAGGGGTGAGTCTTTGAGATAAAACGACGCGACGATTAGGGACGCTGACACACCTACGGAGAGAGCAAGCCAGTCAGGTCTTATGACAGTGACCTCGCCGCCTTCTGCTAGCTCCTCGAGGAAAGCTATGCCTTTCCAGACATCCCCACCGACGACAAAGGGAGCTAGCATGAAGGCTAGGAGACTAATAACGGCGGCTAGCGCTCCGGGAAGAGCCCACTTTCTCTTATCACCACGCGTTAGCAGAAAAAACAAGGCGGCATAGAGTATGGCGACTCCGTAGTCGAGTATGTGGGTTAGCGCGGTCAGAGCGAGCGATACTAGCGCGCCCAGCAGGAACTTCCTCTCTCCTCTCTCGATGTACGATGTGTTGAAGTACAGGAAGAGAGCTAGCCAGAGGAGCCCCATAGAGTTCTTCATGAAGTCTGAAGCCAGTCTGATAGTGAAGGGCGTTATCGAGACTGTTAAGGCCGCCGCGAAGGCCGCAGTCTTAGACTTCGACAGTCTTTTGATCAGCGCATAGGTGGGTAGCGCGGTGAGTGCTGTCACTGCAGAGCTCGTGAGCTCTACTGCTGTGAAAACGTCCCTGCACAAGATGGTGACCAGGGCCATGATGTAGAAAGCAAGCGGTGGGTCGGGGTACTTCATCCCGCCTCGCTCTAAGAGATGCTTAACCTGGACGATGTAGTACGGCCCGTCTATCCCTGGGACTAGCGGGGTTGAGGACATGGGGTAGTAGAGGAAGACAAAGCCCAGTACCCATGCTGCGACTGAAAGTAGAGCGTCTAGAAATATTTCGTCACGCCTAACTGTCGACATGCTTACTCCTCCCCCACTCTCACTTCACTTAGAGATAAGACTACTTCCTTGGAGACCTTCAAGGGATTACGTAGATCTGACAATCGAGCTTAATACCACGAATGCCAGACTCGCTTAGCTATGATAGAGTGTGTTGTAGTAGACGTTGACGGAACGCTGACCGATGAGCGAGGAGTCATCCACCACAGGGTAGTGGCTGCACTTGAGAAACTGAGACAGCGAGGCGTGCACGTGATACTATCGTCGGGGAACTGTTATCCTGTACTGGTAGGCCTAGCCTACTACCTTCCAGTCACTAGGCTCGTTATTGCTGAGAACGGTGGCGTCGTAGGCTTCAAGAACGAGTACGAGATCTTAGGCGACCCCTTAAAGGCCAAGAGAGCACGCGAAGCGCTGGTGGGCCAAGGAGTACTAGTGGACAGCTGGCAGAACCCCTTCCGCTTTGTCGACCTAGCGTTCCATCCCGCAAGCGGCTTCACACTTGAAGAGGCAGTAAAAGAGGCGCGTAGGCTCGTGAGGGGGATGGGAGTCATTGTGGAGAGTAGTGGGTGGGCCGTTCACGTAAGAGACGAGACTGTGGATAAGGGCAGAGGACTTCTAGTGGCATGTCGTAGGCTGGGAGTCGACCCCTCAGCCGTAGCGGCTATTGGGGATAGCGACGTGGACGCGGCCATGTTTGAGGTGGCAGGGTTCTCCATCGCATTAGGTAATGCTACGGACCATCTGAAGGACGAGGCAGACGTAGTAGTAAAGGGCGAGTACTGGCTGGGCTTCCTAGAGGCAGTAGAAATACTCATGGGTAAGGCCTAGCGACCCCCCAGTCAATTAGCGCTGAGTGGATCATTTCGGCGGCATAGGCCGCCAGTATTATTGCCATGAATCTACCGAGGGCCAAGGCACCGCTCTTCCCAATAACTCTCGTTATCCAGTGCGCTGCTCTGAGAGTAACGTATGTGGCTGCACAGGCAAGTAGCGCCGCTGCCGCAACCTCTAGCGGGCTATGGTCGATTAAGAACATCAACAGCATTGTGAGAGTACCGGGACCAACGAGCAGCGGCGTGGCTAGGGGGACTATTGCCAGAGTCTCTGCCTCAACTCCCTCGACTTCCTTAGTCCTGGGCCCCTTGCCGAGCTCGTCGATTGCTATTACAAGCAACAGTATTCCGCCTCCCATCTTAAAGCCGGAGACCGTGACTCCCAGGGCGGTGAGAATGGAGCCTCCAGACAAGGCCACGGCTGTTAGCACGAGCGCAACAAAGCCGAGCGCCCGCTTGAGCACAAGCTCCCTCTCCTCGGGCTTAACGGAGGCTGTCATCGAGAGGTATATCGGTATGACTGTGAAGGGGTCTAGAACTGCGTAGAGCCTTAGCGCCATTAACAGTATATCTTCCATAGCGCGCCCCCCGGCGTCATAAAGGCTTAGCCCTATAAACACCCCCTAGATTGCTAGGCATAACGCACGACGCTTATAGTGCTGGCCGCAGTCTTGCCTAGAACCCAATCCTTGACGCAAGCTTCCAAGCGTCCACTACCTCCTTAACGCCCTTTCGCTCCTTGCTCTCCGCCCGCTTGGGGGGTAGCGGTCTAGACCTAGCTCTAAACTCTCTGAGCCTCTCAACTATGTCTCTCTCCTGAATGAAGCGGGTACTCAGCTCGCCTTTAATGAAGGCTTCGTCCTCAAAGACCAGCTGGTGGAAGGCTATGTTTGTCTTCAGGCCTTCTACTCTAGTCTCTTCGAGAGCTCGGAGCATCCTCACTCTAGCCTCTTCGCGAGTCCTCCCCCACACAATGATCTTCATTAGCAGGGGGTCGTAATAGGGTGGGACCTCGTACCCCTCGTAGACGCCTGAGTCTACTCGGACCCAGGGTCCTGAGGGCTCGCGCAGCCTCTCGATAACTCCGGGGCTAGGCGCAAATCCCGCGAGCGGGTCCTCGGCGTATATTCTTGCCTCGAATGCGTGTCCGCGGCGCTCGATCTCAGGCTGGGAGAAGGGCAGAGGCTCGCCAGCAGCTACATAGAGCTGGAGCTTCACAATGTCTATACCTGTTATCATCTCCGTGACGGGGTGTTCGACTTGTATCCTGCTATTGACCTCGAGTAGATAGAACTTGCGAGAGACGGGGTCGAATAGGAACTCGAAGGTCCCTGCGTTCACGTAGCCGACTGAAGCGGCTGCCTTAACGGCGTAGCCTGTGACGGTGTTCCGCAGGTCCTCGTCTAGAGCGGGGGAGGGTGACTCCTCGACGAGCTTCTGGAACCTTCTCTGGATAGAGCACTCTCTCTCGAAGAGGTGTACGACGTGCCCCCTTGTATCGGCTACTATCTGGACCTCTATGTGCCTGGCTCGAGGGAAGTACTTCTCAACGTAGACTTCTGAGTCGCCGAAGGCCGAGGCGGCTATCGATGACGCTCTCTCGAGCGCCCTTTCGAGCTCGGCGGGAGTCCAGGCTATTGACATGCCTATGCCTCCCCCTCCTCCTGCGGGCTTGACCATTACGGGGTAGCCTAGCTTCT
>CAZPLI010000019.1:8409-13139 GCA_964587325.1 uncultured Thermofilaceae archaeon | reverse complement strand
GTCGAGAGTACCGGGTACCACGGGTACTCCAACTGAGGAGAAGAAGCGGCGTGCGTCGAGCTTCCTTCCCACTCTTCTCTGCACGTCGGCTGGCGGGCCGATGAAGACTATACCAGCCTCCTCTAGAGCCTCGGCAAAGTGGGGGTTCTCCGCAAGGAAGCCGTAGCCTGGGTGTACTGCCTCAGCTCCCGTGGACTCAGCAGCGTCAACTATCGCGTCAATGTTCAAGTAGCTGTCTTTAGGGGGCGGAGGACCTATCCTGACAGCCTCGTCAGCTAGGAGGACGTGGAGCGAGTCCTTATCAGCGTCTGAGTACACGGCTACCGTCTCTATTCCTAGCTCGCGTGCTGCCCTAATGACACGAACCGCTATTTCGCCTCTGTTGGCGATGAGTATCTTGTTAAATGGAGGGTCCAATTCCCACCACCTCTACTTGTCTACGCACTCTCCACAAGAACAGGTAGGTTATGAGAATCATTCCCAGAGCGAGAAGTACCGCGACGAGGAGCAGTATGTGACCTGAAGGCCCCCAAGAGACCGCTATGGGAAGAGGGCCTATGAAGATTACCAGGCCCCCTGAGACTTGCCCCCCGCCGGCTACGGCAGCTAGAGCAAGCAGTATGGCACCTGCAAACATCATAATCACGCCTAGCGCTACTAGCATTAGGCCCGCTTCAGTCACTCTCACAGTGTCTCACCTCTCGTTTTGTCCCCACCCCCTCTTAGCTGGAGGGACTTTAATGCGCGCTCGACCTCGCTGGCAAGAACCCTAGGCAGCCCCTCTCTATTAGTGAGCGTCACTGTATAGAGCTGTACATCAGCTCGGGAGAGGATAGACCTTGTGAAAGGATACGTCCGTGCGCGTATGTGTATCGTAGCCAGCACGGGGCGCTTCGAGTCGAGGGCCCTTGCTACGGCCCGCTTGAAGGCCTCAGAATATAGCTCCATAGCCCCTATCTCGTCGATTACGACCACGTCTGCCTCCTCTATAGCTCTCTCTATCGCTGCGACACCGACAGACTCTAGATCCTCCAGTATCACGTGATACTTACCTACGCGGGGACCGGGGCCTGGGCCAGCCTTAGCTAGGTAGCCTCGCGCACCCGTCATTAGGTCCTCAATGATGAAGCCCGTCCTTACTCCGCGTACTCTCTCCTCCCTAGATACCATTCCTCCCACGCTATACCCGAGGGACTTCAGAATGCCTGCAGCTCTTAGGACTGCAGTAGTCTTGCCGATACCAGGCCTGCCCGTCACGAGAATGTTCTTTTTCACACCGGTCACCACGGCTTAGAGTCTAGGTCTAGCTTGGCGACTTGTTCTAATACGTACTCCCTTACCTTCTGAGGCGGCGGGATCTCTCTCACGATCTTGCCTTGCTCCATGAACTTTACGAGTAGAGGCTTCATTTCTCCTCCACACTTAGGGCACTTGGGGGCTTCGGCCCTCCAGGAAGCGACAACGTCTACAAAGCACTTTTCGCAGCGATACAACTGCTTTCTTCCTGGGTATTTGCCGCGCTTGCTTATGGGCTTCCAGACCCCCTCTACCTCGACCTCCACCAGGTCCATTGCTATGTCGACTATCCTGGCGTTGCTTATTGCAGTCCCCACGCCAAAAGCGTCTACACCCGCCTTGCGGAGGTCCGGTATCACTTTCTCATCTATGCCACCGCTGACCACTATCTTGACGTCGCCACGGCCCATCAGCTTAAGCCGCCACTTCACCTCCCTGACTATCTCGGCAAAGTCACCTCGCCTACTACCCGGGGTGTCCAGCCTCACGCCCCACACTCTGTCACCAAGCATCTTGACGGCTCTCTCTGTCTCAGCAGTCTCGTCGAGGAACGTGTCTACAAGCATTATTCGGGGCACGTCCTTCTCTACCACCTCGTCGAAGGCCCTCCAAGCCAGCGCGTGATCGCCCTTAATGGCCCGGAATATTATCATCAGGCTGTGAGGCATCGTGCCCGTCGGCTTGATACCGAGGAACTCGGCAGCCTTTATACAGGACACTGCATCGCAGCCGCCGATGTAGGCGTAATAGCCCGCAAAAGGCGATATTGCTGGGTGCGTGCGCCTAGCACCGAAGGAGAGAACTAAGGCGTCTCCCGCAGCTCTCTTGATCCTCGCGGCCTTAGTCGCTATGCCTGATCCCATGCATAGAAAGCCTAGGGCTGGTGTCTCGTAGACTACAAACTCGCCGTAGGGGCCCTCTATGCCCATGAGGGGCTCTCTCACTCCATAGAAGTCCCTGCCGAAGAACACTGTGCCCTCGGGGAGGGCGTACACGTCTACGGGAACTCCTTCCAGCAGCGTTAAGACGTCGCGAAGACCGCAGAAGACTGCCCAAGGGTAGCCTTCAGGGAGGGAGCTTGCCGTAAACTCTGCGTATACCCTTACCTTGTCGAGACCATAAGCTTGAAGGATCTTGCGGGTCCTTACAAAGTAAATATCGGTTGTCTTGCCCTCCTTTAACTCCTCGAAGGTTGCGTAGAGAAAGCCGCCCTTCACGGGCATGCCACCTCTGCGTTACGCATACTCAGCATCGTATAAAGGTACTCCCGGCTAGTCGAGCCCTGTGCTCCTCGGTCTGAGGAACATGTCCTCGTTGACGTAAAGTCTCACTCTCCGACCAGCCCTCACCTCCCGAACGAGACCGACTCTTTCGAGAATGAGAATATGGCTGGCGAGGTTCCCTAAGCCCACGCCAATAGTCCTAGCGAGCTGCCTGATAGTCATTCCAGGGTTTTCAGCAAGTAGAAGCACTATTTGCCTTCTCACAGGATTGCCAAGCGCGTCGCTAACCGTGAGGATTTTTCGCGGCATCGTGACCCTCTCCGGGCGGCGATATTACACTATGAAAACAGGCGCCTAGTATTCAAGGCTTCTCTCAATCCTAATCGACAGCGGCTCTATTAGCGGTCTAAGAGCACCCATAGCTCACCGACCGAGAAACGTGAACTAGAGTCCGACAGGATTAACGACTCATGCTGATAGTGTGACGAAGCCTGTGAGTATTAGAAGTACACAGAAGACAGGCGGAAACGCTAGCTTGTTGAGGCGGCTAGGCTTAAGAGAGAGACTAAGAAGTGAAACGAAGGTGCCGGCTGTGGAAGCTAGAGCGTCCGCACCTGGCAAGGTAATTCTAGTTGGAGAACACTTCGTTGTAGAGAACCAGCCGGCCATAGCTGTTGCTCTCGACCTCCGAGCTAGGGCTTGTGCGCGCATTATCGAGGGAGAGTTTAGAGTCGAAGTATACTCTAAGAACCTGTCTCGAGAGGACACTTTTACGCCCGAGTCGGCTGATAAGTCCTCGCCGCTGTACCCTGCCTACTATGCGGCACTACGTACAATGGAGTTCATCGGAATTAAGAAACCCGTCCGCATCGAGATAGACTCTGAAATCCCGCCCGCGGCTGGCATGGGGTCCTCAGCGTCTGTAGCGGTAGCCACAGTTGCTGCAGTGTCAGCCGCCCTCGGCGTCAGACTAGCTAAAGAGGACATTTCGAGACTAGCATATGAGGCCGAGGTACTAGTCCACGGCAAGCCGAGCGGGATAGACAACACTATCGCCACGTATGGCGGTGCAATAGCGTATAGAAAGACTGAGGGATTCATAGAGCTAGAAGCCGACTTCAGTCCGGTGGCTCTGGTACTCGCGGACTCTGGCATACCTAGGAACACGGGCGAGATGGTAAGGAAGGTCCGTGCGCTGCTAAAGAAGTACCCACGCGTTATGGAGCCCCTCTACCATGCAGCCGGCCACCTAGCGATAGAGGCCGGAAAGGCGATTGAAGCCGGAGACTTCGAGAGGCTGGGCGAGCTAATGAACATTAACCACGGCTTCCTCTCCGCAGTAGGCGTATCTAACCTGACACTGGAGCGGATGGTCTACAAGGCCCGCGAGGCGGGCGCGCTTGGCGCCAAGATTACGGGAGCAGGCGGTGGAGGCTTCATAGTCGCTCTCTGTTGGAAGGAAGATGCCGAGAAAGTGGCCGGTGCGTTAAGAGAGGTAAGCTCGCGAGTTATCGTTGGCAGAGTGGCTGAAGAGGGAGTGAGCGTCGAGACAGAAACATAAGTTCTAGGAGTGCGACCTGTGCACTGAAACGCACTCTACGTCTGACTTTCCTAGCTGTCTCACTACCTTCCCTTGGCTCTCAGACCAGCGTCGTGTCGTTCTCCTCGAACACATACGCTGTTTACTTACGAGTAACTCGTGATAGCGTTATATTCGTGGCAGAAGGGAGGAACACGGTGGGATTAGTGGCGATACGAGCGCTACCATCCATGTACGGCGACATCTTAGCCCTAGCCAAGTCCGTCTTCGGGAAAAAGCTTCAAGCAGTGATTGTGTACGGGCAGGCAGCCCGCCCCTACGACTTCCCTCCGCACAGCGACGTAAACGTGGCAGTGATAACCAGCGAGACTGCCACGCCCCAAGAGAAGATGGCGTTCTACTCTCAGATGGGGCGCCACGTAGTGCCCGTGTTCCTGACAGTAGACCAGTTGAGAGAGCTCGCAGAGAAGGGTGATATGTTCGCTTACACTATACTAAGGGACTCGATAGTGCTCATGGATAGAGGCGTGGTCTCTGCCCTCTCTTCAGCCCCGCTGAACTTCGGCGTGCTCAAGGCTCAAGCTAGGAGGCAGGCACTATCGGCCCTAGGTGTAGCGGCTCAGAACCTATGGCGCGGCGCCTACGGAGAAGCTATTAACTACATGTACCGG
>CAZPLI010000019.1:0-8399 GCA_964587325.1 uncultured Thermofilaceae archaeon | reverse complement strand
GCTCCAGTGGTTCTGCGCTGAAAGAGGAATTGAGCCTCCACAGGGAGACAGAGACCTGTGCAACATGGTGCGTGAGATGGGAGCTCCCGAGTCTTGTCTCAAATTAATGGAAGAGATCCGAGAAATGAGGGTCGTGGGTGCGGCAAGAAGAAAATGCCACGACACTATGGAGAGGCTAGTCAGGGAAGTGAAAGACTTGCTCGGCCTTAAGGGAGCATCGTGGACCGAGCTGTGCGAGAAAATCTCCACTGCGAGACCGGCATCGTTTATCGCCTACGAAGAGAAGGGAGAGCTAAAGTGGAAAGTGAAACTCGTCTTACCGAGTGGGAGGCTGGAAGAGATTGAAAGCTGAGGACGTTTCTCGCATAAAGAAAGAGATCAGGGAGAGGATCTGGAGAATCCTTGAAGAGAAAGGCGTTGCTAGATTTCCTAAGCCTATACGGGGACGAATTCCCAACTTTTGGGGAAGCGAAGCTGCTGCAGCTCGGCTAGTTAGGCACCCTGTCTTCAAGAAAGCCCGTGTTGTGTTTGTCTGTCCCGACTCCCCTCAGAGACCTGTTAGGGAGGCTGCGCTTAGATTTGGCAAAGTCCTCGTAATGGCGACTCCTAGGCTTAAGTCGGGGTTCCTAGTGCTAGATCCTCGAGAGATACCGCCCAGTCTCTACCGTAGGGCCTCTACTATTCGAGGCGCGTTCGAGTTAGGGCGCGTAGTCGAGGTGCCACCCTTCAAGATCGATATCAAGGTGGCAGGCAGTGTAGCCGTGTCTCCCGAGGGAGGACGCGTAGGTAAAGGTGGTGGCTACAGCGACTTGGAGTACGCAATACTCCGGGAGCTAGACCTAATCGACGAGACAACGCCCGTTGTCACTACAGTTCACGACTTGCAGGTTGTCGAGTGGGTGCCGATGACAAAACACGACATGCCCGTGGACTATATCTTCACGCCAAGTAGAGAAATCGAGACGCATACTAAGTATCCTAAGCCTCCCGGCTTGCTATGGGACGAGCTCGACCCAGAGAAGGTAAGAGAGATACCCCTGCTTAGACGGTTAGCGAAAGAGAGAGGTGTTAAGGTTTGGTAATAGCCTTCAAAGTGTTTGAAGTCATAGAGCCTAAGGACCTTGACCTTATAGCCTCGAAGCTCAGGGGCCTGCGTCTAGTGGAAGAGGAGGAGGTAGACGGTCGCGTCGTCGAAACTGGAGTGGTAGTAAGAGACCTAGACTTCGGTGAGGGGGTTCTTAGAGGCATTGTGGAGGAGTCCTTTATAGTCTCCCTGAGGTACCGGGACGAGTACATACGCGTCCCCGCGACTGTAGAGGCTCCTTTCGAGTTCTACGAGCGGGGGGAGAGGTTATTCCTTATAGTTGAGGCTAAGAAGTCTCGTGCTAACCGTGTGGCCGGGCTTCTCTCCCAGATCATAGCAGACAAGAAAAATGCGATAGTTGAGGCCTACTTGCCTCACGAAGCGCTTAAAGCCCTACACGAGGAGAACCCCGGAGGCACGCGCGTGATATTCTTCGACGATGTTAAGCTACCTGGCGTCAAAAAGCTCTCACTTTACGGCGAACAGCTTGCAGATACTAGACTGTATCAAGAGTACCTTAAGTTAGGTAAAATATGGTACGTGGTATTCGAGACTGAGGACGGTCTCGTAGTAGGTGTGACGAGGAACTGCGTGGTCACAGTATTCTCTCGCGTAGATCCCGAAATAGCTCTAGATGTAGTCAAGGAGAAAATAATCCCGAGGACGCAGCCTCCACCTGTACAGTAAGCGCAGAGGTGAAGCGCTATTACAACATACTTCGTTGGTCTACGAGCGCCTGTGACTAATTATGACCACCTAATACCTCCAGGCTTCAAGTTAGTACCCGTAGAAGAGAGACACCTAGTCATAGTGTACCTCGGCAGGGTTCCAAGCTATAGGCTGGAGCATGTAGTAAGAGCTTTCGCCGAGGTAGCGAGACTTCATAGGCCTTTCACGATCGAATTTATGGGTCTAGCCCCCTTCCCTTCCGCGTCTAAGCCTAGACACTTGGCTGCCGTGGCTAAGCCTTCTCCGGAACTACTTAGCATACGTAGCGCTCTTAGAGCCAGGCTAGTCGACCTAGAGCACGACAAGTACTCTGAGTATAAGCCGCACGTCACTATCGCATCGACGCGCCTTAAGCCCGATGCTGAACTCCTTAGGTTAGTCGAGAAGGCTATCAAGCGCTCTAGGAACCTTAGAGCTAGCATGTACGTGACTACTGTCGCTCTATTCAGTGCCGAGTCTGGTCGAATTAGCGTAGCCAAGGAAATCGAGCTCGGTTAAGGTCTAAATCCGCCTTCAACTAGATAGAGTGGGGGATGAGGAAACTACAGGGGGCCGAGTGGTGGTGAAGCTCCTGAACGCCGACCCCTACCTGAAGAGCTCGTAGAACATGGTTACGTCTACTGGCTCGACTTTAACGGGTGGCTCCTTCTGCCTGAGGAGTAACTGCTCGTAAGTAGGCTTAGAGACTCTGTAGAACACTCCTATTGGTATTCTGTCTCCCCACTCTAGGGCCTTCTTTAATGCCGCCTCGTAGTCGCCGGGGTCGTGTCCCTCGTCCTCGAGCTTGTACACTCTCTCCCTAAAGTACTGGTAAGTGTTGTAGAACGTTACGCAGGGCTGTAACACGTCTACGATGGCGAAGCCCTTGTGCCTTATGGCTTGCTCGAACAGCCAAGCCAGGTGCTCTATGTCCCCTGTGAAGCCTCTGGCGACGAACGTAGCACCCGACGCGAGAGCTAGGAGGATAGGGTTGAGTGGAGGTTCTACGTTCCCTCTCGGTGTGGACCGAGTTTTGACTCCGAGGGGGGTAGTAGGTGTTGCCTGTCCCGTCGTGAGACCAAACACCATGTTATTATGTACTATCAGCGTTACGTCGACGTTCCTGCGGGCGGCGTGAGGTAGGTGCCCGAGACCTATGGCGTAGGCATCGCCATCTCCGGAAAAACCGACGACCACAAGCTCTGGATTGGCGAGTTTTATTCCCGTAGCAAGAGGAAGCACTCTGCCGTGAATTGTGTGGAACCCGTTGGTACGCAAGTAGTCGGTCACCCTACCGTGGCAGCCTATTCCGCTAATTACGACTACTTTCCAGGGCTCTAAGCCGAGCCGGGTAAGTGCTTTTTTGAACGCTGCTAGGATAGCGTAGTTACCACAGCCCGGGCACCAGACCGGCCTTCTCCCCGTCGAGTACGTCTCGCTCACTTACGAGCCACCTCCTCAGCCTTCCGAGCTATCTCATGAGGGTAGAAGGGTCTGCCGTCGTACTTCAGCAGGACTTCGTCGGGCGAGAAGAGAAGGTGCTCTCTCATGAGACTCCCGAGCTGTGCTGTTGCATTGTTCTCCACGAGTAAGCAGGGGGCTCCTAGTCCCTCGAGCTCGGCCCTTAAGCGGTTAGTAGGAAAGGGTGCGAGGAATACTACTTGTACTACTGCTGCTCTTATCCCGCGCTCCTCCAGCTCTCTTAAGGCTTCCAGTGCCGGGCCTTTAACCGAGCCCCATAGCAGTATCGTCACATCGGGCTCCTCGTAGCCGTAGGTCTTCACGCTGTCACTTCTAGCCTCAACCTCCTCCTTCATTCGCTCGAATTTCCTTTGCCGCTTCTCTACCATGGCCCTGACTACTGCGGGGTCGCTGCACCCAAAACCCTCCTCGTCATGCTCGCTGGTATTCGCTCTCACGACGGCTCTGGGCGTACCCGGGAAAGCGCGGGGCGATATCCCGTCCTCCGTAATAGCGTAGCGCTTAACAGATCCCTCCTCTGCAAGCTTTCCCCGCTCTATGCGCATGCTGGTCGCATCAAAAGGCTGAGTCGTGTGGTAGCTCTCAGCTAGGTACTTGTCGGTAAGAACTACTACGGGGACTTGATAGCGCTCAGCTAGGTTGAAAGCCTCGGCAGTCAAGTAGAAGGCCTCATCTACGTCGCCTGGGGCAATAACAAATCGTGGAAACTCTCCTTGCGAAGCGTGCAGTACGAACCTGAGATCCCCCTGGCTAGTGTATGTCGGTAGTCCCGTGCTAGGTCCCGGTCTCTGGACCTCTACCACGACTATCGGCGTCTCTGTCATGCCGGCTTGCCCGAAGGCTTCAACCATTAAGGAGAACCCGCCGCCTGATGTGGCGGTCATGGCACGTGCTCCTGCATAGGCGGCCCCAATAACCATATTAATAGCAGCTATCTCGCTCTCGGGCTGTACGACCACTATCCCGGCATCCTCCTCGATCGCCGCAAGAAAGTGGAGTATTGGAGACGCTGGGGTCATAGGGTACGCGGCATAGAACCTCATACCTGCGGCTAGAGCACCTAAGGCTGTGGCGTCATTGCCTGTCAAGAAAAGCCTTTTAGAGTTGCTTGTGTGTGGAAGGCGAAAACCGAGAGCTCCCTCGTACTCGCGACCATAGCTGTAACCCCTCTTGACTAAGCGGACATTTAGGTCTACGACCTGCCGACTTCTACGCTTAAACTCACTCCTTACTGTCTCCTCTACAAGGTTGAGGTCGTAACCTAGCAGACCGAAGAAGGCTCCAAGCGCTACCATGTTCCGTGCTACAAGCGGGGCTCCCTCCTCTTTGACTATCTGACTCATAGGCACGCTGACCGTTAGAGCTGTTCTTATGCTCGCTCTCTCAGCTATCACTGCCGCTCTCTCGGAGAGATTAGGCGCGTGTCTCTCCACCGTCATCTCATCAAGAGCAATAAGCACGTCAATTGGGAGTCTTTGAGCATAGACCCTTCGCTCGCAGACCCTAGCTAGGAACCAGTTATGTCCTCCCCTCACGAGAGAAGGGTACTCGTTGGTTGCGAACACCCAGTAACCGCCTCTAACGAGGGCCTTGGACGCCACGCGCCCAGTTAGCATAACACCGGCGCCTGCAGGTCCGCCTACTAGGAACGTGAAGTCCACAGGGCCCATGCCTATCACGCCCTTTAGTACATAGGGTCTAAAGAACTATACTTTGCAGACTTTGACATAGCTATAGCCCCGCCCTAATCATTTTTTAACTGTCCACTCAGGCATGCCTTGATGTCAGTAGGAGAAGTGCCGCCAACTAAGGGGGTGTACGTCCTCCTGATAGAAGTAGCGAGTAGAGTACTGTTGGAGATAAAGTCTCTTGGTTACGTGAAGTTACCGCAGGGGAGGTACGTCTATGTTGGCTCGGCCAAAGGTCCCGGAGGATTGAGGGGTAGGATGGCCAGGCATTTTAAGAAGAGGAAGAAGCTGTGGTGGCATATTGACTACCTCTTGTCTGAGCCTTCATCGAAGCTTGTGCTCGCTGTTTACGCTGAGACAATGAACCTTAGTGAATGCGATATAGTGAGGACGCTGCTGGGAAGGGGGGCTTACGCCCCTATTATGGGCTTTGGGTCGTCTGATTGCAGAGCAGGATGCCCAGCACACTTACTTGCGGGTGTTTGGCTTAATGATGTGCTCGAGGCCTTCCGGGAACTCGGGCTCGTGCCGAGAGTAGTACGCTGGCGAGAGGCAGGTCATTGACTCTATGGTTCTAAGACCATGTCTGAAGAGGATAGACCGTAACTGTTCTCTCACAGAGTTGTCTACTCTTACCCCTAGCTCTTGAAGCAGCGAGCCTACTCTCTTAGCGAGTCTTTCGCCTTCATCATCGAAGTCCGTCAAAATGGCCGCACTGGAAAACCTCTCTGAAATGTAGTAGGCGAGCTCGACTAGAGGACCGAAGCCTCCCACCCTTACCAGGCGCCCCTTAAAGCCTAATCTCTTTAGTGTCTCTGCGTCGTGTTTCCCCTCGACTACTACAACGTCTACCCTGTAGGACAGCGATTCGACTATGGCTTTGACTTCCCTGAAAGCCTCTAGGAGCTCTTTACGCCTAGCTATATCACTACCACCTCGATTTTGCCTTCAAGTAACCTCTTAAACCGCTGCGCGTCGGCCTCACTCCCCACGATAGCACTGTAGTGCATCGGTATGGCTATTTTCGGCTTAATCACCTCAGCAGCCTTGGCAGCGTCCTCCGCTGTCATCACGTATGTTCCACTCACAGGTAGTAGTGCCACGTCTATCGGCCCCAGCTGGCCCATCTCAGGTATGAAGTCTGTGTCCCCCGCGTGGTACACTCTGAGACCTCCAATCTCGATTATCGCGCCTATGCCGCCATACTCCTTAGGATGGAAAGGCTTGTCTGTATTGTAAGCTGGCACCGCAGTTATTTTAACTCCACTAACGGTGATCGTCTCGCCGACTTTAATAGGCTTGTACTCGAACTTAAGTCTCCTAAGCTTGGCCTCACAGTTAGGAGGTGCTACAATTACAGCTCCGGGCTTCGCGACCTTGTTGATGTCACTGGGAGAACAGTGGTCGAAGTGGTCGTGCGTACACACCACTACGTCGCCATCAAGGCGAGGAGACGGTATCTGGTAGGGGTCTACGTAGACTACAACACCGCCGCCCTCAATTCTGAATGCCGCGTGCACTATCCTCTCAATTTTCACGCCACGATATTCGAAAACACTTGTCATCACTGCTCTGAATGTAACACGGTATGATTATCCTTTCGCTCTTTTGCGTACGAGAAAGCTAGGTGAAAGTACCCAGCCGAGCCTACTCAAAAATTACTATTGTGTCTCCCCGCTTTACCGTGTCTCCCTCTTTAACTAACACTGACTCCACTACACCGTCTCTATCACTCCTCACTTCTATCTGAGTCTTCATAGACTCGAGCACTATCACAACGTCTCCTTTACGTACCTTTTGCCCCTTAGCGACACATACCTTTACGACTCTCCCGACAACTTCGGACGTAAGCTCCTTAGCTCCACGCTTCCTGACAGGCTTAGGGGTGCCCTCCTCTACTCTTGTGATCTGAGCTCCCGCTAACCTAGCTATCAGGGAGGAGAACTCTTCTTCGCCGCTCTCTAAACTCACCTCTACTTCATAGACCTCTCCATCTAGTACGACGCGAAACTTCCTCGAGCTCATCAGTCATCACCGCGTCGATTCTCGCAGCCAGTCTCCAACCAGTAAAGGCGCGCCGCCTCGAGGGGCGGCGCGGCCTACTACGCCTGCCCCGAGCGGCCAGTATGTAAGCTGCCAGCGCGGCTATTATGGCTACCCTCTTTTCACCTTCTGAGAGCATCTGCTACACCGGCGGTATGCCGTGCTTCCTTGGAGGTCGCGGAGGCCTCTCCCTCTTAGAAAGCAGGAACTCTAGAGTCTTAACTAGTATTGGGCGAGTCTCGCTAGGCAGTATCACATCGTCTACGTAGCCCCTCTTAGCAGGGACGTAAGGGTTAGCCACGTTCTTCCTATAGTCGTCCACGAACTGCTTTATCAGCTCCTCAGGGTTCTCGGCCTTAGCTAACTCCCTCTTGTAGATAATCTCTATGGCTCCCCGCGGGCCCATTACTGCAACCTCGGCTGTGGGCCAAGCAAATACCGCATCGGCACCGAGGTGTTTGCTTCCCATCGCTATATACGCGCCGCCGTAAGCCTTCCTGAGAATCACCGTTATCTTAGGCACTGTGGCCTCCGCGTAGGCGTAGATTATCTTCGCGCCATGCCTTATGACACCGCCGTGTTCCTGCTGCGTGCCCGGCAAAAAGCCGGGAACATCGACAAACGTCAGTATGGGGATGTTAAAAGCGTCACAGAACCTCACAAACCTCGATATCTTGTCTGAGGAGTCGATGTCAAGTGAGCCACCGTAAACCGCAGGCTGATTAGCTACAACGCCCACAACGTGACCGTTTAGCCTACCGAAGCCTATTACCGCGTTTGGGGCGAAGTGCTCTTGGACCTCTAAGAAGGTACCTTTGTCGAGTACTCTAACTATGACCTCCCTCACGTCGTAAGGCTTCATTGGGTCGTCAGGGACTATTGAGTTTAGTTCTTCGTCCTGTCTCTCGGGGTCATCGCCAGTGTCTACGTATGGCGGGTCGTCGACGTTGTTAGACGGGAGGTAGCTCAGAAGCTTCTTGATTAACTCTATGGCCTCGTCCTCTGTGTCTACCACGAAGTGCACTACGCCGCTCTTAGTCGCGTGCACGTCGGCGCCGCCGAGTTCCTCGAAGGTTACTTCCTCGCCTATCGCGGCCTTGACCACTTTGGGCCCTGTGACAAACATGAAGCTTGTCTTCTTCGTCATGATTATGAAGTCGGCGAGTGCGGGCGAGTACACAGCGCCGCCTGCGCAGGGACCCATGATCGCTACTATTTGGGGCACGACGCCGCTCGCCATGACGTTCCAGTAGAATATCTCGCCATAGCCGCGGAGAGAGTCAACACCCTCCTGTATTCTGGCACCGCCTGAGTCGTTTATCCCTATTATGGGGACGCCCGTCTTGATAGCAAGCTGTATTAGGCGAGCGATCTTTAATGCGTGCATCTCTCCG
>CAZPLI010000018.1:0-17973 GCA_964587325.1 uncultured Thermofilaceae archaeon | reverse complement strand
GTCGTGAATCTGAGCATGGGCCGCAACATGAACGAGCTAATCAGGCAGATTAAGGCGCTTCAGTACATCAGGGAGCACCCAGACGAAGTGACGCCAGCCCAGTGGGAGCCCGGCAAGCCTACTATCAAGCCGAGTATAAAGATAGCAGGTAGAGTGGGAGAACAAATACCCAAGGGCAGCTACGCTTACTGGTAAAATATCTGATACTTTTTTGTTTTCTTTTTACGTATAGTACGAGGTTATGCCGGATGACCGTTAGAGGGCAGGTCTACAGGTGTAACGTCTGCGACTTGTGGAGAAGACTATAGATGTGGGCAAGGAGAAGCACGCGCCTGTCGTCGAGAAGACGGAGAGAGGCGTCAGGGTTAGGGTCGGCTTGGTGCCTCACCCGATGGAGGAGCACTACATTGCGTGGATTGAGGTCGTCGCCGACGGCGAGGTGCACAGGGAGTTCCTAAAGCCGGGAGATAAGTCGGAGGCCGAGTTCGAACTGAAAGCTAAGAGAGTAGAGGCCCGGGAGTACTGCAACCGGCACGGCCTATGAAAGGTCGTCGCTAGCCTCTAGACTTTGGCCTTTCCTTTCTATTTTTTCACGAGACAAGTTAGCGCCACAATAGCTAGACCTAGCAGAAGTATGCATAAAAAGATCAAAAACAGAGACTTGACAGTTTCGTTTCTACGTGATTAGCTTCTTGTAGGCATCGACTGTTGCGGCTAGTAAGGCGTACCCCACAGGCGCGCGCGAGCTGCCGTGAAGCCAGCAGGCCTCCCGCCTATAATTACGATGTCAGACCTCTTCATTTGATCACCTATCTTTGTCGGCAGTACTTTATTTGGTAAATGCTCAAATAAGGCTACCTATTTTTTCTCTTCTATAGGTAGTATCGAGCAAGTTCCTTGGCTACCTACCGCAACTATTAGACAGTGAAAGCTTAAAGTGCTGTTCCTATTTCTGTCAAGTATTTTATGAGAAAAAAGTCTAAGTTAGGGCGGGAGTGAGAGGTAGGCCTATAGACTGGAAGAGTTCTAAGCTTTAAGAGCGCGAGCTTTTGGCTCTGAAGCTGAGAGGTCGAACACGAGCTTGGTTTTCTCAGGGAGCGATTCTCTTTCTAGCGTTTGCTCGTTGGGTGTGAGGTTAATTAATGTCCTGTAGCACTCTAATGTTTAGCCACTTGACGCGGTGATTGCTTGACCGGGAGCTTGGTCAAGGTGGCTGAAGAGAGTCTCAGGGACGAGGTCTTCGCCGCGGCGAAGTATGCTGCTCATGTGTTCAGGGAGAGAGTGAGAGAGTGCATGGAGAAGAAGGGGCTGAGCAGCGAGGTCTCGAGAGCCATAGCTGAAGACGCTACCAGAGACCCTAAGCTACTCTCCAAGATAGTGGCTGAGGAGGAGTATGGTGTTAAGGAGGAGACTCTCGAGGACCCAGTCAGGGCGGGTCTCTATACAGGTATGTCCTACATGCTGGGTGCGGCCTTACCACTAATACTCTACTTCCTCGGACTCTCAGCTTTGTCAGGCCTAGCCCTCTCGCTAGTCCTAGCGAGCCTCGCACTAGCGGTTACTGGCTCCTTAGTAGCCCTGTTCGCGAACATTCCTGTCAAGAAGAAGGCCGCCGAGATAGTCCTGCTAGGTCTCGGGTCAGCAGCGGCTACCTATGCTATCGGCCGAGCAGCTTCACTACTGCTAGGAGTAAACGTAGGCTAGCAGTACTCCAGAGTCCCTGTCAACGCACTGAGGAGTCACGCTAAGTATTAGTGGCCGTCGCTTTTTCCTTCTCTAGGGCTGAGGCAAATTGTCACAAGTCGAGCAGCGGCTAGTAAACAAGGCTAAGCGATTTGTCTCCGAGCAACGCGGGCTCAGGAGGCCTGAGACACGAGATATCTTCAAGAGAGTGCTATACATATTCCCGCACGACATCCTAGTCGAGAACTACCCGAGAAAGCCCGTAGTCGCCTTTAATCCCGGGGCCTTAATTGAGGGAGATAAGCTCTGGGTGTTTCCTCGCCTCGTCTTTGACTACTACAAGTACACGTCTAGCATAGGTTTCCTCGAGGTGGGAGTTGAGGAGGCCCTTGAAGGCCGTGTTGAAAAGCCTGTAAGAACGAGGGTTATTTTCTGGCCAAAGAAGCTGTGGGAATTTAGGGGTTGCGAGGATGCCCGGATCCATAAGTGCGGCGACGAGTACCTGGTCCTCTACACGGGGTACGGCTACATGGAGGTCAGTCGCGACGCCAAGGCGAGAGCAGTGCAGGGCCTCGCAAGGCTTAGCTCAGACCTCAAACCCAAGGAAAGGAGCTTCTTCACGATAGCCGGAAAGGAGGGAAAAATCGTCCCTCGAAGCATGAAGGACAGCGCGTTCGTCACTGTCTCCGGGGACAGAGCGGTCATGCTGTCTCGACCTTCTCTGGGCGAGTTAGAGGTATGCTGGAGGGGCGTTGCCGACCTCTCGGAGCCGTGCCTGCTGGAGGACACTATGGAGCCTGTCCTAGCTCACGAGGACTGGGAACTGAAAGTCGGTTGGTCCACTAACACTGTGAAAATATCGAGCAACGAGTACCTCATAGGGTGGCACGGCATATTCAAAGAGGACTACTCCTACCGTAACGGTCTAGCCGTAGTCGACGACCAGGGCGAGCTACTAGCGGTCTCAGACTATCTGCTCGCTCCTAGGGGTATTGTCGAGGAGTACGGCGACAGGGCCTTCGTAATATTCGGCGACGGCCTCGTGAAGTACAAGGACCTCTTAATCTGGGTTGGGGGCATAGGCGACTATGCTATCGGTATATTCTCGGCAGAGTTCGATGAAACGATGGAGCACCTGAGGTGGCTCCGCGGGTAGAGGGCAAAGGATCTCTCAGAGAGTGCTTAACGCGTGACTAGTGTAAAAAAATAGAGAGCTAAACCTTTACCTCAGCTTGCTCTATAACAAGTGATGAGAATAAGAGACGAGCTCAGAGAGCTCGTCTGGCTCAAGGAGCCCACGCTACTCGTGTTCGAGTGGATACCCTTCGACGTTAATGTGTTCGAAGAGCTAGCTGAGGAGCTTGAGGCCAAGGAGAGGGAGCGGGGCATACTCCTAACGGACGAGGTTGACGAGGCTCCGGAGCGCATGGTTTTCGAGAGAGTGCCCGCGAAGGCTATGGTCTCGGTCACGCACTACGAGTTGGGGAGAGTGATAGAACTCGATAGCTTCCTGGGCTTCGGTGAAGAGAGCTTCCAGGAGGAGAGAGTGGGAATCAGGATAACGGACTATGGGAGCATAGTGTACGGGCTCAAGATAAGAGAGGTCGACGGAAGCCCCAAGGCGAGCCTCGATAGGCTCTCAAGGATAGTGTTCGACATTTTCGACGACACGTCGCGCCTCATGAGTAGCGTGCTCAGCCTATACCAGAGGCGGGTCCTCAACATAGTCTACCCCATGCTGAGAGAGGAGGGCTTCGAGAGGAGAAAGTACGCTGTCCTCGTAGCGAGCGACTACGAGCCCAAGCTTCCGAGGGCAGAAGACTACGTTAAGGACCCCTACGGCCCCGAAGTCCGCCAGATCACAGGCAGGATAGTCAAGACGTTAGACCTAGACGGCACCAAGGTCGTGTGCGGAGAGAACGGTATGCTAGTGCTCGGCGACCCAGGTGACTATTCTTGGATAGAGCTCTACTCCTCGCTCAGAGCCTTCGAAATGTTCCTAGACGACCTCAACGTCTACCTATGGATGACGTGGGACAGAGTTGCCGCGATAAGGAGAAGGATCCTGCACGGCAGAGTGGAGGAGGTCAAGAGGCACCGCGGCGATCTGGCGAGAATATCCTCAGACATCTCCCTCCTCTCGGGCGTCAAGGGGCTAGTCACCTACGCCGCCAAGAGGCTCGACGAAGAGATAAAGGCCAGGGGCCAGCACAAAGCGCTAAGGCTTCTAAACGCCGATAGAATGCTAGCAGGAATCGAGAGACGAGCAGAGTTCTTAGGCGACCTCTTCGAGGGAATAAGGAACGAGATAGACGGGGTCATGATGATACTGAACACTCACATAGAGGAGTCACTAGACAGGCTCAACACGTACACCTACTTGCTCTCAATAGTCTTCGGAGCATTCGGAGTCGGTCAGGTCGCGCTGGAGGCCTTCGACATGTTAGGCTTCGACCCCCGTATGAATATCCTCCTCTCAGTGCTCCTCATCGGGCCTAATAGGCTGGGCCCTAGGCAAGTACTTCCTGAGAAAGGGGGAGGCAGGAGGTGAGTAGCGTGGAGAGGTTCGAGCCTGACGCTGAGAGGCTCCTCTACCTACTGAGCCTCTACACTTCCGACGACGAGGACAGATGGATTAAGAGCTACGCCCTGTGGGTGCTAGTGTTCCACGGCATAGTCAGCGACGTCTTCGAGACTTACGACTACGCACCCACAGTGGTCATGTGGCATGGAGCTTTCAGAGTAGCTAACATTAGCATGGAGGCCGAGCGCGACATCCTAAGGCTGAGAAACGCGGGGCTGGTAGAGAAGCTGAGACTGGCCACAAGCAAGTACAGGTACATAACTGCGTACCGGGTCTCCAGGAACGGCATCAAGTATCTTGAGCGTGTGCCTGAGAGCGTAAAAGAGCCCATAGACAGAGTGTTTAGGCCTGGCGGCCGCCTAGTAGAGGTCGTGATAGGCAAGGATTACAGGCCCCTCCTGAAGATGCCCGACGGCAGGCTAGTAGACCTAGGCTTCCTCGTAGCTGAGGACGTGGCGTACAAGTCAGAGGCATACTACTTAAGGCTGGAGTGAGACGGACTGGAAGCTCAGCTTAAGCTAAGCTTCCCTTTAAACGCTAAGCGTAAGCTAAGCTCGGCCAGCACGCTGGCTAAGCTTGTAGGCATGTGATACGCGTATGCGGTTGAAGGTTCTCTTGATGCCTCACTTCTCAAGAGTATTTGGGGGTACAAGAAGGCGAGTTAAAGAGAGGTAAACAATGTTGTTAGCCTTTCTTAGACCATGCGTGTAGCGTTATTCGGGTTCTGAGGTCTATATTTGCCTAGAGTGAGTCTGCGCTCTAATGATCTCAACTTTCTCCTCCTCTCTGAACACCCATCTTCCTCTCTCGACGAATCTCCAGAAGTACGGCACTACTTTGCTTATGTCACTGCTGGACTGCACGAAGTATCCTAGCGGCATTTCTACGTCGAAGGAGCCGGCCTCTCTCATTATGGCTTCCTCGTAGCTGCTAGGAGGCTGTCCTGATAACATGGCTTTCCTGCCTTCTATTATAGCGGAGTAGAAGCCTGGTAGCTGGCAGAGTATTCTAGCGAACACGGCTGCGTCCCTACCCTCGAAGTAGAATATCTTCATTGGTATCTGCTTCATGTCAGCATACACTACGGCGCTGTTTCCTTTCCATATAGGCTTAAGGTGCCTGTTGAAGTGGTAGCTGAGTACCTGCTCGGATGCAGGTGGTAGCTCAGGCGTTCTCTTCCTGGCTTCTCTGTATATTTTCACGGGGCGCGCGAAAGCATTCTTTAGCCTGCCCTGTAAGAGCACTAGGTCGTAGATGTCTGGGGCCTTAAGGCTTCCCTCCCACTTCTCTACGGGGTACATGAACCTCTTGCGTGCTCCCTCGAAGTCGAACACTGGCTCCAAGAGCTCCTTCTCGGGCGAGTACTTTGTTAGCCCGCCGTCAGGGCGCCAGCTTAGCCTCTCGTAACCTCTAACGACGACTATAGGCTCCTTGTCAAACGAGGCCAAGTACTTGTCCACAAAAGGCGGTGGTACTAGAGCGGTCACAAGCGTATACTCTCCAAAGTTGTAGAGAGTCCGGACGGCCACGGTGAACGGAGGCATTTCGTTGACGTCCAGCCGGGGGAATATAGCGCAGAGGGGTAGCAAGTTCAGCCTCTTGTAATCGACCATGAAGTAGATCCTACCCTTTGCGTAGAATCTCTTAAGGACTCTGTGCACGGTGGACACTGAGAGACCGCTGATTCTCGATACTTCACGTAGAGACCAGGCTCTAGTGACTGCGTTCATGAAACGCCATTCTGTCGGCGTTATTCTAGGCAGCCCCCCTAGGTAATCACTCTTCCTAACCCTCAACATTCTCACCTAAACAAAGAGTGAAGAACGGATAAAAAAGCTTGCTGATGCTGGCTATACTCACCGAGGAAGGGAGTAGGCGATTGTCGCCGATTAAACTAGCACACCACGTCATATAGACAGTACTAGCACTGCGGGGGGCGAGCGCGTATGTTCCATTAGTACAGGCAAAATAAGGAAAACAAAAAGAAGTAATAGCTAAGAAGCCTTCTGAATGTTCCGCTAAGACCAGCTTAAGCCGGCCTGTAAGACATAACACCGAGGCCCGTTGATCTCCCAGTGCCTACGTTGACCATCGTACCGTACTCCAGAAGCTTAGCGGCCCAAGGAAGGAAGCTTGCGTCATCAAATCTGTATATTACGTAGCCTACACTACCGCGAAACACTCTGCCCTTAGTCCCCCTCAGCGTGACTGGTCTAAGCCTATAGTCTACTTCTACAGCGTGGTTCACTACCCACTCTGCAAGCCTAGCGGGGACACGCAGTCTGGCAGGAGCAAACTCGTTCCAGTGGTCTGCTAGGCTATGGAATAAGTGTTCGGGAGTCGGGAACAACCTAAACTTAGGCCTTTTCCTCTTAACAGTACCTGCAACGCTAAACCTCACAGGGGTCAAGAAGTCTACTCTGACGGCCTCAGCTACTACGCCACTCACCTCCTCCATCATGTGCACTCTAGCCTCTACGCTGTCCAGCTCAAGAGTAGCATCGCCCAACCTGACAACGAAAGGCGGTGTGTCAACAAGCCCCTCCATAAACTTCCGGGCTAAATCGCCAACGATCGAGGCTCGAATCCTGACTCTCTCGCCAGGAGGAACCTCAGTGAAGCCGTAGAACCTTCCCTTCCACTCAAAGGGCGTCACAGCGTACGGCTTCCTCCTACGAGACTCATGAAGACTCCTGGCCAGACTGGGGTCAGCCTTAGCTACTATGTCCAAGAATAGGGAGAGAGCGAGAGTTCCTGAGAACTCGGGGAGGGAGAGCTTGCTTTGCGTAGTGAAGGAGAGGGTGAACACTGCTAAGCAGGTCAAGCTCCTCCCCCAATGCCACGTTCAAGAGACAATATACCTTAATTAAGTAAACACTATGCAAGGTCGCTTCGCAGAAGCCTTTCTACCGTCACTGCCGACCATTTCCCTCTTCAGACTAGACTCTTAACAATTCGCGCGCTTAGAGCTTAAACAGAGCTTAGCCTATACTAATCGTCAGCTGGACAGTTAAACTTATTTAGGTGATGCTGAGGAGGTTGGACGAAAACAAGAAGAGGTTCCGATTGTGGGGTTTAGGCATATCGTGAGGCTGGAGACTGCTGCCGGCAGCCTCTGCCTGCTACTAGTTCTGACGATTCTCGCTCCCTTCGCGGCCTCCATAGGCAGTGGAGAGCAGTTAGTAGTCGAAGGAACGGTGTACGACGCGACTTCTGGAAAGCCCGTCGAAGGAGCCTTTGTAGTCTACTACATGGTGTTTAAGGACAGCGAGAAGCATGTAGGAGTACCTCTGGACTGTGCCTACACAGACGCCAAAGGGCACTACGAGATAGTGTTGACTGACGGAGAGCAGCAAATGAACAGCGCGGCTAAGTATTCTCTCGAGGAGATCAGGAAGCACGGCTTCATGGTCGCAGTCTTCAAGGACGGCTACATGAGGAACTACGCGGGCGAGGACTTAGAGAACTGCATCTACTTCGAGTGGGGCCCTACCGAGTCCGTGCGAGTAGTCGACGTTAAGCTCTACAAGAGCCTCCCTTACGAGGAGATCGTAAACGGGAATGTGAGGGCCAGGTACTACTACGGCTTCATGAGGCCTGCCGCTAAGAGGCTAGCAGACGATACTAAGTACTACCTCGAGCTCTTGAAGGAGAAGCTCGGGTTAGAGCTACTCAACGAGATCGTTATCATAGACTTCGAGATGGGCAAGTACGAGGAGCACTCTGGTGCGGCGCTGGTAGGGGTAGAGAAGCCCAATAAGATAGTACTCGAATGGTACCCGTGGCTAGCCGACAAGGAGAGGAATAGGTATGCGGAGCTACTCGTGGCCCACGAGCTAGTACACCTCTTCCAGTACAGGCTAAACAACAAGGGCATGCTCGTACGCCTGGGCAATCCGTGGATAATGGAGGCCGAGGCAGTCGCTGTCTCAAAAGCCCTAGTGGTAGAGGAGGGAGTAAGCTGTGGCAAGTCGTTCTACGACCAAGCCTACGACTCCTCAGTCTCGCTTCCCTCAGGCTACGAGGACTACTTAAGCGCTAACATTCCCTACCCCGAACTAGGCAAGCTGTTCTCTAAGATAGTAGTTGAGCACAAGAAGAAGGGCGAGAGCGAGTGGGACTTCGTTAAGAGGTTTATGCAGAACTTCGAGTTCTTCGCCAAGGACGGCTGCATAGGCGAGCACTACATGAAGGCCTACGGACTCAGCGACTACGAGGTCGTACTGCTACTCTCAATGACTGCCTGCGAGAACCTCACCGACGTGTTCCTAACCGAGTACGGGTTCCCCTCTCAGGAGTTGCTACAGCAGAAGGTCACTTACGCGAAGTTCCTAAGAGCCCGTCTCTGTATGCAATCTCTCGCGTCGAGCAGCGTGTACGAGGAGTTTAAGCAGCACTACTATGCTGGCGTGGACAAAGCGGCCTTCAGGAAGTACGCCGAAGCCGAGCAAGAGTTCTCCAAAGCGATAGAGCTTGGCTCGTGCCCTGCCCCTCTCCTGGATCCGATAATGGCGAAGTGTATAGTGGAGCACGCAGCGCTTGTAGTGAAGTTATTCACAGAGTTTGAGGAGACGCTAAGGAAGTACGTAGTCTACGTGGACGGGACTGAGGTGAGAGTAGGCGAGCGGGTGCCTTTACCCATAGGGCTGCACAAGATCGAGGTCTTCTACGGGAGGCTCAGAGTCTACGTCGGGGAGGTGCAGGTCACTGAGGAGGGCGCCGTAGTCACTGTAGAGATCGAGGAGCACGTGCTACAGGTAGACTTAGGCGAGTACTCAGGTGAGGCGGAAGTGTTGGTCTACAGCGACAGCGTGCTAGTCGACAGGGTCAGGACCGCGAGGCCCAGCGTGAGGCTAGTTCTCCCTGAGGGCACGTATACTGTAGTGGTCGAGGCAGGCGAAACTAGAGTCTCGGAGAGAGTCAGCCTAGAGAGAGACTCTAAGGTAGACTTCGCAGGGAAAATCGAGGGAAAGACCAAGCTAACGGTAGAAGTCACAGACTCTGAAGGGGACAGGCTCAGAGCTACGGTAGAGCTAGACGGTCAGGTAGTCTCAAAAACGGGCTACTTAGAGACGACGCTAAAACCTGGTAGCCACTCTCTAAGGATACTAGTAGGCAACGTGGTCGCATACGAGGAGCAGCTCGAAGCACGCGGCACACCCATCCGCAGGCACATAGTAGTCAGACTACACAGGCTAAGAGTTGAAGTCTCACAGAGACCCTTGCCGCTATATACTTGTACGGTTACAGTGAGCGACTCCGAAGGCAGACACATACTTTCGGCTCGCGGTTCCCTATCCACAACACTCCCTGAAGGCCCCTACGTAGTCACAGCGACCTGCGGGCCATACTCATCCACGAGCGTAGTCCTACTTGCGGCAGACTCCAACGTGACACTAACGGTCGACACCGTGAAGAGCGAGCACCTTTATCTGGCACTCGCACTAGTGGCCATTGCTGCTATAGCACTAGCCTTTAAGCTAAGACCCAGGCGCGGTAGCTAGACAATAGCAAACAGTGAAGCTTTTTTTACTTGCTGTACAGATTCTAACTTGACCGGGATTACGCCGAGTGGTGAGGATGCTGGGGAGCCTGACCGGTGAAGGCGCCCCTACCCCGCTCCCTACTTCTCTGGCGCTAGATACGAAGGCTACCTTAACTCGACCTCCCCGTCCCTCTAAGAACCGGAATTCCCTCACAAGGGAACAAAATGGTCAGCTGCTACCCTGCTCGAAGGTAGCTAGCAAAAGCTAAAGCTCCTCTCGAAAAACAAGTCTGAATACCCTAATTTGGACGTATCGACAAAGTTCTCTCAAGAAGACTTAGAGATACGTACAATAGCGTATACCATAAAAGATAGCAAAAGTAAATACTACTCTCAAGCATGAAGTACAAAGTCAATAATAGAGAAATATCACGCAGGCTAAAATAGGAAATTGTCCCGCTTCATATGTCTATCACGGTACGATTACACCCTTTCCGTAGACCCAAAGAATACTACTATGAATTTGTTCGCTAAAAAGAGCCAATAACGTTGTCAGCTCTTCGTGTGCGTTAGGCTATGGACTTGGGTACTAAGCCGCGGGACAACTGACGTCGTATTCATTGGCGTCAATGATACCACGCTGATAGTATGATAACAGGTTTACTATGAGCCAAGAATTCCATAAAATGAATGAAAAAGAGCGCCAAGAGTATAAGCCTCCAGCCTTAGGCCTTTCTCGATGCCCGGCTACGTGGTAGTAGTCTGCAAGAGGTGCAGGAAGCCCTTCATCAAGGAAGCCCGGTGGAAGAGAGTCAGGTGCCCCTACTGCGGCGAGACGAACTCAACTGAAGGCCACAGGGTCTTTGAGAAGCTAGAGGACGCTAGAGCAGTCATGCGTCAGATACTAGGCATCTAGGCCTCGAGCGCACGGACAAGGTAAAGCAAAGGCATAATACGCTATCGCCACTTTTACATCACGCTATAAGCGGCTCAGGAAGGGCAAGGCTACATCACTGGTCAGAGACTCAGGCGGTCTTCACGGCTGTATAAAAGGGTGATAAAAGCCTAAAAGTGTCTCGCGTTCTGCTGACCCAACAGTAGCACGCTAAAGCCTAAAAACTTAGACGCACTAGTTAACGAAGCCGGCTAATAGTTAGCGAGCAGGTCCTAGGGCACAGCGCTTAGGAGTATCCTTCTCTTGATTAACAGGTAGGCAGCCACCGCGACTAATGCGGCTACGGCTAGGCAGGCGAGTATCATTTGTTCGGCCGTGCCTAGCCCTCCCTCGCCAACTGGCTCTACGCTGGGCACGCCCAGCTCCTCCTCTGGGAAGAAGAAGCTCGGCGGCGTTCCGGCGCACCTCAGTAATACGGCTCCTTCGGTCTGCGCATAGGGGACCCACCCGCCGTTGTACCACACGAGCCTGCTGTTCCAGCCAGCGTACCCGAGCTTCACAGCAGAGACTATGGCCTCTATGTCGTCTCGGCTAAGACCGGAAACAGCGCCTACCTCGGACAGCCACTCTAGCTCTGCTCTCAGCGCCTTCTTGAGGTCCTCCTCGCTCACGTCGTAGGCGGGAACAAACTGGCTCCCTCTGGACTCTTCGAACTTCTCGAAGGAGCACTTGTCCATGAGGTCCTCGCTTAGGCCTACTGCTTTGAGAACCTCCTTAAACTCGCTTAGAATAGCGTCACTCAGACCGCTGGCTCCCTCGACTCTCAGGGAGAGGTACAGCTCGTTGCCTCTACCCTTACCTTCTACGTACAGCTTGGCTTCGCCTAAGCTTTTCCTCAACATAAAGACTACAACACCGTCCTCCGGTGCCTTCCTCACCCAGATGCTCCAGCCGAGTTCCCGTGCCTTCTCGAACTTTAGCTCCGACGCGCTGAACCCCTCGCTGGAGTAGCTAGTGCTGCAAGCGTGCACGGTAGTAGTGATCACTTCCTGCCTTAGGGGTATCTGCACCCTGACCGCGACGTACTTCTCCTGTTCAGGCGGCGGCTTAGCAAGCGCGCTCTTAATCAGGCGCGTCTTTAAGAGCTCCTTAAGCTGAGACAGCCCTACCCCGTCTAAGAGGCGCTCAATCTCCGTCTTCACCTTAGAGGCTAGCTCGTCGCTTACCTCGTCAACTCCCTTGATAAGTAACCCGAGTTCTACGGTACAGCCCCTACCTCTGTCCGCGGGCTCTAAGACGCTTAAGAACACTCTCACCTCCGCACCGTCTATAGTCTTGAGGAAAACGACGCCTAGAGCCCTACCGCTCGGAACAGGAGGTAGGGGAACCGGCGCCACTTTCCAGCCAAGCTCGGTAGCTGCCTTCTCGATGCTACTGCCTAGCTGTTCGAGACTTACGTCTAAACCCTTAACGCTAAACATAGTGACAGGCCTAGTGTCTGAAGCCTGCACGCCAGCGTACCTTAACCCCTGCACGGACACTACGACTATCAGCCTACTATCGTAGTGGCTCCTGTACGCGTAGGCAGAGTAGGCGCCAAAGTATTCCACACTAGACACGCCCTCTACTCCCTCAAGCTTCGACAAGTCGTACTTCACACCCGGCTTGTTCAGTACGACCTCTACCGCGTACTTATCAGCCGGAGTATAACACGCTAGGGCAGAAAGCCCGCACAGAGTCAAGGCGGCCATAAGCACTACTACCAGCACCCTACCTACTTCTCTCACGCTCTCCCCAGTGAGGACAAGCGCACAGTCCCGTGAAATACCTATTCTTTTGAAGGAGTTGTTCAAAAACCTGAACATCTCTCTCGAGAACTAGTAAGGACCCGCGATAGGCGCAATTACCCGCGACTAGCCGAGCTACTCAGCTCTCCGGTCTCCTCGTACTCCCTCACTAAGCCGTAGTTCCTAACTAGAGGGAGTATTCTCTCCCTAAGGCCCTTCGGCACTTCTATAGTGCCATAGTTCTCTACGTACTTGATCTTCGCTATCGACTGGTCCGTTAATCCCTCCAGCCTCAAAACACCGTAATTCTTTACTTCTACAGGCTGCGCTAGCTTGCCACAATCTATTACGAGGTTGCCGTAGTTCTCCACGAGCTTAGTAGTGCTGCACGGCGGCGTCCTTGCTCCCTCATATACCTCGACTCTGCTCACGTCTTTCTCCACTCTTCTCAGCGTACTAGGGTAGAGGTGGCGCGGCACCACCAGCTCCTCCACACTCCTCACCGACAACAGCTTCTCGTCTAAAAGCTGGGGAGTCACGTCACTAGCTATCACAACTCTCCCACAGTTCTCGACCTCGAGCGGCCCCACCTCCTCCAGAGTCCTACCGTCCAGCAGACACTCCTCCATACCCGAGAGAACCTTAGGCTCCCCCACCAACACCGGCTTCCCCTCAGCAAGCCCCAACAGCGAGTAAGCCAGCCTACCAAGCCTCGAAAGCCTATACCTACCAGTCGAGCTCTTCTCAAGAAGAGGCGACAAGCGCTTAAGATGAAAACCAAAAGCCCCAGCCTCCCCTACCCCCGAAACCCTCACCATCTCCACAAAGGTCAGCTCTCCCCTCTCACCCAGAGCCTTCACAACAGCCCTCCTAGCACTATGACTAAGCGCACTAAACATAGCGTCAAGCTCCTCCCTAGAGACCAAGCTACCACCACCTACAAACGCGCAGCTTCTAAGTCTCAACGACTCCTAAGGACAAAACTCTAAGCATCAATTTCCTCGACCTGAGAACACACGACCGCAAAACTTAAAAACTTATCGCTCTATCACGAGCGTAGGCTAGAGTTCTATTAGCCCGGTACTGCTGAGGACTTTGCTCAAACGAGTCAGGAACTGATTTTAAAGTGAATTAAAGCGAATTAAGGTGGTCTGAGCGTAGTCTCTTGGTGCTTAGCCTGTGTTCGCAAGCAAGCTGAGGCTGGAGTGGTTCAAGTCTATAGAGAGAGCAGAGCTAGAGCTTAAGAGAGTAAACGTGCTTATAGGCGAGCCGGGCAGCGGTAAGTCAAACGTCCTAGAAGCTCTGGGTGTCTTATCGTTTCTCGCTCACGGCGGCGAGCTAGAGGACTACATAAGGATTGTCAAGCCCCTAGATCTCTTCCACTTATTCTCGTCTGATAAGGAAGTTGTCATCGAACTGGAAGTGGAAGGCTATGGAAGACTGGTTTTGAGGGGTGAAGCCGAGACTGCTTACCACGTAGTCTTCACCCTAGAGAGTAGCGAGGAAGGTTTCGGCTACAAAGCACTAGAACTCAAGTACGACGTGGCCTTGGAACAGCTAGAGACTAGCGCTTGGCTGTCAGATAAGGAGAGAAACGTCCTAGAGAGCGTTAAATTCTACAGATTCTACCCGGGCACAGTCTACAAGAGCACAGGTAAGCTCTACTTGGAGCCGCCGAGAGGCATTAATCTACTCCAGCTCGTTAGAGTACGTAGTGACTTAAGGAGTGTAGTCGCAGAGCTGCTTGAGGGTCTAGGCTACAGGCTTAAGGTCAGCATAGTAGAAGAAGAAGTCGAGTTCCTCCAAGAGGTAGACGAGATACTAATTGAAGTCCCGTTCCACCTCCTATCAGACACTCTTCAGCGCACCATGTTCTTCCTAGCGGCAGCTCTAACCAACGACCACTCGATAGTGACGATGGAGGAGCCCGAAGCCCACGCCTACCCGTACTACGCTAAGCTCCTCGCTGAAACCGTAGCGACCAGCAAAAGAAACCAGTACCTAATCTCTACTCACAACCCCTATTTCCTAGAGGCAATCATTGAGAAAACACCGGTAAACGAGCTAGCGGTCTACGCCTGCACGCTAGAAAAAGGACGAACACGCATAACTCCTCTAAGCAAAGAGGTGCTCGAGAGCATACTAGGAGGAGAGATAGATGTTCTCCTCGACGTGCGCCAAGCGCTACAAGGGAAAGCGTAGACGCCTAGTACTAGTGGAGTGCAAACCCGATGCTCTGCTTGTCAAGATGGCGATGGAACGGCTTGGGTTCTCTCTACCTATAAGGCACTATGGAGGAAAGGGCAGAGTTGTCCGAGCTCTTGTCAATAGGCACAAGGGCTCAGTAGGTATAATCGATAAGGACCCCGGTAGCGCCCAGCCCAAACAGCTAAGCAAGTTCGTAGTAGTAAGGGAGGAGGCAGTCTCAGGACTAAAAGTGCTAATACAACGGCAGACAGGTAGCTACATCATAGCTCTCATACCTAGGCTAGAAGATTGGATTTTAAAAGCAGCTAGAGAGGCTGAAGCAGCACTTAGCACCTACGGCCTGCCTCGGGACCCTGTCCTGCTCCACTCTACGCTAAACCTCAATTTAGGAAAGCTTGAGAGGCTGCTAAAGGATATCCTAGACAGCCCAAAAGGCAGAATTGCAGTACTACTAGAAGTCCTGCGAGAAGTGCTAGGCCCTCATGACCAATAGAGGGTCTTCGTACAGCTACGTTATTCGTGCGCGTAGCGGCTATCAGCCGATGATAGAATCTAGCGCCATTCTGCCCGTACAACGTCAAGTAGCTGCTTAAGCTTCCTAGCGTCGTACCTTCTCCTGTCCACGCCAGCTTGCTCCTCAAGTCTTGGTACACCCTTCGGCAAAATTCTGTGCCTCGAATCTTTCACGTTTATCCACCCCCGCGACTGGCTCCTATCGTTCTCCTACGCTTTAATGAAGGAGTTTAATGTGTTACTACGTGGTACTCAGCTATTACCGGCACTAACACTAAACCAGCAATGCGACTAGTACGCATACAGAGGGGAGGCAATGAGTAGCGTATAGGAATCGTTTTATCTTCATTGGAGCTATGCTACCAAGGAGGCAAGCACTGATACCGCAGCCCTTTCAGCTTTCTCGTCACTCCATGCCATAGACCTCATAAAGTAATGCTTTGTTGCCCTACCTAATCCCTCCTCTACCCAGCGGGCTATGATATCATTCACGGCTTCCTTTACAGCTAGCGCGTCAATATCCGGTATTACGCGGACTAGTGTGGCCTCGAAGTGTCGTCTTATAGTATCGAGTTTCCTCCGAGTAACAGACGCCATGTCTATCTTCTTCAGTGCAGCTCTTACCGCATCCCTAAGCGCCTCACTAAGCTTTTCAGAAGCAGCCGCTCTAGTGACCGCTTTACGTGCCTCCTCTACTTTCTTCAAAGCAAACCACTCGTAGACTAGCGCTAGGGACATTTTGTGAAGTACGGCCCTTATAGCCTCATACAGTTCTACGTGCTTTGAGAGTACATAACACATCTCATCTCCGGCTTCTCCTAGAGCAGCGGGGTACTTGAATAAATTAAGCGGTAGACCCACAGCTTCTACAGAGTAGTCAGTAGTCAGAGACAATACCTCTTCTCGGAGTCTCGACGCTTTGGAGGGCTCGCTGTAGAAGTACACGAGTATTGTGGGATAGTGGTTACCGAAGAATTCTAGCTGGCGCTTTTTCCTAGTGCTTAGCTCCTCCTCTACCGTAACCTCTACGAGGCACGAACCCACTTCCAGCCCGCCAACCCTAACGATATACTTCATGTCCGCTCTGTACTCTCCAAGTTTCACTGGCATAGTACTTAAAGTACAGCTCACCTTATGCCTAGCACCTTTCAGTTCAGGTTCAAACTCCAAGTCAGGCGCAACTCTTGCGAGAACCCTCTTAATAGAGTTCTCAACTCCTTTTCCCATATCTGGCGGGCTAGCGAGAATCTTATTCACGTACATAGGATCAACTTTGCTTAGCGCCCTAGAGAACTCCATCGCAAGGTTAAGGGCGGAAGATAGAGCAGTCCCTATAGACAGGCGCGCAAGCGCCTCGTCGCTCCAGAAGTAGGCAGCAAAGTCGTTTACAAAGCTGCACAGGGCGGGCATCCTATCCCTCTCTAGGCGGTGTAGAGCTGCTGCTAGCGCTGCAGATACCCTAAAAATTTCGTATATGTCACTCCTGGTCAGGCTAAGGTCCACAGTGAGGAGAGTATTTGTTACTCTTCTCCCAAGCCTACTCTGTGCAATCCTGTCTATCTCTTCTTCGGCCTTGAAACTCAGTACGAGTACTATGGCTTGCTTGAACTTACCGCTGGCAGACATCTTCTCCGTATAGCCTATGACTGCGTTAGCGAAGGCTTCAAGCACTCTAGCTTGTCTCTCTTCGCTTAGCTCGGGCGAGATCAGAGTGTCGACTTCGTCTACAAATATTGCCTGAACAGCCCGTGACTTCCCGACGTGCCAGAGTTCTGCTCGGAACTCTCCGCTTTCTACAGCCTCCACGTCTATGCTTAAGTACTCGGCGTGATAGCCAGCCCTTTTAAGCTCACTGGCAATGAAGGAAGCGATCTGAGATTTTTCCAGTACCGTATTCCCTACGCGGCGATCTTATCGAATATATCCATACGTCTCCATAGGGTGACCTAAAAAGCGACTCGAGCTCGCGCGTAGCTTCATGAACCATGCGCTTGACCTCATCTGCACGTATGAGCAAGGGTTCAGCCTTGTCGAGAGGCAGTGTTATATGTCTACCCTGAAGCCATCGTCCCGCCACATATCTGAGAGTCTCATAGTCAAGGGTCTCTATCTCATGCTTCTTTAGCAGTAGCGAATCAAGCGTAACCCTAGGAGACAATTATTCTCACCCTGTCATCACTTCTGAGGAGTATAGAGCACATCACCTCGCCAGTCCTCCTATCCACGAACTTCTCAAGCCTGGGGCTGTCGGAGAGCCCCGCCTCTTCAACAACCTTAGCTGGCACTACAGCTCCCCATCGCCTCACAAAGTCCCTAGGTAAGGAGAGGGGACCCGGTAGAGGACCTCTTAGGCTACCCATTATCTCAACTTTCTCCTCAGCCCACAACTTCACTAGGGCTTCTCTCACTCCAGGGCCCAGTACTCTCTCTAGGTCTCCTATGGTGACCTCGCCCTTAGACGCTACAAGCGCTAGGATAGCATCCTTTAGACTAGGCGTGTACGTGGCCCAGGTCCTTAGCCGAGTGACAAGTCCCAGCTCGACAAAGATTCTCAAGAGGTTAGAGGCGGAAGCCTTCGAGATCTCAATTCCCTCAGCCTTAGCTACTGCGCTTAGCAGCGCGGGAGTCACAGCACCCTTCTCAGATGAGCGTCTGAGAATACGGTCAAAGCCTAGCTCCTGAAGGAGCTTTTCCTTAAGTCTCTCCCTGAAGCGTCCCTCATCCCCCTCAAACCCTTCAAGACCTAGCGCCTTGAGGAACTTGACAGCCGCTGCCCCTTTCTTACCTATTCTCTCAGGCCCGTACCTTACAGCAAGGT
>CAZPLI010000017.1:6520-18120 GCA_964587325.1 uncultured Thermofilaceae archaeon | reverse complement strand
CATTAATTAAACCTTCCGCACTTCGCTCTAACCGATGGCTAAACGTTAGAAAAATGGACTATTCCAATTAAAAAGTTTAACAGCTACTCGCGCCAGACCCAACGGTTGTTCTCACTATACCTCCAGAGCTTAGGCTCCTTCTCGACGAGATTCCTCTGATCAAGCATCATAGCTCCGCTACGCAGCTTGACGTCAAACCTGTCAACTATCTCGTCTACCGCCTTCAACTGCCTATAGGGCGGCTGACCAATGACCAAGGACTTGTCAACGTCTATGGCGGCCTCGTAGAAGCCTGGCATAGAGACTAACGCCGTGGCAGCGCAGTGAGCCTTCTCGCCCTCTATTATGAACAACATTAGCGGAGAGTCCTCAGACTCATAATAGAAGTGCACACTATTACCTCTCCATACAGGCATAACGTGACGATTCACGTGGTAGCTCAAGAGCTGCCTACTGACCTTTGGTACTGTGGGATCCTCCTTACGCGCCTTGTCCACAGCATCACCAGGCCTAACAAAGACATCACGCATCCTACCCTGAATGACTGCTAAGTCTATCTTGTCAGGCGCATCCTCTCTGTACTCCCACTCCTCAATAGGTCCTTGAGAAAGACCCGTGATCATCGCACCCTCAACATCGTACATTATGGCCTCCTTCTCCTCGTCATATTTAGTGCCCAAGTGGCTGGGGAACCACCTGTGGAACGCATAGCCCCTAACCGCTAGCTCAAGCTTCGTACCTAGCTTGCTCAAGAACTTGCCTACAAAGGGGGCAGGGACTAGGCTAAAAAGCAGGTACAAGGGTCTCTCGCCTAATACCCGCCTAGCAGAGAACGTGAACGGCAGGGGCTCAGGCGGCATCTCCGACACAAAGGAGAACACTGGGAGAAGATTTATCATCTTAAAGTCCAAATGAAATACCATATTAGCCTTACTCTTCCATTCAAGTATTATTTTTCTAGAACTTGTGTAAGGTACACCGGCCCTACGCGCAGCCTCTCTAATGGTCCAAGCACCAGCCACAGCGTTCAGAAGCGCCCACTCACGTTTGCTCATCTCGAACACGACTTCCGTCCCAGACGCCATATGTTGCACCGTGACTTTTACGCGTCCAAGCTTTTATATCCTTTTGTGGAATATTCTGTCCCCTTGCCCCAATCCCTATTAACTTTATCGTATTCTTATAGTGGGCTTCGCCGTCTCTTAGCTTTAAAGTGATTGGTGTATTCACTTATTGCCGAGAATCTATCAGTTAATTCTGTAAGCCTACAGAGCAATTGTGGTACTCATACACCTCAATATGCTGGGCAAAGACTCCTCTAGGTACTTTTCTCAAACTACTAAGTAGTGTGTTAAACAAGACTATGAATGGCAAACATACCCTCAAGCAATAGCCACGGTACCCCCCAAGGAGATGCTTAGGAGACGTGCGAGCATAACTTCTAGGGTTGTACTAGTCTCCTTAGAAGGTATATAGGCCAATTAGGTGAACATGTGGACCTTGTGTTGGTAAGGCCAGTACCCTAACAGGCTTAACGTCGGGTAAGAGATGATCATGGATTACTACTCTACAGTCTCGTCTACACTCGGCCAGCAGTTTCTCTGCTAATCTTTTAATGACAGATGGTGAAGGATATACGTAGATTACATGGAACCTAGACAAGTCCGCTTGGAAGAAATCTCCATGAACTACCTCAACTAACCCCTGAAGGCCTCTTAAACGGACCTCCCGAAGGGCTAACCTCACCAGGACTGGGTGTATCTCAAAGCCTACAGCGAACACCCCATAGTCTTTTGCCGCCCGTATCAGGACTCTACCGTCACCACACCCTAGGTCCGCCAGTACCTCACCAGTTCTCGGCTTAGCAAGCCTCAGCGCAGCGTCTATTACACGATCCGGGCTAGGAAGGTAAGGTAAACGGACTAGTGCCCTAGTGAGTGCGTCCGCTATCACTTGCTTCACCTCGCCGTGACGCTCCACCTTAGGTTGAAAGACTCTTCAGAGCCTCAGCTATTCTGCGAACACGATCTGGGTCTATAGGCTTTAAAATGTCGCCAAGCTTATGAACATACGTCCCTACTATGAAGCCGTCAGCCATGGAATAATCCCTTAGGTTGCTTGGCGTGACCCCACTCCCAACTAACACTGGCACCACGCCTCCTACGGCTTTCTTAGCCTCCGCAACCACGCTTGGGTGCGGCGGCGCACCAGTTTCTTTTCCTGTGATAATGATGGCATCTGCTAAGCCTCTGAAGGCTGCTGCTCTTGCAGCATCAGTTATACTCGAGAAGGTAATAGAGTGTCCGTGCTTAACCATGACATCCGCTAGCACGGCCACGTCCGCCCCTAAGATCCTCCTAGCCATCAACACGTCCCATGCCTGAGGCCTTAACACTCCCTGATCTGCCGCTACCACCTCTACGTAGGCGTTTACACGCACGAACTTAGCCCCTGCAACGTGTGCAACTGCTACAGCACCGCTTCCGTCGTTTCGCAGCACGTTGACACCTACTGGAACTTCTACTTCGTCCGCAACAACTCGGGCCACTACTGCTAGAGCAGCGATTGTCGCTCTGGGAGGCTTTTCTCTAAAAGGCTTGTCCCCGAAATTCTCAACTATGACCGCGTCTGCCCCTCCCTTAACAGCACTACGAGCGTCGCTAACAGCTCTTTTGAGTACTTGGTCAAAGTTCCCCGAGTATAGGGGGCTACCTGGGAGCGGTGGAAGGTGCACAACTACTATCAAAGGCTTACCTTCGGGGAATAGCTCATGAAACTTCAAGTCTTCCCACCTAAAGGTGCGCTACACCTGCCTTATCAGCATGTTACTAGCCATTTAACTGCTTAAGCTTAGGGGGCTGCCAGACAGGTAAATTTATAAGAATCCGCTGGACGCCCGAGCCGGTAGGCCTTGACGACGCTGGCAACCCTCTGCTTTATACTAAGAGATAGAGAAGTCCTGTTGATAAGGAAGAAGCGTGGGTTTGGAGCAGGAAAGTATAACGGAGTAGGCGGTAAAGTGGAGAGAGACGAGAATATAATCGATGCAGCCATTAGGGAGGTAAAGGAAGAAGTCGGCATAGAGCCCCTCGAACTAGAGTATGCTGGCGTCTTAGAGTTTTACACTAACGGTAACGAGCCGGACTGGGTAGTACACGTATTCTTATGCCGAAAATTCCGCGGCGAGCCTAAGCCGAGCGATGAAGCCGAGCCGAAGTGGTTCCCCCTAGATAGCCTGCCTTACGACAAGATGTGGGTAGACGATAGACTCTGGCTCCCACACGTGCTAAGTGGCCGTCGTGTTAGCGCCAAGTTCTGGTTTACGCGGAACTACGAGAAAATGCTCAAGTGGGAAGTCAGAATCGAAGGAGCGTGTAAAAAGGAGCTTTAGATATATATACGGCTATATAGCCTTTTGTGGGTGGGGGAACTACCCCCATGTCAGAAGACTCGCCCCTAGCCGTTAGCGTTGAAGACAAATCCGACGTCGCCTTTGTCAACAGAGTTTCAACGCTAAAACTAAGGGTTAAAAACAGGTCCCACAGAATTCTAAGGAACATATTTCTGTGCCCACCTCCGGGCCACTGGGAACATGGAGAAGTTAAAGGGCGATACGGCGACGTGCAGCTAATGTGGGGCGGCGGTATACGCAAAGGCTGTCTAGTAATGTTACCTAACGACAGGACCGAGTTGCACCCGGGCGAAGAAGGCATTGCCTACTTCCTGCTGTATCCCGGTGGGAGGACTTGCGGAGAAGTCGACATGCCCCTTGACATCTATGTCGGTGACGACAGAGTGGGAAGCAAGACTCTGAAGATCAAGGTGCTTAAGGGAGACATTAGAGCCTACGTCTACAGGCCCAGATACGTCCCGATAATCGATGAGCGAGTACTTCCCCTCGTAAGAAGAGTAATCGAGGAGTATGGAGTGCCCGACGTGAAGACGGAGATCTGGCCCTTCGATATCTCCGTCAGGGCCCCTGGACCCCGAGTTGAAGTGTACTTTGAGGACAGAAAGATCGGCATGATAACGGGCGACGTGGGTAGCGGATTCATGCACATTGCTAAGATAAAAGTGCTGAGGAACGTCTTCGTAGGCGAGGCCCCGAGTCCCGAGGGAGGCAGAAGGTGGTACTGGATAGTCAGAGTCTGGCTGTTCTGGCTCGACAAGAGCGTGTTTGACGAGGTTCCTGACGAGGAGAGGGTAGAGTTCTGGGTCAACCCGGACACAGAGAGAGTGGACTGGGTATTAACTGACGACCACTGGAAGGAGGTCGTATACAAGGGGCCTGTGGAGTGTGTGGACGTTAAAATAACTGGGGGCGTGCACCGGACCCTCAGAGCGAAGTTAATAGGTCTCGTAAGATCCTACCATCCACCAAGTATAAGGAATATGAAAAAGTACCTTGTGTCCGATGATAGCAGAGATCCTAGGCGGCGCGCTTTAACATTAGAACATCTCTAAAGCTCCACAAGATTGTTCTTTTGAGCACTCGTAGTGTCTTTTTGTATTAAGCGGAGAAGTTGTCCCCCTGAATCTCTTCGGCGGGTATCGCTACTAGCCTACTGGAGGGAGCTTGGGGCCTGTATCGTCAGTCTTCTCGAACGACTTCCTATGGATTACGCAGTAGCTAGACTAGCCACTATTGGAAGGAATTAGCGACGTCATCTATTAGTAGGAGGAGAAGGAGAAAGCGAGGAATGCTAAGAGGCTCTTCATGGGTAGCAGTAAGGTTTGCCCTTAGAGACCTGACTATGAGAAAATTCGCAGCCGCATTAACAATCCTAGCTGTAGCCAGCGGCATTGCCGTACTGACTGCTCTAAGACTCTCGGGCATAGGCGTAAGGCTTGCAGCCGAGAGAATGGTACAGCGGGCACTAGCAGGAGAGATATTAGTCTACGGTGACGGGCCCTGCGACCTCTCCGAAGTAGCGCTAGAGAAACTCGAGAAAGTACCTGGGGTCAAGCGTGTAGTCCCTCTGGTAGTCTCGCTCGGCTACGTGAGAGGCTCGCTGGTCTTAGTGATCGGCGTTAGGGCCTCAGACTTAGACGTTGTAGTCAACTACTATAGTGAGGGGAGGAGCTTCACTGAAGAGGAAAGCTGGACGGCAGTCGTCGACTTAAGCCTCGCAGAACACGTGGGAGTTAGGACCGGTGACTCAATAGTGATAAAGACCCAGGTCGGCTCGATCTCCTACCCCTTCTCCGTAGTCGGCGTGGGTGACGTAACAATAGAGCTCTACGGCTTAGCTGGCGTGACATCCTACGTAGTCGTACCCCTCAGAGACGCACAGAGAATGCTGGGCCGGGAAGGTTACGTCACACTCGCGATGCTGATGCTGGAAGAAAACGTAAGCCCTGACGCCGTCGAGACCATGCTGAAAACGGCGTTTCCTGGGGCCCGCGCGTTTCGTCGAGAGGAAATAATGCGTGTAGTGTCGGAAGTCCTCTCTCTAATGAACGCCTTAGTTACTGCGGCCTCAGCCGTAGGCCTTGCTGCTGCAGTCATGGGCACTGCCAACACAGTAATGTCGAACGTAAGAGAACACACTAGCGACATAGCTGTCTTAAGGACACTGGGCGCTAAGCGAAGACACATTATCCTCATCTTTGTGCTAGAGGGTGCCACCTTCGGAATCATAGGCGGTGTGCTGGGGCTAGCCTTAGGCATACTTGGTGCTGACGCTGCGAGAGGGTTCTTTCAGCGAGTCGGGATATCCGGTGTACCGCTAGTGCTGGATATATACGTCTTAGCGTCGCACGTAGCCCTAGCGATATGCGTCGGTGCAGTTTCGGCCTTATATCCTGCTATTAAAGCTAGCAACATAAGCCCCACACGGGTGTTGAAAGGTGCATAAAGAGGCTCTACGCTTAGTATCGGTCACTAAGGCCTATAGGAGTGGAAGCACGATAGTGTATGCTCTGAAGGACGTGAACCTAGTGGTTAAGCGAGGCGAGCTAGTCGCGATAATGGGGCCTAGCGGTAGCGGTAAGAGCACCCTACTTAGCATAGCAGGTACACTCGATAAGCCTACAGAAGGCAGGGTATACGTAAGCGGCGTTGACGTCACAGACATGAGCGAGGAAGAGCTGGCACTCTTCAGGTCGCGCCACATAGGCTTCGTGTTCCAGAGCTATAACCTCCTGTCCAATTTCACAGCCCTAGAGAACGTCATGGTGCCAATGCTTGTCTCAGGACTATACACAGTCGAGGAAGCTAGGGAAAGAGCTCGCCTACTACTCAAACTAGTAGGACTCGAAGACCGGGCAAGCAGATTTCCCCGTCAGCTTAGCGGCGGCGAGCAGCAGAGAGTAGCAATAGCGAGAGCCTTAGCTAACGACCCAGACCTAGTGCTTATGGACGAACCTACAGGAAACCTGGACGTCGCGTCTGCCGCCAGAGTGGTCTCCCTAGTTAAGTGGCTTAACGAAGTCTATGGGCAGACATTCCTAGTCGTTACGCACGACCCAGAAGTAGCTAAGGCCGCCGGTAGAACACTGTACATCAGGGGAGGAAGACTCTACGAGACCCCACCTAGTAGCGCACTAACTAAGCGACTCGAGGCAGAATTAAGCAAGTACCGATGCTCCCCGGACCTCGTTCAGGTACAAGTTAAGCTCCTTGAGCTGAGAGTGAGAAGCCTAAAGAGGCTCCTCTCGTTCGGCCAAATAAATAGACAGGACTTCGAGCGCGAGCTAGCGTCAATATCTTCCCGTATTAGTGCGCTCGAGAAAGAGCTTAAGGTATCTCCACACGAATTAGGAGAAGCCAATGCTTAATTGTTTTCGTCTATTAACGAACTTCTCGCGTAGCTTAAATAGAAAGCGTCATGCGTAGTCCACTCCTACGACATTCGTCAATCGACGGATATATTAGGCTGGCTTTCTAAGGTTTCCTGGGGGAAATTTGATGGCGCGCGTACGCACAGTACTGGCACTGACAATAGTAGCAATTGCCGTACTGCAGTGGCTACCAGGCTGCCAAGCAGAGCCTCTGAGCCTAGAGAAGACTGTTGTAAGAACCTACTATTTCTTGCCTAACGGGTCTCTTACTGAGTCAACAGTATATGTTACCATTAAGCTGAGCGGGTGGGGCACGGTGGATCTCGAAGATAATCTAGCGCTTGTAAACCCCTCCTCTCTCAGGTTCTATGGTACCACCCCCTCACGTGTAGATACCCTAGGATCTCTGACGAGAATTGTATGGACTAAAGTAGACGTTAATGGGCGCCGTGTAATAGTCTACTCGGCTAAACCTCTTACTAGCGTGGTCTCCCTGCTTGCAAGCATTAAGGTTAATGGTAGCAAAGTTGTTCCCAAGTGTGATCACGTGTGCACTATCCGTGCGGGCGTAGGCTCGGTAGTAGAGCTCGAGTTTGTACTACGTAATGAGCTCGTACTCAATGGGACCCGTGTGCCTCTTTTCGTAGGCGTGATGCTGACACTCGACACTAACTCGCTGGCCCTAGACGGCGTTAAGCCTGCTGCCACATTATCTCCCTTAGGAGAGACGCTAGTGCTATCTTGGGGCTTCATCTTAGAGAATGAGACGAGCCTGTATCTGAAACTGCGGATTAAGAGCGTTAATGAGTGGAGTGAGGCTCCGCTTCCAAGCCTGCGCCTGACAGTGTCCCTAGATCCCTCTCGAACATTAGAGACTCTAAGGGAAGCTGAGGAGCAACTCAAGAAGACTCTTGAAGCGCTAAGTGCTGTAGAGAGCCTAGCTAACGCCTCGCGGAGAGGGCTATTAGACGTCATAAACATGCTGGAGAATATGAGTGACAACTTAGCAGAATATGAGGCTCGCTTACATAACGCGTCAATAGCAGCTTACGAGACAGCAGAGGTTCTAGGTGAGGCCTCAAAAGTAGCAGCCAACGCGTCAGAGGGCCTAGCCTCTCTTGCAGAACTATTAGCCTTAATGAGAGACTTAAAGAGCGAAACTACTAAGTACCAAGACGTACTCTCTGAGGTTTCGAGAACACTAGAAAACATGACAAACGACATTGAAAGCTATGAAGCACTGTTTGGCCAGGAAATAGCAGATAAACTCTATGAGATTAGAAGTAGAGTGTCGGAAGCAGAAACCACGCTAACTAGGCTAGATAAAGTTCTGAGCAAGGTGGACGTATATGCTAGTAGCGCTAAGGAGAGCACTGTAGACTTGAAACGCTTGGCCGAGCTACTAGACGAGGGCTCACAGGGCATGAGAAAGCTAGGAGATGCGCTTAGCAGTGTGCGTGAAAAAGTGTTAGAGCTTAAAGGAAATCTCACAGAGTACGTCCTATTACTTCGACAGAGAGAGGACGAAATTAATGGAGGGCTTAATAGGCTATTAGACGTCAAGCAAAGACTAATAGACGAATTAGAGAAAGTCGGAAGGCAGATAGCAGCCCTGCAGGCTTTAGCCTCACTTTACGAATCAGAGCGGCCTAGAGCTTACGTTAACGGTCAGGCGATTTCAGGCCTGCTGATAAGCGACGAAGTAAGCATATCCTTGCCGAGCATTAGGGCGATAAGTCCGAAATCCATCGAACTCGCTAAAGAAGACTCATCTTGTAAGCGCCCTTCAGAGAACTCACATTTCCTAGCATTACTTGCAGCGCTACTACTAGCCATCCCCAGCGCCCGCCTAGTTACTTATAGGAAAACAGACCCTTCACTTAACACTAAAGTCGAGGAACTTGAAAGGAAAATAGAGAAGCTTAAGAAGGCTCTAAAGACCTCTTAGTCTCGCTCTCTTCGCCTCCCTCCTTAGGCACCTCTTTAGGCAGCAACTTGGTAGGCGCTAACTTCGCAAGGACCGGCTCCTTCCTCATTCTATATAATACATACATAGACCACAGCGGTAGTATGTCAGGACCTATGATAGCATCGGCGGCCGTGACTAAAAGGTCCATGAGCTTAGGCTGTGGTAGTGACCTGATTATCATGAAGGCGATTACGAAGTCTAATATCGTTTCTAACGGTAGTAGTGGAGGCGCTATACCAGCAAGGTCTAAAATATCGTTTAGGACTGCAAGAATTAAAGCGACCATATACATTAGCCGAACTCTCTTAGCATCCAGACTCCTCTTTCTCTTCTTCACGTGACCCCCTCCCACGCATTACCAGACTCTCCCTCACTACTCTGACTTTTCTATATAAGGTTATTATACATCATAACGCTTATTCGCCCTTACGTAAGTGAAGTAAGCGAGGGGGTGTGAAGAGTATCCCCCTAGTGGAGACCGGTGACCGACCGTAGCCCGCCTGACCCCCGCGCCTAAATTCCCAAGGGAAGCCCTCCGGTCAGAATCATTAGGCCTAGGGCTAGGAGCACTAGGCCTGCCAGCTTCTGAAGCAGACGCCCTCGTCTCGCTAAGGCCTTAAAGACCTTCCGCTTCTTCCTCTCTTTAACGCGAGATGAGTAGATCTTGACAAGTCCTCGCCCTAGAGCTATTGCCGTAAGTATGAAACCCGTTGCATAAGCTGCTGCTATTAGCACGCCTAAACTCGGACTGCTTGCAACAGCAGAAACTGAGAGAATGGCACCTGTCAAGGGGCCTATACACGGTGTCCATAGGATGGACAGCAGGATCCCTAAAAGCAGAGGAGATCCCTGACTTACTCTCCTTGTGAAAGGCTCTATAGCTGCGGTAAGCGACGAGAGAAAGCTCTCAAGGCGGCCTAGGATTAGTAAAGCTCCGAGTAGGAAAAGTAGTATTGCTACGCTACGCACTAGGACCTCTCTTGCGCCAGCTAGGCTCTGACCTATCAGGCCAGCAATATAGCCTAGAACCGCATACGATAAGATGAAGCCAATCGCTAAGCTAAGCAGGTTGCGCTTCTTAGTCCTCAACACGCCAAGGAAAAGCACAGGGTACATTGGCAGTACGCAAGGCGAAAACGCCGCCACAACTCCCGCTGCTGCAGCTGCCACTAACGCACTTACGGCTAAGACTAACTCCTCTACCCCTTTCTCCTCAACATTCTCGACAGCTTCGACATCCCCTTGCCTACTCTTAAGCTCGTTAAGGACTTTGGACAGAAAGTGCTCGAAATCCTCTACTGAAGGTAGGCCTATAAGCACGGCGTATACCTCGCCGTTGGGCCTCAGGATTACGTGAGTGGGCACACCTATAATGCCGTATCGAACAGCAAGATTAGGACTTTTTTCGACGTCAACTCGTATAGGCACAAATTCGTCGTTAAGTATAGCTACTATTTGAGGGCTTCTAAAGAGCGTCCTATCCGCTAATACACAATAAGGGCAAACCTCTCTGTAGAAGAACAGATACACGGGTTTACCCGTCCTCCTCGCCTCTTCCAGTCCCTCCTCGTACCCTCTCCAAGCAACTTGTAGTGGTTGTGAGCTACACACAGTCGCTAAGAGCACTATTACTAACAGCAGTAGCAGGACATTCTTGCGCATTCGAGTAGCACCAGTCTTTCATCGGATATGCGCGGATAAGTGTTCCCGGCTAGTAATCTAGCTAGGGTATTACGTGTACTTGAGAGGCTTTGACGTAAAGTAGGACCTTGTCTCCTCGGGATATTCGCAGCTCGTGGAAGGAGCTTTTCGTTATATAAGCTCTAACTAGTACTCGACCACACCTCACTCTTAGTAGAACTACGGCGCCTTGATCGAGATAGTCCTCGACTATTCCGCTTAGTTCGTTGCGAGCACTCGACGTTATTCTCTCTTTGGCTACCACTACATCCTCTGGTCTAAAGACTACTGTGACCTCACCACTGTACTCGCCACAGACGGTTATCTCGATCCCGTTGATGTTCACTCGCGAGAGACCGTCGCCAATGCTCTTAGCGACCCCTCTGTAGACGTTGCCCGCCATAGTGAATCTCGCTACAAACTCCGTAGCTGGACGGTAGAATATCTCGCCGGGCACTCCTACCTGCTCTATATGCCCCCTGTTCATTACGGCTACCCTATCTGCTAACGTTAGCGCCTCTACGAAGTCGTGAGTAACGTGTATCACCGTAGCGTTGAACTCTCTCTGTACCCTCTTGAGGTAGTCTCTCAACTCCCACCTCATTACTGGGTCAACCGATGAGAGAGGTTCGTCTAGAAGCAGTACACGGGGCTCAATGACAAGAGCCCTCGCTAGGGCGACTCTCTGAGCCTCACCACCGCTGAGAGTCCTGGGGTGTCTATGTAGGAGATGTTCTATGCCTAGTTTAGACGCTACCTCCTTCACTCTTCTCTTTACCTCCCGCCGCTCGAGACCTCTAGCCTTGAGCCCAAACGCTATGTTCTCGTAGACCGTAAGATGAGGAAAGAGGGCGTAGTTCTGGGGCACATAGCCTACGTTCCTCTCTTCGGGCGGAAAATCGGTGACATCCTCTCCGTCAAACATCACTCGCCCTTTATCCGGCTTAAGGATGCCTGCTACTACCTGTATTAGCACAGTCTTGCCAGCTCCTGAAGGGCCGAGCACTACGAAGTACTCGCCCGGATAAACCTTTAGGCTCACATCCACTAGGCGGAACTCTCCAAGGTCCTTACTCACATTAACCAGCTCGACGCGAGGCGTAGTCATTGCTGCTGTCCCCCCTCCAGTACTCTGAGAGCTATAAAGACTGCTAAGCTTAGCAGAGCT
>CAZPLI010000017.1:556-6510 GCA_964587325.1 uncultured Thermofilaceae archaeon | reverse complement strand
AAGAATCACTCAACGACTCGCGTGGCGGCGACTTTTGGATAATAAGCGACTATCATTACTGCTCCGACTTCACTTATCGCTCTAGCAAAGGAGAGAACAAAGCCCGCAGCTAGGTGACGCAGGGACAGAGGTAATGAGACCTTAAAGAATACGTGCAGAGGGCTTGCACCCAGTGTGCGGGCCACGTTCTCGAGTTCGGGGTCCACAGAGTCAAACCCAGCCCTAGCTGCCGTGACGAAGATAGGTGCTGACACGAACATCATTGCGGCCACCACACCCCAGTAGCTATCTTCTATCACTAGGCCGAGCCTCGCCAGGATAGACCCTAAGGGAGCACGAGAGTTGTATGCCAGAAGCACCATTATGCCTGCCACGCTGTGGGGTAATGCCAGTGGTATCTCGACGAAGCCCTCTAGCAGCCTCGTGACATGACTCCTGTACCTCGATAGGAGATAAGCAAGCGGCGTACCCAGTATAGAGATCAGCGCGCTCGAGACCAGGCCAGTGTGGAGACTAAGGTAGAGCGCTATTAAGGCTTCCCTGTCTTCGCCGAGCTGAGGTACTAGAGGAAGACCTCGCGCTAAGCAGAGAACTAGAGGAATTAGGAGAAAGAGTACTAGGAGAGACCCAACCGCCGAGAATAGTATTACTGCACGTCCCCGCAATCCTACCCCCTGAGGCTGGGAGGCACTGGTCCTTTATACTCGTATGGTATTATGACAAAGCCATGCTCCTCCAGTATCTTGCGGCCCTCTCCGTAAAGTAGCCACTTCACGAACTCTTCGGCGCCCTTACAGTTCCTACAGCACTTAGGTATCGTTAACCCATACCTTATCTCAGATATTTCGACTGTTCTGCACCTCTTTGGGTCACCCGCATGGAGTACGACGCGGACGTTCAGGTACGGGCGAGAAACCAAGCTGAGCTCTGGGGGCAGTCTCACGTACTTTAGGCCGTGCTCTTCTGCGACGTTCCTATACTCGAAGGCGTAGTCGAGAGTTCCGGCTTCAAGAAGCTGCACTAAGTCTACGCTTTTGTCTCTAAGGACTAAGCGACCTAGCTCGTAGTTTGGCTTGCTCGGGAACAACACATAGTGTATGCTGTCGTTCACCTTCACTTCGACATTGGGTATAGACTCCACCACCAGTTTCTCCCAGATGGCGTCCTTACCATAGTACTTGGAGGCCATATAGAGTATCGTGAGAGCTCTGTAGCCGCAGGGATCGAGGTTCGGGTTAGAAAAGCCGAACTTAACGCCGGGCCTCATGAGTATCTCGTACCAGTTGTTTGAGTTTATCTCGGAGGCATACTTGCTCTTATCCGTGTAGCAGAGGACCACCTCGTTAGAGCAGAAGATTATCAACCAGTCGGCGTGCTTGGGTATCAGGTACTGCTCTATGACCCTGTAATCGGCAGTGAGAACAACGTCACACCACTTACCTAAGTCTGATATCTTTCTGACAGCCTTTACACTACCGGATGGCTCCCTCTGAATGTCTACGCCCGGTCTTAGCTTCTCGTAAGCCTTCTCGGCATCACTGAGAGCTAATGACAAGCTCCCGGCGTGGAAGACCTTGATGATGCTGCTGCTTTGCTTAAAGAGGAGGAAGTATGAGGCGAGGAAAACGGCAGCAAGTATTATAGCAGCGCTCACTGCTAGAAGCTCGCGTTTAGTCACCACGAACTCACCGGGCTATGAGGCTTGAGGGACTATTTATCATTTACCCGTTATCAGATATCCAATACTGGACAACAGCTGACTTTTAGCTGACAAAGCCATAATAATGTGGCGGCACCTCTAGCGAGGTGGGGGCGTATTGAAAAGAATAGCCATTAGGGATGTCGAGAGATGTGTAGGTTGCATGTCTTGCGTCTTCGCCTGTTCTCGCCGCTTAGGTGAAGGCGGCGTCGCTAAGTCTGCAATAAGAGTCGCCAGTATCGGTGGCGTTGAGAGGGGGTTTAGGGTCATAGTATGTAGAGCTTGTCCTGACCCTCCCTGTGCTGCAGTATGCCCTACCGGCGCGCTAAAGCCAAGGAAAGGCGGTGGTGTGTTAGTTGACTATAATAAGTGCATAGGGTGTGGGCTGTGCGCTAAGGCTTGTCCTATAGGCGCTGTGATGTGGGACCATGAGACTAATAAGCCGATAATTTGCGTGCACTGCGGTTATTGTGTACAGTTCTGCCCCCACGGTGTACTAACGATGGAAGAAATACCTGAGGAGGTGGTAAGGGCATGAACCCGAAGGACCCCCTAAGCCGGGTACTATACATAGACCTCACGCGGAAGAAGTACTGGGTAGAGGATCGTCGAGACATATTCGAAGAGTACCTTGGCGGGATAGGAGCGGCAATAAAGCTCCTAGAAGAAGAGCTGTCCCGTGGGGCTGACCCTCTAGGTCCTGACAACGTAATAGTGTTCGCTGTGGGACCTTTCTCGGCGCTATATCCCACAGCCTCGAAGACTGTCGCTGTCTTCAAGAGCCCGCATACTGGTAACCTAGGTGAGAGCCACGCAGGTGGGCGAAGCGCAATAGCGATAAGGCTTGCAGGCTACGGTGCGATAGTCATTAAGGGTGCCAGCGAGACTCCCGTCTGGGTCGCAGTACACGGCCGTAGAGTCTACTTCCGTGACGCTAGAGCGATCTGGGGAATGTCGAGTAGCCACACGGTAGGCAGAGTAATAAGGGAAAACGAGCCTGGACACGGCTTCAGAACCATAATGAGGATCGGCAGGGCTGGTGAGAGGCTTGTCACCTACGCGTGCGTAATAACTGAAACCTACAGGCACTTTGGTAGGCTAGGTCTAGGTGCGGTGTTTGGCAGCAAGAAGCTGAAGGCGCTAGTTGTATCGGGGCGAGGTAGCATACCAATCATTGACAAGCGTGCGTACAGGGAAGTCTACAAGGAGATCTTTGACGTAATAGTGGGCAGCCCGCTGATGAAGAAGTACCACGACCTTGGTACCCCCATGAACGTCCTAGTGCTTAATAAGATAGGTGCACTACCCACAAAGAACCTACGCTCAGTAAGGTTCGACCATGCTGATAAGCTCTCCGGGGAATACCTTGCTGAGAACTATCTGGGACGCAGACTGGCGTGCGCTCACTGCCCAGTCGCCTGTATTCACCTAGCCGCACTGCGTGAGCCCTACGTCGATGAGCCCTACTTCTACAAGACGACTTTCATAGGCTACGACTACGAGCCGATATACTCCCTTGGCACTATGCTCGGAATTGAGAACCCAGAGGGCGCACTACTACTGATGGATAAGGTCGATGAGGTAGGCCTTGACGCCATGAGCACGGGCGTCGCGCTGGCATGGGCGACTGAGGCTTACGAGAAAGGGCTAATTGGCGACACTGAGCTCATGGGAGTGAAGCTCAAGTGGGGCGACTACGAGGCATACATGAAGGCAATAGACATGATAGTGGAGCAACCCAACGAGTTCTACGCTGCCCTAGCACGAGGCGTTGAGTATGCGGCGTCGAAGTATGGCGGGCTAGACTTCGCCTTAGCGTTCGGCGGCAACGAGATGCCGGGATACCACACAGGTCCTGCTGCTCACTTCGGCTTCCTTGCGGGCTCGAGGCACAGCCATCTAGACATGGCAGGCTACAGCCTGGACCAGAAGACTATAGGAAAGGAGCTAGAGCCCGAGGAAATAGTCGGGAAACTCGTCGAAGAGGAGAGGTGGAGACAGATACTCTCAAGCCTCGTAGTGTGCTTCTTCGCCAGGGGCGTGTACAAGCCTGAGGTCGTGATCAGGGCCCTAAAGCCCTTAGGCTATGACTACACCGTTGAGGACCTAAAGGCACTAGGCAAGAAGATCCACCTCATGAAGTACAGGCTAAAGATCAGAGAGGGCTTCGACCTCGACAAGCTCAGAATACCGCGCAGGATACTCGAGGTCGAGACACCGCACGGCAAAATCGACGAGGCCAAGCTCCGCAAGATGATAAAGCTCTTCAAGGAGATGATACAGCAAGACCTGGCGTCCCTCGAAGAGGGTACCGCTAAATGAAAGTCGCTAGAGCTTTCTCGCCCGCCGGTCTTTCCGGCATTTTTTCTGCTTACATAGTCCCAGGCGACCCTCTGCGCAGCGGCGCGAAGGGGGGCGGTATAGCACTAGGTCGTGGTGTTATAGTTAGAGTAGAAGCTGAGGAGAGTGAAAAACAGAGCATCGTCACGCTACTTGAAGGTAAACCTGCAGAGATGTTCGTTGCTAGGAGAGTCGCTGAACGCGTGTTATCGCTTGCTGAAGGCACCTACAGCGTGACGATAGACCAGAGAATCGAGGTGCCAGTCGGTGGAGGGCTAGGTACAAGCGGTGCAAGCGCTTTAGCCACCGCTCTGGCTGTAGCTAAGGCAACGGGAGTAAAGGCTACATACACCGAGCTAGCTAGGATTGCCCACGTAGTAGAGGTAGAGTCCGGAACAGGCCTCGGCACAATCTCCGGGCTAGTCGTAGGCGGCTTCGTACTAGTAGTAGAGCCGGGCCCTCCGGGCTCGGACAGAGTTGAGCGCTTACTCGTCGAACCTCGCCTGAGAGTCGTAGTCGGCTTCTACGCTCCAATAGACAAGAGAAGCGTGATAGAGAGAGACGGACTCGACAGGATTAACGAGCTTGGCGAGAAAGCGCTGGCAAGAATACTGGAAGACCCATCTCCTGAGCGCTTTATGGAAGAAAGCTGGAAGTTCGCCCTGAACGCTGGCCTCACCACTCCACGAGTAAAGAGGGGTGTGGAAGCCGCGCTCGCCAGCGGGGCAATAGCTGCCTCTCAGGCTATGATAGGCGAGACAGTATTTGCACTTACAGAGCCCGAGGATGCAGAATCCGTAGAGGAAGCTCTTAGAAAAACCGGCGCAAAGACTGTAGTAAGCGGTATTGACTGGTGCCCTGCTAGGCTACTATAAAACTCCATTTCAGGGCGGTCCCCGTACTAGCGTATAGATAAAGACGATGTTTTTTAGGGGGAAAGGCGTGCCCACCAGAGCGTATAACTTGTTTCCCACGACTTCTACTCCTTCCATTTCATAGGGTGTATCGACCCTAGCTAGGCGCCTCACGCCACCGGTCGATAAGTCGACTACGTATATCCAGTCGCCTCCGTCGTCTGTAGTTAAGTATAGGTAGCCGTTCTCTAAGTCTCCTCCCTGCACTCTCTGAAGAGTAGTGTTGAGCAGTATTTCTCGCACCTTGTTACCTTTCATATCGTAGACCAGTACTCTGTCTACATTATCGAACTCTGAAGTGTATATGAGCCCGCGCTGAGGATCCACTGCGCACCAGGGCATGTGGCTTTGAGGCAGAGGACCTATAGTGTAGAGAAAGTCTAAGGTCTCAGCGTCATACACGGCCACTAAGGGCTTCTCGTACTTAACGTCCTCTAGCGGTGCATACACAAGGCCGTTCTCGACGTCTATGTCGCCTATGTGGTTGTAGCCAGCGAGTACCAAGTCATAAGGTATAGGCGTCCTGTTCTCCGCGCTGAGACTTCTAGAGCCTAGCTCTGCGACTTTCGCCAAGTATTCTCTTCCGGAAAAGTACCAATATCCACCATAGTAGGCTATGCCCTGGTAGAACTCGTGAGAAACGAGTACTCGCTTCCCGCCCACGGCATACTTCACTCTTCTCGCTGGAACCGGAAGATAAAAACTCAGAACATACGCTAAACAGGCTAATGCCAACAGCGTAGCCACTACAACAAGGACCTTCTTCATCCTTACGCCCCTGGCTTCTACTAAAAACGCAGCTTATAGGTCTGCTCACAACATAGGCCTCCGCTACCAACCGGAAGCACTTATTAGGCTACCCTAGTTACTAGTGGCGGTGATGAGTAAACAGTCGCCTGAGCGATGAGGAACCCGAAGTTAGCTGATACTCTCCCGTGCACTCGCTATACGAGTACTAACAAAGCTGCAGGGTGTATCGATTTCTCCGAGCCCAGTCGGAA
>CAZPLI010000017.1:0-546 GCA_964587325.1 uncultured Thermofilaceae archaeon | reverse complement strand
GGCGCGCGCATGATAGTGATAAGCATCGGAGGGGATGATCTGCCTCACCTCGGTTCCGAAGAGACTTATGCTCCCTAAAGCTCCTTTGTGTCTTCCCTGGCGAGCCCGAGCGCCTTCTCAAAGTCATTCTTCTCAAGGGCGGCGTGTATCTCGTCCGCGGCTTCTGGAAGATCTGGTGCCTGCGTTTCCTCAGCTTCCTGCTTATTTGAATGCGATCATAGTCTCGCCGAAATTACAGCAGAGCAAGTTCACGAGTATACCCCGAGAACTCAGGTACTTAGCTAGGTTGATGATGAAGTCCGCGTAGAATGAGATTCTAAAGCCTTCCTTGCTGATGTACTCTTTGACCTTGAACTCTAGCACGCGTTCACCGTCCACCGCGTAACTCATGTTGTTCAGCTACCTCAAGACCCTGCTCAAGTTGTCCCTCCCTATCCCATCGCGGGTCAGAACCAAAAGACCCTATTCCTCCGGCTTGGTGAGCTTCAGCTTGACCTCAAGCTGGCTCAGAGCCTTCTCCTCACAGCCTCCATTACTGCGTAAGCT
>CAZPLI010000016.1:0-18640 GCA_964587325.1 uncultured Thermofilaceae archaeon | reverse complement strand
AGCGAAGTGGGAGGCTCTAATATCCTAAGCCCTCCCACTTCGCTCCTGTAGAGGACAAGCCCGGAGTACCTGTCGCTTTTTCGCACTTCGCCCACTATGGCTGCGGCGCTGCAGCCTAGCTCTCGGAGTTTGTCTACTACATCCTCCGCAATGCTTGCATCAACTGCGAGGACCGCCGCACCCTCGCTAGCTAGGTATAGCGGGTCGATGCCGAGCATCTCCGCGTAGGCTTTAACCTGCCTCCTTACGGGGACTTTGAGGCCGTCAAGGACTATTATTGTCTCGGAGGCTTTTGCCCAGTCGTTGAGTACCATGGCAAGCCCTCCGCGTGTTGGGTCGCGTGCGGCATGTATGTTCTCTCCGAACTCCTCGATCACAGGGAGGAGCGTCTTGGTGAGAGGTGCAACGTCGCTTCTGAGAGAGCTGCCTTCGAGCTCTATTCCCTGCTGTAAGGCTAGAATCGTAGCGCCGTGGTCACCGAGGTACCCGGTTACTACTATCTTGTCTCCAGCCCTTACGTTCTTGTCGACTATGAGCCTCTCTGCGATGCCTATACACACGGTTGTTATCACTACTTTGTCGAGCGCTCCGCGGGGCATCACTTTAAAGTCTCCGCCTATGGTGGCTACACTCTCCTCCTTCAGAACTGAGAAGAAGCTGTCCAGTACTCGCTCAAGATCGCTCAGTGGAAAGCCTTCCTCAACCACTATTGAGTCCAGTATCGCTAGAGGGCGGGCCCCCATAACTACAACGTCGTTTATCGAGCCGCACGCCGCAAGCTTACCTATGTCGCCACCAGGGAAGAATATCGGGCTCACAGTATAGGAATCCATAGACACTACTATGTAGCGCCCGTCACTCACCGGTATTGCTGCGCCGTCATCAGGGAAGTCTATGCCCAGTCCTCCTGGAACCTTCTTGAGCTTCTCGTCTACGCGACTGAACACTATGGAGGCTAGGAGCTCTGCCATCTCCCTACCCCCAGCACCGTGTGCCAGTGTGATCTTAGCAGTTCTCATTTTACTCTCCCCTCAGCCAGCGTTCCCAAGCGGAGAGTTGTCTTTTAACTAGTTCTTCTGCCTCCTTACGGCTCAGACCTGACTGAAGAGCCGTCTCTAACGCTAACTCTGCATATAGCTTTATACTCTCGGCGAAGTCCTCGGGCCGTACTTTACCTATTATGGCCCCTGCGTGTACTAGCACTATATCTCCCTCTTTTACTCCCTCAGCTGCGACAACGACTGTCCTGACAGCTCCTCCGAAGTCTACTTGTGCCAGCATTCCTTCGACCCTCACTACGCGCGCAGGTACTGCCCAGCACACACCAGCCCCCCTCCTCTACGGGTATTGGTGAATAAAAGGTCGGCGATGCTGACCACGTCTACAGGACACCTATGTCTCTAGCTACTTCCTCCGCTACGCCTCCCCCGCCGAATCTAGCCCAGACAGCACAAGTCCCCTCTGAAGACACCATACAGGGGCCCCAAGGCTTGTCCGGCGTGCAGGTCCTCATGAATAACGGGCAGTCTGTGGGTTTCGCTATTCCGAGTGTGACGTCTGCACATCTGCAGCCTGGCGGAAGGTCGTATTTCCACTTTTCGGGGGTTAAGGGCTCGATTCCGTACTGCTCGTGAGCATCGTAGCACTTCAGTCCAGCCTTAAGGTCCCAGCCGCTGCGCGGGATGAAGCCTAGCCCTCTCCATGCTGCGTCAACGACTTCAAACACTCTATTGACAACCCTCTGCGCAGTAACGTTCCCCTCCCACGTAACAGCTCTAGTGTACTCTATTTCGATGCCTGGCTTACCGTCTCTCAGCATCTTGAGGATCCTCGCAATTGAGATGAGTAGGTCTATGGGCTCGAAGCCCGAGACGACTACAGGTATGTGAAACCTTTTTGAGAGCTCAGCCCAAGGCTTTGCTCCCGTAACCGTTGACACGTGACCTGGAGCTATTACTCCCTGCACAGGCTCTAGTCCCCGCTCTACCGCGGCCTCTATGGCAAAAGCCGCGGCAGGAGGAGTTAATCTTAACACGCTTAGGAAGCTCAATGTCTTGGGCACAGCGCCTGCGTCTAGGAGGACTGCATAGCTGGGCGCTGTAGTCTCAAAGCCTATGCCGAAGAACACCCCGCCTTCTCTCTCGGCTCTCTTAACCGCGTCGAGAAAACTGTACACAACCTCGACCTTGCCGCCTAGAGATCTAGCCTCAGCGAGAGACATAGCTCCTCTTACAGGCCTAACAGTGGGCAGCTTGTAGGCGTCGCCGAAAGTGTAGACTTTGACACCGTCGAGTGCTAGCTCTATCACTCGGTCGACGTAGTAAGCTGGCGTGATGCACACCGGACATCCGGGTCCCGCAACAAGCTCTACTGTGCTCGGCATCAGACTCCTGAGCCCATAGTGAACAGTCGTCCACTCGTGCGTACCGCAAAAGTTCATTATCTTTATCTTTCTGCCCGTTCTCTCGTATACCTCCCTGGCGTATCTCTCAATGAGTCTTTTCAGTGAAGAAGCGAGAGCCGCATTATCTCTGAAGAGTCTCTCTATATCCTCAAGCGTCACGTGACGGCGTGAGGGCATTCGGTCGACCCTCGCTTTAGATAGCATCTGTACTAAAATAGGCACTGCACGTTAAGCGTGCTTACCTTTAAGTGAACCCTCCAGGGAAAGGGCGCGGAGGAGTTCCATGCACGAGTGGAGCATCGCCGAGGGTATAGTTCGCTCTGTACTCTCCTTCATGAAAAAGCACGGTGTGAGTTGCGTTAGGGAGGTAGTCGTGGCAACAGGTGAGCTCGCACAGTTAGACACTGACGTACTAAAGGAGGCATTTAAGCTCCTTTCAGAGGACACTCCACTAGCCGGTGCCGAGCTGCGGGTCGAGGTCGAAAGAGCTAGGTTCGTGTGTAATGTGTGCGGTGCTAAGTGGGGGCTCCACGAGATTGAGGATCAGCTGAAATCCGCACCCATGATTGCCGATGAGACCGGCGAGTATGACCTCCCTCTACACTACATGCCCGAGTTAGTCTATGCGTTTGCAAGGTGTCCTCGCTGCGGTAGCAGGGACTTCGACGTTATCGCCGGTACGGGCGTCAAGGTAGTCAGACTTGTCGTGGAGAAAGGAGGTGGAGAGGAGTGATAGACCCTCGCTACGAGATGGCACGGAGAAAGCTCTCAAGCATAGACCGAGTCCTGTTAGTCTGTAGCGGTAAAGGGGGTGTTGGGAAGAGCGTAATAGCGGCCTCTCTCGCTCTTGCCTTGAAGGATAGGGGGAGGAAAGTCGGTCTCATCGACTTAGACCTACATGGACCATCAGCGCCGGCAGTGCTTGGTGTCGAGAAAGCTGAGTTGCGAGGCAGCAAGAAGGGACTAAAACCTGTCGAGGTCGAAGGTATAAGCCTAGTTTCGGTCGCGCTCTATACAGGGCCAGGTGCCCTACCCATTAAGGGCCGGGTTAAGGAAGACCTCGTGCTTACACTGTTTGCCGAAGCCGATTGGGGACAGCTCGACTACTTAGTTGTCGATATGCCTCCTGGAACCGGCGACGAGACAGTGACAACTCTTAGGGTAACCCGGGACCGGGCCAGAGCCTTGATTGTAACGACGCCGTCTAGACTCTCCTTAGCCGTGGTTCGCAGACTCGTGGACCTGCTCCGAGGCGAGGGAGTACCAATACTCGGAGTTGTCGAGAACCTAGCCTACTTCGTTTATAAGGGGGAGAAAGTGGAGGTGTTCGGTCCACCAAAGGCCGAAGAGCTTGGACTAAGGCTCCTAGGCAGATTGCCTATAGACCCCGAGCTCGAGGAAGCCTTAGAGAGAGGCAGAGGGCCGCGCGCCGCTAAGGCTTTCTGGCGCTGTATTCAGGAAGTCGCTGAGGAGGTAGAGAGAACTTGGCGCTAAAGTATGCTAGAGCACTCCTACCGGGCCGCTTTCAGCCCTTTCATAAGGGCCATCTCCACGCTGTTAAGTACGCGCTTAGCCTGTCTCGTGAGCTCATCATTGTAGTGACTGCGGCCCAGTTCTGTTACACGCCCGACAATCCCTTCACAGCGGGCGAGAGAGTCGAGATGATAAGACTTGCCTTAGGCGACTTGTACGATCGTTGCTACATAATACCCGTCGATAACGTGCCTAATAACGCGCTGTGGATGAGGCATTTGAGCCTTAGAGTACCACGGTTCGAGGCTGTCTTCACAAACAACGAGCTCGTGCGCTTACTAGCTGAAAAAGAAGGGTACAGAGTCGAGCCCATACCGTTCCTCAGAAGAGAGGTGTACGAGGGTAAGAAAGCGAGGAAAGCCATTGTAGAGGGTGGGGACTGGCGTAGCTTGGTACCTACCCCTGTAGCCGAGTTCCTGTCATCGATCAAAGCTGAGGAAAGACTTAGACGGTTATCAAAGACGGAACCCATACCACTACCTGAGAGATAGCCTAAAGTGTAAATGTCGACTCGTAGACAGTAACTGGGGCGATGAAGACTGCATGGCTTAGGAGAGCGGTGACCGGGCAGTCGTGAGCGGAGCCCCGAGGGGCTAGCCGCTTAGCGTTCTGACTTATATCGTTTTGCGCTGCAGTGTGGCAGTGCTTATAACCCTCAATCAACGCCTCATTACAACGGCTACACAACTAGCTACGGTGATACTACGCTTGGCCGTAATCAGTAGTGCTCAAAAACGCATCCTTGCAGCGCTCGTCAGGGCACGTGGAGACGTAGCGCTAGCAGCGCAAGAAGCTGGCGTCACAAGACAGTACGTGTACGAGGTCATGAGAAGACTCAAGAGGCTTGGCGTGAGGTTCTACGCTGAGCCTTACTATAGGGCTCTGGGCTTAGCTCCGGTAATGGTGCTTGTAGGCCGTTGTAAGCCTCAAGCCGAGCTAGTTAAGCACAGGGTTCTATACGCTAAGTGTTACTGCTTCGACGGCGAGGACTACGAGCTTGCAGTCTTCGTGGCTCCAGAGGAGAGAATAGACTCCGTATTCATGGAGCTAGTTGACAAGTGCCTTCTAGTGAGAGAGCTGTACGACATAATCCAGCCAGCACCCGAACTAGACGTTAGGAGCTTCGTATGTGCAGCACTAGAGAAAAAGCTCGAGGCTTGGCAGCCAAAGGCATTTAGACGGCTTGAGGCTGACGCGGTCGACGCCGTACTCCTCTCGAAGCTAGGCCAAGACTTCTACGTGACGCTAAAGGCCGTCGCCAAGGAGACGGGAATAAACAGGAGCACTCTCTCTTACCACTTCAGGCGCCATGTAAAAGACCTCATTAGGTTAAGGTATTATTACACGCCTCTTCACGGCTTTCCTCCCACGCTGATCAGAGTTACACTAGAGACTAAAGACGCTGTATCGCTCCTCTCGCGGTGCGACTTTGTCTTAAGAGTCCTATTGAGCAGAGACCGTAGGGAAGCGTATATAATCACGACCCTGCAGGCCGACGACTTCTGGAGATTACTCAAATACGCTCCCGCCCTCTCCGAAACGATAGGCAACATTAAGTTCGTTGGGCTCTTAGACCCTCAGAGCATGAAATTCTGCGTGCCTAACTACAGTGAGCTACTCCTACGTGGAGAAACGTGAAAGCTTAACACGGTGTTAGCGTACGATACCACGCTATGAGGTACGTTACGTTCAGGTTTGAGGACCATGGAGAGATAGTCGCAGTCGTAGAGAGAGAAGAGTTCGTTAAGCAGCTGCCTGTCGAATCGATGGCAAGCGTTTGGAAGCAGGAAGTCTACTTCAGCACCGACATAGAACTCGAAGGTGAGGCCACAGCAGTCGTTGAGCCGGGAACTGTCGCGTACTGGCCCCCAGGCAAGGCCCTCTGTCTCTTCTATGGGATAAGCCAGCCCTATAGCCCGGTGATAAAGCTCGGCACGCTTCTAGGCCCCCTTTACTACCTCGCCTGGGTAGACGAGGGAGAGAGCGTTGAGGTTGTCGAGTATAGGGACTATGGACGAGCGGGCGAACTAGCCAGTAGGCTCAGAGATAAAGGCCTCCTAGCGGCTGCCCGTAGCTGGGAGGATACAGAAAGCGTGATAGTGCTAGTTAAGGGCGTGAGAGCTGAGATCTACATAGAGGATTACGGCTTCCCACTTGAAAGCGACGCGCTCTTCATTAACGATAACACGGCTCTGACTCGAGCCTTCCTGTCCCGCTTATCGAAGCTCGCAGCTGGACTTGCTCGCTTGGACATCAACGAGGAGGGACATGTAATATTCTCGGCCTTTGCTAAGGACGAAGAAGAGCTGATTAAGGCTCTGGAAGACGTGGCCGCGTGCTGGAGGAAAGCTCAGGAAGAACTAGGAGAGCTGCCCTGCTTACCGTCGCCTAAGACTCCTCCGCGAGGGTAGAGCGCCATATTGCCTAGACGACCGAATGCATGAAATGAGATAGAAGTGAAGTCTACCAATAAAGCTTTTATTTCCCCATTATAGCTGGTGAGCGGCGGTGGGAAAGTGGGTAGAAAGATCGTCGCGCTCCTGCTCCTAGTTCTCGTGGTCGCAGTCTTCGCGGTAGCGCACGTCGCTACCGCGGCAGCCGGCACAATTCAGGGTAGAGTTATTGATAAGCAGGGCTATCCGCTCGCGGGGATCGTAGTCGAAGCCTACACGCCGGACGGTGTGCTAAGAGCAAAAACTACTACGGATGACAAGGGCGTTTTCGAGCTAAGGCTTGAGAGTGGTACTTACGAGGTAGTGATTTACGGGCGGGGATACGAGGAGAAGAGGCTTAAAGTCGAGGTAAAGGAGTACCGGTTTATATCGCTGGGCGACATAGTGCTAGACTACGCACTCAAGGTCTCTCTAGAAGCCGAGAAGCTCGAGGTCAAGCAGGGCGACACTGTGGAGCTTAGGGTAGACGTCACTAACAGAGGACGCTTCGAGGAAAGCGTGAATGTCAATCTGGTGTACCCCGGAGGGTGGGACGTCAAGCTCCTGTTACCCAACGGTGTCGAGGTCAGGGGCTTCACGCTGTATCCCGGAGAGTCAGCGAACTTCGTGCTCAGGATGCTCGTAGGCCGCGACGCTAACGGCACTTACGCTGTGAAACTAGTCTTCGCGGGCTCCTCAACCTTCGCGAAAACGATAGTAGTTGTGGCTGAGCCTAAAGACTGGGGAATACTTGACGTTCCGTACACTAGAGTTACTGGGTTTAAGGGTGAGGAGCTGGTAGTTGAACTCACAGTGAGAAACACTGTAGGCGAGGACGCGGACTTCGACCTACACGTTAGCGGTCCTGAGGGCTGGGACCTAAGACTGGAAACTCTGGACGGCCATGCGGTCTCCTCTATCAGGCTGAAGGAGGGGGCGGAAGCGAAGCTTATACTGAGAGCGTACGTACCGGAGGACGCGGAAGAGAAGACCTACACAATAGTCATTGAGGCAAGTGCGTTGGGGGCTCGCTCTAAAGTCGAGCTCAAAGTAGACGTGAAAGCGGGCGCTGACAAGCTGAAAGTCGAGAGTCCGTCACCGTTCGTCGAGGTGAGAGCGGGAGAAAAAGCTGTGATCCCGATAAAGGTCTCTAACAGAGGCACGTCTGCGACCTCTGTCTCGTTCGAAGTGCAGGGTCTACCCGAGGGGTTCTCCTACAGTTTAAAGGAGCAGGGCGGAAGTTTAGTGAGCAGAATCTACCTCGCTCCGGGTAAGGGGATGGACCTTTACTTGGAAATTGATGTCCCGTACGGTTTAGAGCCCCAACTTGTAGAATTCACATTGATCGTAAAGGGAGAGAAGAGCAGTGATAAAATAAGATTAGGTCTCAACGTCTTAGGTGAATACAAGCTGAAAGTCGTGACTGAGAACTTCTACGTCACAATGAGCGTCGGCTCCCGCACCAAGTTTGGAGTGAAAGTTAAGAACGACGGCAACAGTCCGCTCCGCAACGTGATGCTGGAAGTCTACGACGTACCGAGCGGGATAAGAGTCGAGGTCGAGCCCAAGGTCGTGCCTAGCCTGCCACCCGGGGAAGAAGTCACATTCGTGCTGACAATAGACGCGGATCCCAAGTTGGCTGCCGGTTTCTACCACGTCGCTATGAGAATAACTGCTACAGGCGTGAGAGTTGAGAGAGTATTGCGAATAGACGTTAGACCTCGGGGCGAATATATATACGTAGGTTTGCTCATTCTCTTTATAGTACTCATCGCAGCCTTCTATGCTTGGAGAAAGTATGGGAGGAGGTGACGAATTTGGAGTACGCGGTCGAGACGAACGGGCTCGTTAAGGTGTATCCTGGTGGCGTACGGGCCCTAGATGGGGTTGACTTGAGAGTGCCCGAAGGCGTCGTCTTTGGCCTGTTCGGGCACAATGGCGCCGGTAAGACCACGCTCCTCTCCATACTCATAGGGCTCGTCAGGCCCACTCGCGGGACTGTGAGGGTTCTAGGAATAGACGCTGTCAAGAACAGTATCGAGGTTAGGAAGAGGACGAGCGTGATGCCAGAGGGCTTCGGCTTTTACGAAGACATGAGCGGGCTAAGCAACCTAGTGTTTCTAGCGATGCTCGACGGCTTCGATAAACGCGAAGCCGAGAGGAAAGCGACAGAGGTCATAGAGAAGGTGGGACTCTCACAGGTCGCTAAGCGTAAGGTGAGCGAGTACTCTAGAGGAATGAAACAGAGACTATGTCTCGCGCAGGCGCTCCTAAAGGAGGCCGACCTGTACCTCCTCGACGAACCCACGGCAGGACTAGATCCGGAAGGAGCCAAAATGTTCAGAGAGCTAGTGCTCGAGCTGGCCAAGGAAGGAAAGACTGTAATCATTAGTACTCACTTGCTACAGGAAGTCGGCAGCGTGTGCAGTCACGCCGCGATAATACGCAGGGGCAAGATCCTAGCCCAGGGAAGTTTCGAAGAAATAGCCAGCGAGATAGGGAAGAGTAGGGGGTACGAGTACGAAGTACACGTTAGAGGAGACCCTGAAGCCTTAGCGTCAGTATTGAAGGATGCTGACTGGGTGGTAAGCACAAGTATCGACAAGTATGCGAGCAAAGTCAGGGTGCTAGTTAACCGCAAGGCCGATGAGGAGATCATAAGACTGGCTAGGGATGCCGGACTAGAGGTGCTCTCCATAAAGCTTCTGCCTGCAGACTGGAGCGAGGTTTTCGATATGCTTCACAGGGAGGGGGTGTAGCCTATGCCCGTGAGCCCTGTGAGAGTAATAGCTGAGAAGGAGTTTGCTGACGCCGTGAGGAGCAAGAGGCTGTGGGGTCTCACGGCAGTAATGCTGACACTCTTCGGCCTAATGATATTCTCGTTTGGTCTGAGCGCGAGAATGGGAGGAGAACAGATCCTAGATCCCCTGTCGCAAATACTGCTCAGCCTCCAGACGTCAGTAAGCACTATAGCGCCTCTACTGGGGCTAGCTTTAGGCTACGACGCTATCTCTGGGGAGAGGGAGAAGGGGACGCTGCGCCTAATCCTCTCGCGTCCAATATACAGAGACCAGGTGATAAACGGTAAGGCAGTCGGAGCCGTACTTACTCTGGCGTTCGCTATAGGCTTAGCTACAATGGTACTAGTGGGCTGCTCCTCAATACTCCTAGGCGCTTCTCTCGACTTAGATTTAGTCCTGAGAATCGTCATATACGTCCTCTTGACTATCCTGTTAGCCTTCACGTACTACTCGATCTCGCTCCTGATCTCATCATTCTCTAGGAGGTCGTCGCGCAGCCTCATACTCAGTATACTAGTGTGGATACTGTTCTCGTTCGTAATACCGCTAATAGGCTTCCTCTTCGCAACAAGCGTTGTCGGCCCCGTGCCGCCGCCCGACGACACTGAGGCCTTTAGAGAGTGGACTAGGAGAGTGGCCGAGATTACCGAGATGTTCAATATGGTGAGACCTGACTACCACTTCTCTGAAGTAGCCACTAAGCTGATAATTGCGAGAGCCCAGTTTGCGACAGAAGTCGTGAGTGAACTGGAGGCTCTGCCAAGCACTATAGGCGAGGTCTTTGTCCATGGATGGGTGAACCTAGTAGTGCTCGTACTGTATGCCTTAGTGCCCTACATAGCCAGCTACGCCGTCTTCACCTCTACAGAGAAAGAGTAACTGAAAGGCTCTTCGTGAACGCTATATTCTTCTTTCACCATTAACTCACCCCAAGCAGGTGTTTGAGGTGCCTACTATTACGCCGACGCTCTACTCGATAGTCTCGTACTACTTACTTGGACTGCTCAGCGCTTTCTCTCCCTGTACGTACCCGCTTCTCCCTGTACTTGCAATATACATCGTCGGGAGCGGTTCAAGGGGAGGTAGGAGTATCTTAGCGTCGCTACTGTTCTCGACAGGGCTAACTGCAGCCGTTGTCGGGCTTGCTCTAGCTGCTCTCTACGCAAAGGAGACCGTGAGAGCTCTTGTTGGAACGTTAGATTCTGAAGCGCTAGCTTCAGCTTCGCTGCTAGCCCTGTTCGTGATAGGCTTCGCAATGTTGACTCCGTTCAAGGAGCTAATGGCCTCTATTAGCGTGCCTTTACCTCGCATGAAGAGAGGGGGGCTTCTAATGGCCCCCCTCCTAGGCGCTATCTTCTTCATAGCGTCAGCGCCTTGTAGTGGCGCTTACGTGATAGCGCTAGCTCTGGGCGCGATGTCCTGGGGCGAGAGCGCTGCGGCAAGTCTGTTAATACTCTCACTAGCGTTCGGTGCTGGCATGAGCACCCCTTTCGCGGCACTGGGAATGGCGGCGTCTGAGGCAGCGTCGCTCTACAGCAAACTGGGCAGGAGTCTCCTGGTTAGACGCAGCGGAGAGATCGCAGGCCTAGCACTAATGCTCTATGCATACGTGTCACTACTGCTGGTGGGGGGCCGTATCGACAGGTACATGCCTTACTCTGCCCTAGTAGGGGATGCACTGTGGACAATTGCGCTTACGTACCTAGCCCTCGTGCTGCTAAGAGCAGCCAGCTCGATAAGAGGAGCGTATGCCAGTGGGGACCTCGATAGAGGCCCTACAGAGGCCCCGAGCGTGCTGTGCATGGCGTCCGCGTCTGCAGGGCTGCTCCTGCTCGCATTAGGTACAGTGTTAGGAATGTGGGATCCTCGCTTGCAAGTAAGCGGATTATTGAAGTACGCTGGTGCTTTCGCTCTCCTGGCAGGAGCCTTGCCTGCCTCGCTAAAGACACTAAAGTACGCACTGCCCTTCGTACTACTTAAGCCTCAATCCCTTCTGGCTACTACTGTCTTCCCTGAGCTCACAGCCGCTATTGCGTGGGCTTTACTGTTCGCTGCAACAAGGTCTCGAGCCATAGGATGGACTGCAGCTGGCTTCGTAGCAAGGGCTCTAGCCTACTCCGACTTACTGAGCCGTGCAGCTGTATATTATGAACTAGAACTACTGGTCTCGCTGATTGCGCAGTCTCTAAGCCTAACCGCGCCCCTCATGCTTGTCAAGCTGGCCGTTACAAGTCACAGAGGCGCTAAAGGGCTGGCACGTCTTATAGAAAGTTAGACGGTCTCGGCCTCTTCCCACGTATCCTCGATAATCTCCTCCCTGTCCTCCTCCGACTCCTCACCTTCGACGAAGTGCTCGGACTCTTCGTAGTACTTTATTATCAAGACATCGCCCTTCTTCAACGTGAAGTCGGTATAGGGCGGCATTATGAACCATCTCTTGCCCCGCTTAACGGCAAGCACTATGACGCCCTTCTCGTCGTACTCTAAGTCCTCTAACGTTAGTCCTTCGTCGGTCTCATCCATCTCGATGGCAGATATGCGTTCCTTAGTCTCGTCTAGAACGTCGAGAATTAGCGGGTGAGGCTCTACACCCTCCAGCACGGGCACGATTATCTCTAGGGCGGCGTCAGCCATGTGCTCCACGGCGAAGGCGGCGAAGAGCAGAGCTCCTTTCTCTTCCTTGGGTAGACCGCTTGCAAGGACCTTGCTCTCGAAGTCTAGGAGCGACTCGTCCATATACTCCTCCAGTTCTACGACGTACTCGGCCAGCCACATAGCCCTCGTAAGCAGAGCGGCCAGAGCCAGAGAGTACATGACGTTGACTGTCTTCCCCAGCTCGAGTAGGCGGACAGAGACCTCTGTGGGCGGTATTAAGTGCCTCCTTACAGGGGATTTTACGGCCTCAGCGAACGCCTCTACGGCCGACTTGGACCCTTTGACTATGACTACGTCACCCTTCCTTAGATACTCAGTTAGTGGAGGCTCTGTGATCCATCTGCCGTTCCTCCTGATAGCGACAACGTCAACTATTACGTCGAGCCTCTCGAGCACGTCCGCTATTTGCAGAGGTCTCTCTAAACCGACTGTTAGCCTGAGCGTGACCTCGTCTCCGTTGCTGTAGGGGCCCTCGAGGTCGAGGTCTGCTCTGAAATCTATGTGAGCCTTAACTAAGTCGCCAGCGGCGTCTGTGAACTTGTTGAGAGCTGTGGCAAGCTTGTACAGACTTAAGGCCATAAGAGCCTCGTCTTCCCGCCTGACAGCCAGCGCTGTCTTGACGGTTATCTGTAGCTCAAGCTCGTCTAGCTTGCGCTCAAGTTTGAGCACCTCACGAGCGAGCTCGTCGTCTCCGTACACTACAGCGTTAAAAGCGAGGTCCATAGCTAGCCTTGCTGTGTCTATAGCTTCTTTAAGCAGCTCCCTTACACTAGCCCCACGAGCCAGAAGCTTCTGTTGTGCGTCGTCTCCCATACCCCAGTCCGTATAGCTTTCTGCATAGTAGTACTTAAGCTGAACGCCTAACCTCTCGACGCTAGCTCGGCTCGAACTCTTGACTCGAAGTCTGAGAAGACAGCTATGAAAAGCATAAACGCGTCAAGAGGAGTACCGTAAGGACTGAAGTAAGCGTGAACATCTCCGGGTCCTCCACCCTTAGTGCTCATGTAGTAGAAGTGGTCGCTAATCATTAAGAGCCTCCAGAGCCTTAGGAACCCGGGGCTTCCTAGCCTCTTTACGGGCTCCTCCATCCTCCTTACCATTCCGAACGCTCTTGACTGCATCTCGTTGCCAAGCCAGGCGGAGAGATCCCGCTCCATGTCAGCCCACGAGACCGTGAGGTGTTCTGGCACGTCTAGCTCGCCCTGGGGTTCGTGCTTCTCAACAGCCTCTGAGGGAGTCGCAAAGGCAAGGTGCTCCCACGCCAGCACAGCTCCAGGTAGCTCTTTCAGGAACTCGATAATACCAGTCTCTGGCGGAAAGTGCTCGCCAAACGTCTCGTAGTCAATACAGATGTTTATCACGTCGCCGGGCGTGTGCGCCAGCCACGCCGCATACTTTGAGGGGGTTAGCGGGTATTCCTCCCACCACTTGGCTGCGTACCTAAACCCTATGTCGTCGGAGAGCCTGTAATTCCTTAGCAGCACCCTTATGTTCGCTCCCTTAGCCTTGTAGACGTAGTTCGGCGACCTCCATCCTAGAATCCTCTCCGAGCCCTCGGTGAACACTACCTTGTAGCCCATTGACTCGAAGAGTCTAGCTATCCTATTATTGTAGATAAACTCTGTGTTCTCGACAGCTGCGGGCTCGACGCCGAGCCAGTCCTTAACGAGTTCCCGGTGCTCTCTCACTTGCTCTTCAAGCTCCTCCTCGCTTACGAGGCAGGCCAGGCTATGGTAGTATGTTTGATCCAGAAACTCCACCCTTCCAGTGTCGGCAAGCTGCCTGAAACTCTCAAGGATCTCCGGTGCCCACTTTCTAGCCTGCTCTACGAAGACCCCAGATATACTGTAGGCCACTTTGAACTCCCTAGCCTCGCCCCTATACTCGTCAATTGCCTCAAGGACAGTCTTGTTAGCAGGGAGATAGCACCGCTTAGCGGCTCTCTCCATAACGATCTTACACAGACCGTGGTCGAAGTACGCCTCCTCTAGGTCGCTCGGTGTCAGTCGCCCGCCCTTAGCGCGAGCAAGCTTCTCTAGCTTCTCTCGAAATAGCCTGTCCAGCCTGTAAGGCTGGTGGACCTCAAACATTAGCACAATATCAGTCAATGCTGTTCCCATGGAACCCTCTGCCTATTACGCTAAAAACTGCTTCGGGACTATAAGGTGTAAACAGAACTCGAGAAAACATCAGCACCCTTCGGTCTCCTCACAGCTCGGCCGTCTCTTCCCTCATCACTTCGACTTATACCTCTCTATGGCCTCCTTTATCCTCTTCTTAGCCTCCTCTGCAGTGCCCCAACCCTCTACTTTAACGAATTTTCCAGGCTCCAGCTCCTTGTAGTGTTCAAAGAAGTGCTTGATTCTCTCCTTAACAGCCTTGGGTATGTCGCCCACGTCCTTTAAGTCCTTGTAGCGCGGGTCGATCTTCTCGTGCGGCACTGCCACTATCTTAGCGTCAGGGCCTTCTTCGTCCCTCATGTAGAGGACAGCAACGGGCCTCGCCCTAATAACTACGCCAGGGGCTAGAGGGTCACTGCCTAACACGAGTACGTCCACGGGGTCTCCGTCCTCCTCTAGAGTCTGGGGCACGAAGCCGTAGTTGAACGGGTAGACCATAGAGGTGTAGAGTATCCTGTCGACGAAGACTAGGCCCGTCTTCTTGTCCACCTCGTACTTTACGCCGCTACCCATCGGGATCTCGATTACAACGTATATGTCGTCGGGCGGGTTCTTGCCGGAAGGTAGCTTCTCGAGTACCATGCTTAACACCACTAGCACTTCGCCCGCCGCTTAAAAATAGCTCCCCCGCCGAATTAGAGAATGCCAGGTGCTTGCGAGTGGGAGAGGTAGTGGCAGTCGGCGGCCTTGGAGGTGGGGGAGACAGCGGTGGCGCCCTCTCGCTGGCAATAGCGCTGCGTCGTGCGGGAGTGCACGTGATAGTAGTGGGCATGGTGCCCTACAGGCTCTCTGATATTCGGGGTGCGGAGAAAGTGACCGGCGCGCTCGTAAAAGTCTCTAAGAGTACCCGTGCCCCCGACAGGTTTTTCGAGCCCCACATCTCAGCGTTAGGATGGGAGACGTACGCCCTCTGCCTTTACGAGCCTATAGACTCGCTATTAGAGGGAGGCGAGGCGCTGATCGAGCGAGGAGTCGGGGCCTGGGTGGGTGCAGACTTCGGAGGAGACGCCATAGTGAGGGGTGACGAGCCGTCCGTGGGCTCAGTCGTCGAAGACGCAGTAGGTCTAGCAGTTCTAGTCGAGACTACTCGCCGAGGGAACGCAAAATCGCTGGTGGCTGTCGGCTCTCTTGGCGCTGAGTGGGGTGGCTGCATACCTATGGAGCTGTTAGCAGAGAACGTCGTGGCTCTTAACAGGAGGAGAGCGTACCTAGGCGCCTACGAGCCACGCGGCGAGGCTAAGCACGAGTTCCTATCAACAGCAGAGTTCCTGCTCAGCAGGGTTCCCTCGTTTATGCTGACAGTCTATAGGGACGCGCTAAGGAAGCGGTATGGGAAGCACCGGTACAGGGTAGCCTACTTCAAGGGGTTCTTTACAGTGAAAGAACTTCACAGGTACATCTACATGTTCAAAGCCAGGCCAGTGTTTGAGCTTAACGCGTTCTGCCGGGCAGCACTTAAAGGCGGCGTTAATACAGTCTTCGAAGCCGTACAGAACCGCAGCGTTAATGCAAGGCAAGGGATAAAGGACTGGGAGAGGGTACTACTGAAACTGGCCAAAATATCATGGGATTTTAGGTCGATACTCTAGGCTGGGAGCATGGAGGAGTGCGTGTTCTGTAGGATAGTAAAGGGTGATGCGCCAGCTCACGTAGTCTATAGAGACGACTCTGTGATTGCGTTTCTCGACAAGTATCCCCTATCGCGAGGCCACACGCTGGTTGCCCCTCTTAAGCACTATGAGTTCATATACGAGGTTCCCGACGACCTCCTAGCTAGACTGATTTCCGTCGCGAAGACAATCGCGCTAGCTCAAGTCCGAGGATTAGGCGCGACAGGTGTTAGGATAGTCCAGAACAACGGGCGTGACGCCAAGCAGATAATCCCTCACGTGCACTTCCACGTAATACCCTTCTACGGCCCCTGCGACCTGCGCAGGAAGCTCTTGGGAGAAGACGAAGGGAGGGAGGTGGCTAGTGAGCTTAGAAAAGCTATCGAGCGTGTGCGGGGCTAAGCTGTTCGTGTTCGACCTCGACTTAACGCTCTGGGAGCACCCCGACATAAGCTCTACGAGTCCGCCCTACCGTAGGCTCTCCCGCGACGTAATAGTCGACTCTACCGGTGAAGTCGTGAAGCTAAGGCCCTGTGCCAGGCAACTACTAGAGCGCCTGAAAGCCTTGGGAGTAAGGACTGCTGTGGCTAGCTGGAACTACCCAGAGCCTGCTCTCGGAGCACTCGAGGCGCTAGGCATAAAGGAGCTCTTTGACGTGATCGTTGTAGAACCGCACCCGTTCAAGGAGGTGATGATCGAACGAATACTCAGGGAGATAGGCGTGAAAGAACACGAGACTGTGTTCCTAGACGATAACCCCGTGATAACGGCCCGAGTAGCCTCGAAGTACCCTAACATGACTGTGCTAAGGTTCGGCTTTGATGTGCTTAGCCTCTGCGATCTCCTCCAGGTCTTAGAGGAGACCGAACGCGAGAAATAGCGCCCTTAGGCCGTAGTACCGTGGTGATGAATTGCCCTCAGTTAGGGAGTTGAAAGGCAGAAAGTTTGTGATAGCTCATCGAGGCGCTAGCGCCTACTATCCCGAGAACACTCTGAAAGCCGTTAGGGCCGCCCTGGAGATGGGCGCTGACGTAGTGGAGGTAGACGTGCGAGTGACCTCAGACGGGTACCCAGTAGTGATCCACGACGAGACTGTCGATAGGACGACTAACGGGACAGGGGCTGTGAGCGAGATGACACTAGAGGAGATAAGGTCTCTCGACGCTGGAGAAGGTGAAAAGGTACCGCTGCTTAGCGAGGTAGTCGAGGAAGTCGCTGGCAAGGCGGTCTTAGCCGTGGAGCTAAAGGTTAGAGAAGCCGTTAGGCTGGCCTTAGATGTCGTCAGAGGCGCGGGAACACTAGACGCGACGGTTTTCATATCGTTTGACGCAGAGTCACTAAGGCTTGTGAAAAAGCTGGAGCCGCGAGCCCTAACAGGTCTTATCTATATGAAGCCACCAGGGGCTATCCTTGAGGCCAAGGAGATCGGAGCGTTCGCGGTATTGCCCTACTACAGACTTGCTACGGAAAAGGCCGTTAAGTTCGCTAAGCGGCTTGGGCTTGTCGTAGTAGCTTGGGTCGTTGACGACCCTGATCTAGCCATAGAGCTGTGGAAGCGGGGTGTCGACGGCATAGCGACGAACAAGCCCGACGTTATCCTACACGCTAGGGACCGCCTGCGTTAGGGGCACTATTTATTGCCGGGTACGGCCAGAGCAGTACCGCGGTGGTCTAAGTGGCTGTAGTGACAATTCTCGGAGCTGGGGCTATGGGGTCTGCACTGACCATACCTCTCTCAGACAGAGGTCATGAGGTTAGGCTCTGGTTCACGGAATTCGACGTAGGAATCCTGAGAGAAGTCTCTGAGAGAAAGCCTCACCCCAGGCTTGGAATTAGGCTCCCTGAGGAGGTCAAGCTTTACCCTCCCGAGAAGCTCGAGGAGGCGGTGAGCGGTGCCGACTATGTAGTGGTAGCAGTTAGCTCGCGCGGCGTGTTGCCCGTGTCTCGAAAGCTTAGAGGGCTACTCGATAGCCGAGTGCCTGTGGTCGTGGTAGCTAAAGGCGTTGAGGTGGTTGAGGGGAGGCCCCGCACAATGACCGATATAGTTGAGGAGTACGCAGGCAGTAAGTCCGTGGTCTACGTCTCAGGTCCCTCTCTAGCGGCCGAGCTCGCCCGTAGAGTACCCACCTTCGTTGTCTATTCGTCTAGGGATCTGGGGACAGCCCTGAAGGTCAAACAAGCCTTCGAGACCGAGTACTACAGAATAGAGGTCTCTGACGATGTCTTAGGTGCGGAGCTCTCAGCTGCGCTTAAGAACGTCTACGCAATAGCTTTCGGCATTGTAAGGGGGCTCTGCAAGGCAGACTCGTGCAGGAACTTGGAGGCCTCGGTACTGAGCTACGCCTTAGCCGAGATTGCAAAGGTGATTGAGGCTTGCGGAGGCAAACGGGAGACAGCCTACAGCCTGTCGGGGGTAGGGGACCTGTACGTTACGGCTATGGGTGGAAGGAATAGCGCCTTTGGCGCGTTAGTGGGTGGAGGGCTAAGCCCGAGAGAAGCCCTAGAAGAAATGAGAAAGCGGGGAGTGGGCGTTGTCGAGGGCTACCTTAATGCTCCCACGTTGGCCTCACTACTCTCAGAGAGAGGTGTAGGCAGAGACGTCGCCCCGCTGTTCTACGCAGTGTATGACGTGCTCTACGAGGGGGCTGAGCCAACCATAATAGTCAACACCTTAACTGCGCGCGCCTAGTCGGCGTAGACCTTTAAGACTCTGCCTATAGCGCGAGTCCTAGCCTCCCGTAAAACGAAGACTGCGTCTTCCCTTACGTACCAGGGGTGATAGCTGAACCTTAGCAGTACTCTGCCTGTGTCGCCGGTTCGCATAGGGACTTTTTCCATTTCGACGAACTCTACAGTGCTCCTTATAGCTCCCAAGTGCAGGACAACTTGGTAGCCTGGCCTTATAGTCGTGGGGTGCTTGAGAATAGTGACTCTCGCCTCTAGCTCCCATACGCTAATGGGCTTACTCTTCTTGTCGAGAACTGCCATTCCCTTTTCTAGCTCCTCGTAGTCGATTCCCGAGACC
>CAZPLI010000015.1:0-18855 GCA_964587325.1 uncultured Thermofilaceae archaeon | reverse complement strand
ACTTAGCCTTCTCTAAGACTGTCAGTAGCAACTTTACACGTTTCCCTGAGGCGTCTAGCACAAGTTCGTGGTTGCCTGGCGGCGTTTTCTCGTCTACGTCGACAAAGAACGTCAGCGTAGCTGTTTGGCCTACGGGGAGATAGGGTAGCAGCGCCCTCGCGCCAGCTGCGGTGGAAGGCTTTATCCAGTCGCCCTCGAGCAGTCTTAACTCTACGTTTCGGGCCATATAGTCTCCTGTGTTGGCCACAGTGACTATGAGCCTCACCATGCTATCGCCAGGAAATACTGCAGAAGGCATTGTGGCTACGTGTACAACATTCACATCCCAGTCTCCGACAACCTTGTAGCCCACTGTTAGGAGTCTCCGATACTTATTCCCCCACTCGTCTTCGTAGTCTATGGCAGCGACTAGCTGTAAAGCGCCGTAAACCTTTGGCTGCACAAAGACCTCATACTCCAAGTCTACGGACGAGTTTGGCTCCAGCTGAACTAAGCGGCGCAGCGAGGGACCTATTATCGAGCCCAGCTCTACGCTCTGCGATGTAAGCGTGAACGTTACGTTAGACGCCGTGCCAGACCCTCTATTAACAAGCCTTATTACTACTCTGTTTACTCGGTTAGAGTAGAGAGTCTTATTTAGACTTATCACGCTCAGTATGGGCTTCTCGGGCTCCGTTACTCTAAAGGAGAGCGTCAGAGCGTCCGTATACTCAGAGCCCGAGTCATCATAGTACCTAAGCCTAAGATCAGCTATGGCTCCTAAGGAGCCCATGGGTGGTGAGGCCACGACTCTGAAAGTGACGTTTACTGCCTGCCCAGGAGGCAGCTCGTTAACCAGTGTCCTACTATTCCCTATGGCGAGCACTCCTCGTCCTGATACCACCTCTACTACTAATAACTCGGCTGAAGCATCCCCTATGTTTGACACCCTAAGCGTAATATTGACCGCTCGCCCTCGAGGCAGAGACGTGTTCAGAGCCTCTACAATAATGATAGGGAGAGGGCCTCGAGTCACTTCTAAGCCGAGAGTTAGTGTATCAACGTGAGTATCGCCTGCGTCGTCGTAATAAGACACAGTAAGTGTTAGTGTGGCGGTTCCTGTTACTGTCCTATCTACACGAACTTTTGCAGTGAATGATGTGGTTGAGCCTGGGGCTATGTCTCCCAGGCTAGCTGAGGAGCCTGCTACTATTGCGATTCCTGGCGACGCAGGTGCTAAAGAAGCATGAACGTCACGAGCTGAACTCGACCCTTGGTTAGTGACATAGATTTTGACTGTAGATATTCTGCCAGAGGCTACGCGAGATGGGGCTAAACTAGCGGCTATGTGCGGGCCAGGTTTTCTCGAAACTCTAAATCCGACAGTAACTGTTTCCGAGCCCGGAGTTTGCGAGAAATCTTCGTACGAGACAGTAACTGAAAGTGCGACACTATCGCCAGCCGTGCTATCGACAATGACCTCTAGAGGGACTTCGATAGCTGTTCCCACGTTAGCTATGCCCGCGGTATAGACATTCCCTCCAATGACCGTTACGAACGGGCTAGCGGGAGTAACGCGCACTTGGACTAAGCGAGCGGGCGAGTCCCGCACGTAGACTGTTAGCTTAAGAGGGCTCCTCGACCCGGCTGGTAGCACGGTTTTGTCGGCTTCAACAGTAAAGTGAGGAGTCCCCAGGAAGCCGACGTCGAAGCTTATGTCTAGTGACTTCGAGCTACCGTCAACCAAGTAGCTTAGGGAGAGAGTGGCAGGGTAATACGAGGCCTTAGCTTCTTGAGGAACGTTTAGCTCGAACTCCAACGTTAGGACCGTGTCTGGATTAAGAGACCACGGGTAACTAGCCGTATCTGTGAGGTCTGTTCCTGCAACGTTCCAGATGGTCAGCTGCGCAGCAATGTTAGAAGCTGTGCCTGCGCCCACGTACCTCAACTTTACGACAAGCGTGTTATTTGTCCCAAGCGTAAGCGCAGGGGACCAGTATGCATCAACCAGCTCGAAGTCCACAGCAGAGCAGTAGACCGGGTTCTGCACTATTAGGAGCGCGGGAATCAGTATCAACGCCAAGAGTATAGGTGGGAACCGCATCTCACTCCACCCTAAGCTTGAGCATTCTTATCGCGACCAGAAGGAACACTAGAGTTTCCAGAGAAAGAGCCACAATTTCCTCTGTAATGTCGTATAAGCTCCAGCCGCGTAACTGTATGTTTCTGAAAGCTCGCAGGAAGTAATAGAGAGGAAGTAGCCGGCTAATCATTCTTGCTTCGGGAGAGAGGAGCTCAGCAGGAGTCAGGAAACCTGAGAACAACATTGCTGGAATAAATATGAAAATGGCTGTCTGGTATGCCTGAAGCTGGTTCTTCGACACCACCGATATTAGGAGACCGAGGCTTAGAGAGCACACTAGCAGTAACAGCGAGACTACCATGAGATCCAGGAATGCTCCCTTAACTCTCACACCGAAGACTGCAACAGCAACGGCCAGTGTTAGGATCATGTCAGACACCGTGACTATGGAATAAGCGAGTAGCTTTCCCAGTACGATGTCGGTGCTGGACACTGGGGTCATAATCAACTGTTCGAACGTTCTTCTTTCTCTCTCCTTGCTAATAGACACTGCAATGAGGCTCATGGGCACTAAGTGAAGCAGTATCCCCATAACGACTGCAGTGAACATATCGACTCTAGTTACTATAGGGCCGTAGACTGTGCTCCTTTGTACATCAATTGAGAACGTGCCGTATCGCTCAGAGACTCTGCTTAGGAACCCTTGGATCGCAACGACTACAGCCTCCCACACAAGCTCCGATACTGTCGCATAGCTAGAGTCTAGAATAACTATCAACCTAGTGCTCCTACCCCTTAGCACGTCAGCACTGAACCCCTCGGGTATAACTATCGTCGCATAGACGCGACCGCTTCTCACGAGTTCTGCGCCTGCCTCAGGGGTAGCTGCGTAATACCTTACAAAGAAGTCGCCGCTATTCCTTAACGTCTCAACCAGTTGCCACGACACGGAGCCTCCATCTAAATTGACCACAGCTATGGGTACAGCTCCACGCGACTCGCCATAACCCGCAACGAACATCGCCATTACCATTACGGGCATGAAGAGTACCATGAATAGGGTCTTAGGGTCTCTCAGTAGCTGTTTTATGTCCTTAACCACGAGCGCGGCTAGAGCCATGGTTCACCCTCCAAGTAATTTTATGAATGCATCTTCTAAACTTACGTAGACAGGCATTATTCTACGTATCTTAACGCCGTGCGTCTCTAAGGTCCGTGTTAAGGGGATTATATACTCTGAAGCATCGGGTACAAGCACTCTTAGCTTGTATGCAGAGTTGACCTTCTCCCTGTGTACTATTGCAAAGTCCTCAAGGGCGCTTGCTATTACTTTGAAGTCTCCCTCGACCTCTATTTCTACGAGATCTCCTCCGAAGGCCTTACGCTTAATCTCCAGCGGCGTTCCTTCCGCCACCACCTTACCTCTGCTCATCAACGCGAGCTTGTCGCAATACTCTGCTTCGTCCATATAGTGTGTTGTTACGAGTATTGTGACTCCCTGGCGCTTGAGTTCCCTGAACTTCTCCCAGAAGTAGCGCCGGAGCGGCGGGTCCACACCGGCTGTTGGCTCGTCTACTATAAGGAGCCTCGGTCTGTTAACGAGCGCTACGGCAAGCGCCAGTCTCTGCTTAGTCCCACCACTCAGCTTGCCCGCCAGCCTATCTCTGTACTCTAAAAGCAGGAACTCCTCCATGAGCTCTCTTGCTCTCTCTCGGGCCTTGTCTCTAGACATCCCGTAGAGCGACGCGAAAAGTACCAGATTCTCTTCCACGGTTAAGTCCTCGTAGAGACTGAAGTGCTGGGGCATATACCCCGTAATCTTAAGGACTTTACGTCTATGCTTCTCTACATCTATTCCGAAGATCCTCACGTAGCCGCGCGTGGGCTTGATGAGGCCCAATATCATTCTGATGGTCGTAGTCTTGCCTGCGCCGTTAGGCCCTAGTAGCCCGAAGATAGTTCCTTTTGGTATTCTGAGGTTCACTCCGTTGACTGCCGTGAACTTACCGAACACTTTGGTTAGGTTCACGGCTTCTATTGCCAGCTCGCCATGAGACATACTCGCTAATCCTAATGCCCGGAACGTTTTATACCTTCTTTAACGGAAAGCAGTGAATGATGGGCACGGAAGATGCTTGCAGGGCTCTTAGAGAGCTGGGGCTCTCCGAGTACGAGTCACGGGCTTATATAGTGCTGCTCGCAATGGGCGAGCTTACTCCGCGAGAAGTTAGTGATACTGCCAGAATACCCTACACTAAAGTATACGAAGTTCTGAAGAGATTGGAGGTTAAGGGGTGGGTAAAGAGGGTCTCCGTCACCCCTCTAGTGTTTGCCCCACGGAGACCTAGGGAAGTCCTCTCAGAGCTTAGAGAGCGTATGGAAAATACGCTAAGGAGGGCTGAGAGAGCCTTAGAGGAGTTAGAAAGGACAGGTCTAGGTCTTGCTACACCCGTTAGCATATACGTGTTAAGAAAAGCGGCTGCCTTAGAGCGTGTGGTTAAGAGGCTGATAGTCAGTGCGCGCAAGGAGGCACTGATCTTTGTGGCGACGCGGGGGTTTCTTTCGCTCGTGGCCGGATTACCAAAATATCCGTCTAACCTGAGGGTACTAGTGAGAGAAGGTGTAGGTCGAATAGGAGTAGGTGAGCAGAGACAGTTTAAGGTCATACTGCCGATGGATCTGGTGATAGTTGATAGGGAGAGGCTTGTGCTAGGCTTTAGCGCTCTTCTTAGGAAGGGAGAACCTAGGGTGTGTGGGGTCCTTATAGTAGACCCCGAGGTTGCAGCGGCAGCTGCCGAATACTTCGATATGCTCTGGGCTATAGCCAGTAAGGGGAAAAACTCGAAGTAGATTGATCTTAAGGTTTCACGTAACACGTGCTATATGTTGCCCTTAGCGGCTTCCTCCTTTAGCTTGGCGAACTCCTCCTTGCTGAGGGAGGCTGCTAATTGCTGACCGTAGGTTGTGAGTTTAGCCTCGTAACCGCTAACCTCTATTATCCACTGATTCTTCAAGTTCTTAACAGCCTCTTCGAGCTTAGGTACTATCTTTATCAGCACTCTTTCGTTGCTAGTAAGGTCCTCTCCTATAACTCGTGCTATTACTTGCTCAGGTTTCTCTCTCCCACTGGTCGAGAAGTAAATTCGGCCGAAGTACTCGAAACTTATGTAACCCAATATTAGCTTCTCGGCCTTACCCAGCCCCTCCACGTTCGTCGCCCCCAAGCAGCCTGTTCGAATACCGCTGTCTATGCCTCCTCCTCTCTTTTAAGTACCCCGGCTGCGCAGGACAAGCCATAATAGGCTTTAGTGACTTTCCACTACGCGGTGGCACGTATGCCGCTGGCTTTCTCTCACTGGAACAGTGCGCGTATAATATTCGGACGCGGCAGCTTAGAGCAAGTAGGAAAGGAGGTAGCCGAGCTCGGATCTAAGGCTCTGCTTGTGACTGGCAGGACCTTCGCGAGGAAGTACGGCTACATAGACAAGCTCACGTCCTTGCTGAGCGACGCGGGTGTCGAGACGAAGGTCTTTGCTCAAGTAGAGCCCAACCCGTCGGCAGAGACTGTGGACAGAGGGGCGGCAGAGGCGCGCGAGTTCGGCGCGGAAGTCATAGTGGCCTTTGGTGGAGGAAGCCCTATGGACGCTGCTAAGGGTATCGCTGTGGTAGCAAGCTTAGGAGGCGAGGCTCGCGACTACTTCGCCCCGAGAGTCGTAAGAGAGGACGTTCTACCTATAGTTGCAATACCAACGACTGCCGGTACTGGTAGCGAGGTCACAAGGTACGCCGTGATAACTGACAAGCGCGAGAACAAAAAAGCGGTGATTGTAGGCTACCCGATCATACCGAGAGTAGCAATACTGGACCCTCAGGTACTGGTCCACATGTCTCCAAACCTTACGGCATGGACGGGCTTTGACGCCTTATCACACGCTGTTGAGGCCTACCTTAGCAAAAAGGCGACGCCGCTATCGGACATCTACGCGCTAGAGGCCGTTAGGATAATATTCAAGCACTTACCGGGCGCAGTGAGAGGCTCCCTTGACGACCGCGAGCAGGTATTCCTAGCGAGCCTGCTTGCCGGTCTTGCAATAAATGACGCTGGAACCATTATGGTGCATGGCTTGGGCTACTACTTGACGACGCATCACGATGTGCACCATGGACTAGCGAACGCGCTAATCCTGCCGTTCGCGCTTAAGGTCCTAGCCGAGAACGTTCCCGAAAAGCTAGGAGCTCTCGCTAAGGCGGCTGGAGCTGCCGTGCCTGACCCACTACGCTTCATAGAGATGCTTAAAGAGCTTGAGGATGCCACAGGAATCCCGCCAAGCCTTAAGGACGTGGGAGTGTCAGAGGCTGAGCTCGACACGATGGTTCGCGATGCTATGAGGTACGACAGGAACTTGGTAAACACTCCAATAGCTGTTGACGAACAAATTGTGAGGCGAGTCTACGAGGAGGCGTTAAGAGGTCGCGGACGGCAATGAGCGCCGAGCAGCTAATGAAGCTGAAGCCTCGGTTAGAGCTAGTCCTAGAACTGAACGGTAAGCCTGTGATTGACCGTGAGACTATAGAGATACTGAGGGGTATACGGACGCTAGGGTCTATTCTTAGAGCTGCTAGGTCCCTCGGGGTACCCTATAGCAGAGCTTGGGAGAAACTCGCTAAGGCTGAGCGTGAGCTTGGCGTTCGCTTAGTGGAGGCTCGGCGAGGGGGTCGCGAGAGAGGCGGCACGAGACTTACTGATGCAGGCGAGCTTGTACTGAAACTCTACGAGAAGTATGAACATAGGCTTGGTAGAGTCGCCATGCGACCAAGTGCGCAGGTGGCTATGCCAGACCTTGTCGTGGCAGGTAGCCACGACCCCCTACTAGAGCTAGTCATTGGGCGGGTAAGGGTCGAGTATAAGCTGGACGTGGAAGTCTCGTGGGTGGGGTCGGCAGGAGGTCTCGCAGCGCTAATGATGGGAGACGCTGACGTGGCCGGGGTGCACCTATACGACGAGGAGAGGGGTGTGTATAACGAGCCTTTCATTGAGAGGTACTGGCTCAAGGGGCGTGTAGCAATAATTGCGAGCTTTTACCGTGAGTTAGGCTTAGCCTATAGGCCCGACAAGCCTATTCGTGACGTAAGCGACCTGCTCACAGGCGAGTATAGGCTCGCGAATAGAAATCTGGGTTCAGGTACTCGTCATATGCTTGACGTACTATTGAAACGCTGCGGATTGGAGCCGGAAAAGGCAGAAGATGTGATTCCAGGCTACAATACAGAGTATAGGACACACACCGAGGTCGTGGAGGCTGTTGCGCGAGGCGAGGCTGACGTTTGCCTTACACTCCGTGCGGCTGCAGAGACCAGAGGTCTCTACTTTAAACCCCTCCTCTGGGAGAGGTACGACGTGTTAGCTCTCAAGGAGAGGCTTTCTAAGCGTGGTGTTAGAGCTCTGAGTGAGGCGCTTTCCCGGAGCTCTCTTGGTCTTATGGTTAAAAGACTACCAGGGTATAAGCTAGCGTGACCCTTAACTACTACGGGTTGCGTCTTCTATGCGCAATGTCGGTTGGGGAATCTGGTCTTTACATAGATGAGGCAGTCTCGCCCAACACGAGGATGAGGTCTCCAATACGCCGCATAATCGCGTTCACTAGGACGAAGTACCAGACGGCCATCATTGCCGAAGTGGCAGACTACGGCATTTGTCTGATACTAGATGGCTACACGCAGTCTAGTGAAGTTGACGAGTTCATTTATCATGAGTCACTTGTTCATCCTGTCATGGTAGCTCACAAAGCGCCCGAGCGAGTCTTAATAGTAGGGGGTGGGGAGGGCGCTACGCTTAGGGAGGTCCTAAAACACTCGACTGTTAGAGAGGCTGTAATGGTCGACATAGACGGGGAGGTCGTAGAGCTCGCCAAAAAGTACCTGAAGGTCATGCATCAGGGAGCTTTCGACGATCCGCGAGCTAAAGTCGTCATCATGGACGGAGCGGAGTATATCAGGCGAGCACCGAGTGATGTCTTCGACGTCGTGATACTAGACCTTACAGACCCCTATAGCTCCGAGGTCGCTAGAGGCCTATACACAGCCGAGTTTTACCGCGAAGTGTACAGGATTCTAAAGCGCGATGGCTTGATGGTCACGCAGGCTGGGTGCTCATTCTTCTACGGAGACACGTACGACTGGGTGTTAAGAAACGTCGAGGAGGTATTCCCCATAGTGTGTGAGTATAACGTCTGGGTGCCCTCCTTCGGATATGCGTGTAACTTCATAGTCGGATCGAAGGTCTATGACCCCGCTAAGCTGACTATAGAGGATGTAGAGAGAGTGCTCAAGGAAAGGGAGGTTAAGGAAAAGCTGAGGTTCTACTCCGGCAGGGCACACGCAGCAATGATGCTAATGCCGATCTTCAGACCTAAGCCTGTGTCCCCTTAGCCTCTCTGCCTAAAGTGGTCAAGATCTCCTCCACCCGGCTCTTAGCTCTTTCAAAATCTTCTCTTTTTATTGCTTCAGATACTTGGACTACCTTCTCCGATAATGGCTTCTCTAGGGTCTTGCTCAATCCGCGAAGGAGGTCAGCAATGGAGTCGAGAAGTGAATGCATGCTTTCAACGCGTTCCTTTTTCTCTACAGCCTCTTTTACTATTCTCTCTAAGTCTTGGATAGATTCTGGTGCGAGTCTAACCGTGATTTGAGTGGTCTTCTCCGCAACACGAAGCTTTGCAGTTCGCTCTCGGAATATTTGCGAGACTAAGAGTATAGCAAAGGAGACTAGAGAGGCGACGGCGCCTAGTATAATCGAGGTTGTGGCGACTATGCTCGTACCAGTGATAGCAGCGGTTAGTGCTAATACTGCACAGCCAATGAGTAACGAGACTATAATCTCAGCTAACAATAACTGCCTCTCCACTTCATTCACCAGTGAAGACGTTCACACCACGATGTTAAGGGTTCCCTTACTCCTCAAGCACCTTTAGGAGCTCTCTCGCCAGTTCTCTGGCGCGAGACAGTTTCTCCTCTAGAGCCTTAATACGTTCTTGCGAAGCTAAGCCCGCTAAGCCCGGTGGGGGCTCTATCGCGACACCCTCCCGCGCGAATTTCTCATAAGTCTCTATTACGAGGCGACCAGCCTCAGTCTTACCTGATAGGTGACGCCTAATAGTGCCCGGTGCGCGGCCAAGATCGTCGGCTATGTCATCCACGCTCATACCAGCCTTCGATCTCGCAAGGGCTCCTGCAGCCACCGCCAAGCTGTCTATCCATGTGAGCCTCTCGCTGCTTTCCCGTATTTTCTCTAGTACATCGGGTCTCAGCAGAGTAGCTACAATGAGTGCTGTCTCAAGCTTGTGTATGTCGCTTCTCGTAATGGGCTTTAAAGGGACTTCCTCGCTCATTACCTAGTCGCCTCCTCATACATTCTTGGGCCACGGAATTTTAGGACTTTCTGAGGATAGACTACTATTCCTCTATCGGTGATCTCAAAGGGGTGCCTCTTCATGCTGTGCTTCGTACCTCGCATCTTCCATACAATTAGGCTCCTCCTGAGCTCTCCCTCTACCTCGTCTAAGTCTAAGCGTATTATTCCGTCTGCAGCGTGCTCCACACCGGGCCCTCCGAAACCACGCTCACCGACGCTGATCTGAGACACTAGTATCGATGTGCACCCCAGTCCTGAGAGCACCCTCTTAAGCTGCATCACGACGGACCGTGCTACTACAGGCTTTGTCAGATAGAGCGTTGTGACGGAGTCTATAACGACCCTCTGGGCTCCTATCTCCTTGATAGCGGTCTTAACGACATCTACAAACGTTGGAAAGTCGTCTACACTACGAACGACGTACTTCTCCCTCTTAGCGGCCTCGCCTATCCCGCCAGTAAACGCGTCTACTATCGCAAAGAGTCCTTCCTCCTCGTATGGTTTCACGTTCCAACCAAACTGTGCCATGTTTATTCTGACTTGTACAGGATGTTCCTCGAGTGTTACTAGAACACCGGGCTCTCCCTTCTCTAGGCCGTGGAACAGAAATTGCTGACCAAAAATTGTCTTCCCTGTGCCCGGTCCTCCCGAGAGCAGTACTACGTTTCTGGCAGGTATACCTCCGTATAGTATCTCGTCGAGGCCCGGAATACCTGACTCTACTCTTCGCACGGGCATACATTTTGGATTATGGAGAGGAGGGTTATAAGTTAGTCATGTTCTTCCCTAGCATGGCTCCTCTCGGGTGCCAGTAGTATACCTATTAAGGCTAGCCCTAAGCCTATAGCCGCTAAAATCGCGCCTACTATGAGTGACGAAAAAAGGTCTAAAGCTAGCACTTTGCTCCAAAGGTTTTTCTCTTTAGGCTCTATACCCCTAAGTCTAACTCTCGAGGCCATTTTTCTCATTTGTAACCCAAATGCTATACAAGCCAGTACGGCTGAGAGGGCTAGTACCGTAAAAAATAGTGCCAAGCCTGCGCCTAAGTACGGAGCCAGCGGCCACAGTTGAGGTAGTACGTCGAGCACACCTTTAGCTATTGTGCCTAAGAGGCCAAAGAGTAGTGCCAGTCTTATTAGTTCTATGCTACCGAGCATTATCATAAGCAACCCTCCCGCGCTTATGAGGTCAGCAGTGAGCTCTCTAAACTCCTCTTTGAGCCTCAGGAGGCTTGCACCTCCTAGCTCGCTAGAGATATTTGGCTAGCAAGGCTCCTATAACGCCACCCAGCGTCATGAAGAGAGCAGCCTTAAGACTGAATATTACGGGTAATAATGGCAGGATATATAACAGGGCTGTAAGTGGGCCAAGTACTTGCTGAAGGAAGGGCTGTACGAAAGGTATCGCCACGAGTATTACTAAGCCTAGTATCAGCCCTCCGAGTATACCGGCTATAAAGCCTGCAAGCGCTCCCCGAACTATTGAGCCCCCGGCTAAGTACCCGGCTAGTATCCCTGCTACTATGTCGCCCCACACTGGGCCTAGAAATACTCCGGCTATAGCCCCCACGGTCACCGCGACTGCGAAGTTTCCTTCTTTAGCCTTCTTGGTCTCCGCGGTCATCAAGGTATACGCTCTTCCGTTTACTTTAAAAGTATTGCTAGTCACTTGGAGTGGGACTAGTGAGATTAGTGTACAATGTTTAGGACACGGAACTAGTTATGAAAAGCTTTGTACCTTGAGATAGCTGGGGGGATAATGCTATTTCCTAGACGGGTTAGGATTAGTGGTAAGGCTGTACTACTCTTAGGTGTAGGGCTGATATTGGGTGCAGTACTTACTATGTGTATACTTGGAGCTTTCACTACTACGCAGTATAGTCTGCTAGGTTATACAGGGGATTTTCTAACGGGAGCAGAGAGGATTCCTAGAGCGGCTATGCTTACATCTCCCAAGTCGCCCTTACAACCCCCGCGTGTGCCTTCGGAGGCTACTAAGCCCTCAGTCACGGGTGAAGCGGAGGCTGGCTGGGTTCTGACTACAAGGATGCTTATTAGGGAAGGATACCTCAGACTCAGAGTAGGCAGGGAGAAAGTCGAGAAAGTTGCCGAGCAGGTCGCCAATATAGCGGTTTCTCTAGGTGGATACGTTGCTCAGATGACTGTGTACGAGGACAAGGCTAGAGTAGTTGTGAGAGTACCCTTTGACAAGTTCGATGAGGCTATGAGGAGTCTTAAGACCCTGGGCGAGGTAGTAGAGGCATCTACGTACGCGCAGGATGTCACCGAGGAGTATGTGGACCTAAACGCTAGGCTGGCGGCACTCAAGCAGGTAGAGGCCAGACTTCTTGCTCTTCTAGAGAGGGCTCAGACAGTGGAGGAGATACTTAAAGTCGAAGATTATCTCAAGAGGATTAGGGTCGAAATAGAGAGGATAGAGGCTAGGATTAAGTACCTAGAGAGGAGGGTCGAGTATTCAACTATTCGTGTAGACATAGAGGCCCCACCAAAAGAGGTTAAGCCCATAGTCATGTTCCCGTCCTTTGACCCGCTACCAGCACTTGCAGAGGGGCTTAAGCTAATGTACAACATAGTCTACGCAGTGATAGTGCTCGTAATAGCTATGGTACCACTCGCAGCCTTAAGTGTAGTGTGCTATCTAGCCTACAAGTACTTAGGGAAGAGGATAAAGCGGCACTCCGAGGCTAAAGCTACGTGAGACTGTTACTTGTGACTATACGTGGTTTAGAAGAGGCCGTTAAGAAAGAGTCGCAGTTTCGTAGTCTTTCTCCTATTTCTACAGATTTGAAAAGCAGGGTCCTAGTGGAGGGGTCCTTAGACGACGCTCTCAGGCTCAGGACAGTTAGTGCAGTATGCTGCCTGCTAGGCGTAGCTAAGCTAAGAGGTTCCGGGCTGAGAGCGCTAAGACTAGCTATTCGGGAAACCCTAAAAGGCGCCTCCCTACCTGGCGAAACTCCCGTAGAAGTGAGAGCGTACGTATTTGGCGAGGGGTACACTGAAAGAATCGCAAGTGCAGTGGCCGCTAGAGAGGTCAAGAGAGTTCTAAAGGCGGAAGTGAAGAGCCATGCGCCATTGACGTTACAAATTGATGTATTCTGTGATAGGGGCGAAGTGTACGTGTCTTTGAGAGAGACTAAACGTGGTCTCGACCGGAGGGCTTATTACATCAGGAAGCATCCCCAGAGTCTTAATCCCATTATAGCAGCTGCCCTTCCCTGGCTTGCGGGAATGAGAGAAACTGACGTACTCTACGACCCAATGTGCGGAGCTGGTACTATTCCCATAGAGGCGGCCTTAACGCTGGGTTGCCGTGCACTGGGTTCTGACTCGAATAGGACTTACATTGCCGCTGCACGTGATAACGCGAGAACCGCAGGTGTTGATCTCGAGTTCTTCGTTGCTGATGCAGGGTCTCCACCGTTAAGCCCCAGCGCCGTCGACCTAGTGGCTTGCGATCCTCCCAGGAAGCCGTTCAGGAAGGCATTGCAAGCCTTAAAGCTCCTAGTCGAGCAGGGTTATAGGAAACTAGCTGTGGTGACGCCTTACCTTCTGCAGCTGACATCTTATGCTCGCAGTCAGGGGTATAGTATAGAGAGTCTCGTAAGGACATTCCAAGGCACTGAACGTATCTATATTGTTTTACTGCATAGTCGCTAGCGTTCTAGCTCTAGTAGGGCTGGAGTCGGTAACGCGGGTATGTGCTTAAGCAGCATCATCTCGTGGTACTCGCCGACAACTATCGGATTCAGTTCCTCAGCCAAACGCACTGCGAGGTCGAGCTTGTAGCCCTTCTCCGCGTATATCTCCATCAATACGTCTCCCTCCTTCACAGCTTCGCCCATCTTAACCTTCAGCAGAATCCCGGCACCCTTGTCTCTAGGTGCACCGGCTGTACGTGCTATCTGGGCTATCGCTCTATTATTGATGTATAGTACTCGGCCGCGCTTGGGGGACGTAATTCTCGCGACTTCCGTACCTACGGGTATGTCCTCGGGCATAACCTTAGGGTCTCCTCCCTGGGCCTCTATGATCTCGCGCAGCTTTCTTTCGGCCTTACCGCTGCGTAGGGCTTCGCGGGCGACCGCAAACGGTCTCTCGACTCCTACCATTCCCAGAAGTATGCCTGCGAGCTTAACGGCCTTGTTCACTAGGTCAATGGGGCGCCCGGTCCTTAAAGCCTGTAAGGCTTCGCGTGCCTCTAGGGCTGGCCCTACAGCGTAACCTAATGGCTGGTCGCCAAGCGTTAAGGCGACTTCTACGTGCATGCCTAGCCTCTTACCTAGCTCCATGAAGTCCTTAGCTAGTCTCTCGCCCTGAGCTACACTGCCTACCTTTGCTCCTCTTCCTACGGGTATATCGAGCACTACGTGAGTCGAGCCTACAGCCGCCTTCTTAGCCATAATTGAGGGGATGAAGAGGGGGTCTATGGCAAGCGGGTATTCGACGCGAATTATGAGATCGTCTGCTGGTGCCAGGCGTAGGGCACCGCCCCAGACTATACAGCCGCCAGTCTTCAGTACTACTTCCTTCATTTCGTCAACTGTGAGGTCCACAGGTGCTAGGACCTCGAACCTATCGGCGGTGCCTGCTGGCGAGGTTATAGCTCTAGAGGAGGTCTTCGGTATAGTGTATCCCAGAGAGGCAATTATCGGGACTACTAGTATTGTGGTTTTGTCGCCGGGTATGCCTCCTAAGCTATGCTTATCGAGTATAGGTCTTCTATTGAGTTCTAGCCTTTCGCCCGTCTCGACCATAGCTAGTGTGAAGTAGTATGCCTCCTCCATGCTCAGCTTCTGGTGGTGAAGCGTGACGACTAGTGCGGCTATCTCTACCTCGTTAAGAGCGCCTCGGACAATGTCGCGTACTATCTCGTAAATCTCCTTGTAGCCTAGCCGCGCCCCTCTCAACTTATTCCTAATATAGACTATTGACTTTGGGGGCTGGACCGGCTCTACATCTACGAGAGCGCCCTCGGGGACTCCTAAGGCTTCGGCAACTTCATCGTAGAGCGCTACCTCGTCTAGTGGTAGTTTCTTCGCTACGTTCACTATTGCTAGAACCTCACGTCCATTGTATCTAATAACTACCCTGTCTAGTGGGTGCACGCCTAGTTGCTTAGCCACGGCATCGTCTAGTACCACTACGCCTGTACCTCCTGTTGCAAAGCCTAGTAAACGCGCCTTTAACTTCAAGAGCCCCACCTGCGAAATGGGGATATTACTTACTACGTCTTCTCTTTTAAGCTTTATCTAGCCGTAGCTTGTAGTATGATTAGCAGAGGTAAGGCTTTTCCTTCTATAACGGTTATTGTCTAGCGGTGATAGCTTGGGTCGTCGTCTAGTTTCGGCTGCTGCGCCACAGACTGAGGAGGGGCTTCAGTATCACATTTGGTGCAAGCCGGGTGATGTCGCTCCCTATGTACTTCTACCTGGAGATCCAGACCGGGTGCCTAGAATCTCCAAGTACTGGGATGAAAAGAGGGAGGTTGCCCGCCATAGGGAGTACGTGACTCATACTGGTAAGTACAAGGGGGCTCCGATCTCCGCAACGTCGACGGGAATAGGATGCCCCGCGGCGGCAATAGCGATAGAGGAGCTGCTGCGAGTGGGCGCGCACACGTTCATACGTGTCGGCACTACGGGCGCGATACAGCCTGAGATCAAAGTCGGGGACCTAGTAATCTCTACGGCTGCTGTGAGACTTGACGGGGCTAGTAAGCAATATGTCAGGCCTGAGTACCCTGCAGTGGCACACTATGAGGTCGTAATGGCGCTCATAGAGGCGGCTGAGACTCTAGGTGTAAGATACCACGTGGGCATAACAGCGTCAACTGACTCGTTCTATACGGGTCAAGCGAGGCCTGGGTACAAGGGGTATATGCAGAGCTGGATGAAGGATCTTATCCCTGACCTGAGAGCTGCGCGCGTGCTTAACTTCGAGATGGAGGCTTCAATAATATTCACGCTGTCAAACATCTACGGTGCTAGGGCTGGCGCCGTCTGTGCAGTGCTAGCTAATAGGATAACCGACGAGTTCATAATGGATGCTGGAGTAGAGAACGCAATCCGAGTGGCAAATGAGGCTGTGAGAATACTCTACGAGTGGGATCAGGTCAAGAGGGAGAAAGGCAGAGCGTACTTCTACCCGAGCCTCCTGCGCTGACGGTGCTTAGTCTTGCCTAAGAGGCTATTCGGAACTTCGGGGATACGAGGACTCATAGACGAGAAGCTAACTCCATTACTGGCAGTTAAAGTGGCTTTAGCGTTTGCCGCGTTCTTAGGCAATAGCGGAAGTGTCGCAGTGGGCATGGACGCAAGGCTCGGAAGCCCTATGATAAAGAGCGCAGTTGTAGCCGGACTCCTCGCAGGCGGTGTAAACGTCGTAGACTTTGGAATCGCGTCCACACCGGCGATACTACACGCTACTAAGAGGAGGCTGCTCAAGGGAGCGGTAGCTGTTACAGGGTCTCACACACCTCCAGAGATACATGGTATTTTGCTCTTTAAGGGTGACACAGCAGAGCTGTTCGAGGAGGAAGAAGAGAAAATCGAAGAGTTAGTGCTTGGCGAGGGCTATAAGCTCGTGGACCTATACCGCGTTGGGCACGTAAGCTCGGCGAGCGCCGAAGAACCGTACGTGGAGGATATACTAGACGCTTTCGGCGAAGGCGCCTTTAAAGGATATAAGGTAGTTTTAGACGCCGGGCACTCTCCGGCAGTACATGTGCTCACGAGAATTTTCGAGCAGCTAGGGTGTAGTGTGACGGTCATCAATGGGGACGTTAATGGTCGTTTCCCTAGAAGGCCGCCTAACCCTTTACCTCAATACCTTGACGAGTTAAGAAGGACAGTAGTGAGAGAAAAGGCAGACTTCGGTATCGCAATTGATGGGGACGGAGACAGAGCCGTGTTCGTGGATGAGCAGGGCAATGTTGTGACACCAGACTATATGGGAGCTCTATTCGCTAAATACGAATTGCTGAAGAGAAAGGGTACCATAGTCTGTCCGGTGAATACGTCTAGCGTCATAGAATATGTAGTAAGAAAGTACGGCGGGCGGTACATATTCACTAAGGTAGGACCGCCTGCTATGGCTGAGGCCTTGGTCAAAACATCCGATGCAATCTTTGCCTTCGAAGAAACAGGAAAATACATCTGGCCTCAGAACATTTACTACGGTGACCCAGCTTACGCTACTGGCAGATTGTTACAGCTAATATCAGAGCACGCCCCTCTCTCGCAGTTAATATCCGAATTTCCTGTACTATTCCAAGAGAAAATTGCAATACCTTGCCCAGATCACTTAAAGGGCCCTGTACTAAGCGTGCTGCTCAATAGACTTAAGGAGTCCGAAAATGTGAAGTTAATACTCATAGATGGAGTAAAAGCAATATTTGAGAACGGCGACTGGATACTTTTAAGACCCTCAGGAACCGAACCCGTTTTCAGATGCTTTATCGAGACATCCAATCCTAATAGACTAGAAAGCCTTAAGGAATACGCCTTGAAGTTGGTCAAAGAAGCTATGTCGACCTGTAGTAGTCAAATGACAGCGTCCTCGGACAACTGGAGGGTGCCTAGCGCTCAGGTAGAGTGACAATAGTACAATGCAGTGCCAGGCGAGGAGAAAGAATACTAGACAGCTAGCTAATCACCGATTTTGAGTCAAGTTCGGTTTTTCGGTGAGAGCATGGCAAGAAAGACGAGTTATATTGGCTTATATTTCTACCTCATAAAGCTTATATCGAGGTTAAAATGGTTCTCCCACGTCAAGACCTAAAGTGAGGTGAGCATATGGGCGAGGTTCCTGAACGTATACCTCCAACTTATATTGCCGTTCTCGTCCCTGTTGCTGCAGCAATTAACGTCGTCGGAGGCTATATAGTCAACGTACTACACCTCCCAGTGTTCCTTGACATGATAGGCACCTGTGTAACATGCTGGGTCCTAGGCCCCTGGTGGGGAGTGCTCACAGGAGTCATAACTAACCTAGCCATCGCCCTGCTAGTCAACCCCGTGTACCTGCCCTTCGCCGCGTGCAACGCTATAGGCGCACTAGTATGGGGTTACGGAGCAAAGATAGGCTTGACTAAGGACTTCCCGAGGCTGCTGCTACTGGGCATAATAAGCGCCTTCGTCATAACTAGCATGGCCGTGCCAATCTACGTCTTCGTGTTCGGCGGAGCTACCGGTCACTTCGCGGACATCATGACTGCCGTGTACCTTCAGATGGGTGCGCAGCTCTGGGTAGCCGTATTCTCAAGCAACATCCTGTCGAGCCTTGCTGACAAGATACTCTCAGTGTTCCTCGCCGTACTAATAGTCGAGGCTCTACCACCTGCGCTGCGCTATAGAGTAGAGATAACTAAGCAGCCCCCGCTCAGAGTGGTAATGTACGCTATCATCGGTATAGTCATCGGCGTAGCGCTAGCCGCAGGCTTCGTGATATTAACCGCCAAGTAAGGCTATAGCTAGGTGGTCTAGATGTCCGCCCGTGCCACCCTTTATACACCCGGCGACTCAATTCTCCATAGACTTAACCCCCTCACAAAGGTGGTACTGCTAGTAGAGCTCCTGATCGTAGTGTTTCCTCTCATGAACCCTTTCATACTGTTCGCACTTGCAGGTGTCGCGGTAATACTCGCCGTACTGGCTGGCGTGTTCAAAGAGTTCCTTAAGGGCATGATGATATTAGTCCCCGCAGCTTTCGCTATGGCTTTCTTCCAGACCTTCTGGCCAGCAATACCCCCACCGCACAGGCCGATAATGAAAATCGGGCCCCTTACAGCTTATCACGAGGGGCTATACTACGGCCTCGTCTTCGCCGGAAGAATACTAGCAATGGGCGCATTCGCTCTGCTAATGGTGCAAGTGACCCACCCCGTTGACCTCTTCGTATCGCTGCTTAAGATCAAGATCCCCTACATTGTAGGCTTCATGACGCTCGTAACCCTCCAACTAGTCCCGATTCTTATGAAGGAGGCAACCACGATTATTCAGGCTCAGCAGTCGCGGGGCATGAAAGCCCGAGGCTTAACAGCTCTGATCCCGAGCATGATACCTCTATTTGCATCGTCAATGGAGAGAGTGCAGCAGCTGGCTATGAGCTTGGAAGCTAGAGCCTTTGGTTCCTCGGGGAAGAAGACTAGTCTGCGCGAAGTTAGAATGAGGGCTCTAGACTATGCCGTAATCGCATTATCGGTTATTCTCACAGTAGCGTCTATTGCGTACTTCAACGAGCACAACTGGTTCAACTACCTAAGAACGTACACCTTCCCTGTAGAGCTCGCGGCAGTACTCATTGGCACGGTCACCGTGGGGTTTGTAGGCATGGCTGCATATTTCCTCGTGAGGATGACCGGG
>CAZPLI010000014.1:0-18941 GCA_964587325.1 uncultured Thermofilaceae archaeon | reverse complement strand
GGGTACAGGTTCGATATTGGCTACTCTAGGGCCCTAGCGTGCACAAGTTGCCCGATGTCAGTCTTCGGAGACTGCAACTATGTGAGGTGCCCGCGGTGCGGAAAAGAGTTCCCCCTAGAACCATCGAGGTACGCGCGTTCTCAAGGGCTACGCCTATAGGGGAGCTGTGGGTGGCAGCGACTAAGCGTGGTGTCGCCGCTCTTGGGCTAGGCGAGACTCAGGACATGAGAAGGACTCTGGCGCGCCTAGGCTTTGTCCTCTGCTCGGGAGAGTCGAGACTCGCTCGTGAGGCAGCTAGGCAGGTTGATGAGTACCTGAGAGGTCGTAGGAGGGTCTTTACTGTGCCTCTCGACCTTAGGGGGGCTCCGTTTCAGCTTGAGGTCTGGCGGGTCGTTAGGGCTATACCGTATGGCGAGACTAGGACCTATGCTTGGGTTGCTCGCGCGCTAGGCAGGCCTCGCGCCGCTAGAGCCGTGGCTAGGGCTCTCGCTGCTAATCCTGTGCCGATCATAGTGCCCTGCCATAGGGTCGTCAGGAGCGACGGGAGCCTAGGAGGCTACTCGCTCGGTGAAAACCTGAAGAGGCTCCTATTGAGTATCGAGGGGGCCATTACGTAAGGGGCAGGTATTTAGGGTACAGTTGCAGGGTAGTCAGGCGTGGACGCGCTGTCCCTCGTGCTGGAGGTCACCGTACTGACTGCGGCTGGAGTGCTGTCTCCAGGCCCTCTGACTTTTGCCACTGTAGCGGAGGGTGCAAAGGGAGGGTGGAGGGCTGGGCTGAGAGTGGCGCTGGGCCACATGGCGGTAGAGCTCCCGCTTCTTGTTCTGCTGGCGCTCGGCCTAGCTCCTTTGCTGGAGTCTCCAAGCGTAGGCAAGCTCTTGAGCACGGTCGGGGGAGTAGCTCTAGTACTGTACGCACTTCTCACATTGAAGGCGGCTATCTCGCTTAGGTCTCAGGAGCTACCAGAGAGTTCGGCCGAGGGCCGAGGCGCCTTAGCTGCTGGTGTGGCTTTCACTCTCTTTAACCCGCACTTCCTGCTATGGTGGGCTACTGCTGGTGCTAAGCTAGTGTCCGACGCTGTGACGGCTCTAGGCGGCGTGGTTCTTGGACTAGCAGCCCTCTACGCGGCGCATGTGTGGATGGACTTCGCGTGGCTTTCTGTGATTGCGTACATGGGGTCTAGGGGAGCCAAGGCTAGCCCACGCGTGCTCGCAGTAGTACTGGCCCTACTGTCCGTAGCAATGGGCTACTATGGGGTGAGCTTCCTAGCCGCTGGCATAGGCTTTATTTCAGGCTAGCTGGGAAGCATTAACATGCCGGCCAGTAGCCTGCTAGAGGAGGCGTTCAACGCCTACACCAAGAACCTTGAGATCATCATCCCTATGGCGGCGCTAATAGTAGCAGTCTACGTTATCGCGCTGGTAGTGCTCTTTGCAGTCCTGCCCATAGGTCTCGTAGGCCTACTTGCGTTTAAGCCTCATGTTTTCTACGGAATTTTAGTGGCTACCCCGCTTCTCCTGCTGTTGCTTGCCATAGTGGGAGGCGCAGTTAGCGGTCTCTGCCTCGGCGTCATGGCAAGAATGGCCTTAGACGTTGCGAAGGGTCGGAAAGCGTCGCTAGAGGGAGCAATGAGTCACGTTAGGAACAGGCCTGTAGACTTCATAGTCTTAGGGATAATTGCTGGCTTAGTGTGCCTCGTTTTAGGTGTGGTGCCAGCCGTAGGCCTAGCCGTCGCGGCAACACCGCTCACGTTTGCCTTCCTAATGGTAGCCGGGGGTAGCAGGGTCTCGGAGGCACTAGGTAAGTGCATAGACACTACGCTGAAGGCCCTAGGGAGGCGCCCAGAAGTCCCCCTAGTGGTGTTCCTCATCTACGTGCTGATAGCCGCAGGCAGCATAGGCGTTCTAGTGGCCCTATTCGGGGTTCCGTACGCCTACATTCTCGCTGCAATGCACCTTGCCCGAGAGACTGCGTAGACAGCCTTTTACACCCTCCGAGCGGATTATCATGGGAGTGTCATGGGACCTAGGCTAGCGCCCGAGATAGTCAAACGCTACCTAAGAGCTGGCTATAGGCTAGTAGGGAGGCACAGCGCAGTAGCCATATGTAGGTGGACTAAGAGCGCGCTGAGGGGAGGGCCTCTCTGCTACAAGAGGTGGTACGGAGTCAGGAGCCACCGCTGCGTCCAGATGACTCCTAACCTCAACTTTTGCAACTTCGCCTGCGTCTTCTGCTGGAGAATGCACCTGCCGGGTAGGTTCTCTCTCCCGGAAGACTGGGAATGGGAGAGTCCCGAGGAGATAGTTGAGGGGTGCATCGAGGCCCAACGAGAGCTGCTAATAGGCTTCAAGGGGAACCCGCGAGTCACTAAGGAGCGCTTCCTTGAGGCCATGTTCCCGAGACACATGGCTATAAGCCTCGACGGAGAGCCCGCGCTCTACCCCTACCTAGTGGACCTAGTCAAGGTCGTCAAAGAGCGCGGCATGACAGCCTTCGTCGTGACTAACGGCTCAGTCCCCGAGAGGCTCGAGGAGATGCTTGAGCGGAGAATAGAGCCGACTAACCTGTACGTCAGCGTCTACGGGCCCGACCCAGACACCTTCAAGAAGGCTGCAGTCCCCCTAATCCCGGACGCCTGGGAGCGCGTAATGGAGAGCCTAGACCTATTACCCCGCTTCTCGACAAGGACAATACTCAGACTCACAATGGTCCGGGGCCTCAACATGGTCAACCCAGAGGGCTACGCGAAGCTCGTAGAGCGTGGACAGCCAAAGTTCCTAGAGCTTAAGGGCTACACGTGGGTCGGTGAGAGCCAGAAGAGGCTGCCCCGTGAGGCGATGCCCACTCTCGACGAGATACTCGAGTTTGGCAACAAGATAGCGGAGAAGGCTGGCTACACGCTAAAACACGTCGACGAGAAGAGCAGAGTCGCGATGTACGTCCGAGACGAGGACGTCTGGGAGTGGAACCTGAAGCTCGTCAAAGAGTGGAGAGAGACTGAGACACGTCTCGACGCCGAGTGGAAAGGCAAAATCAAAGACTTTAGGCTCAGGAAGTGTAGGCCGAAAGTAGCAGAGCCTTAACAGGCATATCTATAGCGCACGGACACGATGCTCAAGGCAGACTAGCTAGTAATTGCTAATAGAGAACGCGCGGAGTCTCAGGAACGCTGACGGGCTAGTTTAGCCATTAGCCATGCCGAACGCCTGACCTTACTCTAGGTCTCTATAATTGAGCGTCGGAAGGCCTTCTCTCTCCATAACTTCTCTTATAGTCTTGTCTGCTGTTAGCAGGGGAATCCCGGTCTGTGAAGACAACGCTATATGGAGGGCATCGAAGAGAGTTAGCTGTCCGTGATCTGTCCTTAGTCTGACTGCTTCCCGGACAGTTGCTAACGTTAGGGGCTCGTACTCGCGGACGCGGTACTCGTTCAGTTTCTCCTCCATAAGTCTCAGGGCCTCGACAACAGTCGAGAGACTGAAGCCCCGCGAGAGGAGCACTAGGGCTACTTCCAGTGGCGCAGCAGAGGAGATCTTGATACGTATCTCGCCTCTCTTGTGGAGTTCAAGCACTCTTATGACCGCGGGGTATAGCCTGTCACGCTTGCTGAGGCCGAACAGGAAGTCTGTCTCTGCGAGAACGGGCCCTCTAACGGTCAAGTAGCTCACCTAGTAGCAGCCTCTCCGCTCTCCTACGAGTCTCCCTGTCAAGCGTGAAGTCGCCCAGTATCTCTGCTAATTCCTCTGAGGGGTCTCGCTCCACTAGCCTTATGACTACGACTCCGCGCCCCCCTACTGAGACTTTCACTCTACTTCCTGGCTTAATGCCCGCCGCTTCTCTCACTTCGCGCGGGATTAGCACCCTGCCCTTGGCGTCGACTCTTGTAATCATGAGTCCCACTATTTACATAAGTGGTTTCCCACTAATTATAACTATCCCACTCCGGTTACTCCTACTCTGAGCGACGCGTCTCTGTAAGGCAGTAACAGTGCGAGATAAGCAATACTAGGGGTATATCCACACTAGGGGTATATCCACCTACCTCGCAGCTGGTCGTATTTTGAAAGATACATGGGGACCTGTAAAAAGACCTATGAGAAGCAACATGTCTCTTTGAGTGAGTTGGGGGAGAGCGTGGCGAGAGCCAGCCCTTTCGCAAGCAAAGAGCTGTACGAGAGGGTATGTAGAAGGCTTGTGGGCCGTAGAGACGAGATAAGAGCCATACTGGCAGCCCTAGCCGCTGGCCGCAATGTCTTGTTAGAGGGCCCACCGGGCACCTCCAAGTCCACGATCTTAAGGGCAATAGCCGAGGAGAGCGGACTCCCCTTCTTCCTTGTGGAGGGCAACGCTAGCCTTACCCCCCAGAAGCTCGTGGGGACCTTCAACCCAGCGAAAGTGATGGCTGAGGGCTTTAAGCCCGAGTTCTTCGAAGAGGGGCCGCTGCTCAAGGCCATGCGCGAGGGAGGCATACTCTACATTGAGGAGCTCAACAGGATGCCGGAGGAAGCTTACAACGTACTCCTAATGGCAGCAGAGGAGAGGGAAATTAGCATACCGAGGCTCGGCATAGTGAAAGCCAAGGACACGTTCCGCCTAGTAGCGGCCATAAACCCTTACGACGAGGTTGGTGCTGGGAGGATAAGCAGAGCGCTTCTCGAACGCTTCGTGAGGCTAAGAATGGACTACCAGAGCAGAGAGGATGAGATCCGGATAGTCAGGGCCAAGACTGGGAGCCGCAGGGAGTGGCTGATAGAGCTAGCCGTAGACCTCGTCCGTAGGACTAGAGGCCACCCCGCCTTTAGAATGGGTGCGTCGGTCAGAGGAGCTATTGACATGGTGCTTGTGGCCGAGAGCCTAGCGGTCCTGTCAGGCGGCGAGCTAAGCTATGAGGACCTTGAGAGAGCCGCGTTGATGGGCGTCTCTGGAAAGGTCTGGCCAGCCGACCCGGAAGTCGACCCTGACGAAGTGATACGGGAACTCCTTCGAGAGCTCTATGAGGGTGCTGAGACTAAAGGGAGGGCGCCACGTAGGGGTTCTAAGGCTCGGGAGCAGCAGAGAAAGAGCGAGAGAGGACACTGTGACGAGTTAAAGGAGCTATCGCGCGTAGCCCCGAGAAGAGCCGCGTTACTAGTGACCGTAGAGGACCTAAAGGAGCTGGCAAGTCAGGGTCTTGGAGGACTAGACGCGCTTGCCAGAGTCATGTTCTACCTCCCCGCCGACATGAGAAAGCTCGCACGAGCCTACGCCTTAAAGGCCGTCCTAAAGCTTGCACCAATAAGAGGAGGCCGCTGGAGGAGAGGTGGGCTCTATCGGCACGTAGCAAGCTGGAGTCACGACAATATAGACGTAGAAGCTACTGTTGAGAGGTTCCTAGAGAGAGCGCCTACCCTACCGGAGCCTGTAGTCTTCACTAGAGAGAAGGGCAGCGGTGCTCTCGTGTTACTAGTTGATCGAAGCCTATCGATGTCCGGCTTTAAGATAGTGGCAGCCACGCTCGTCGCGGCGACGCTGGCCTACGCTCTCCCCAGCGACCAGCTCGCCGTACTAGCGTTCAACGAGGGTGTGAGCGTAATCAAGAGCTTCGGCTCCTGCGTCACGCGCGAGGAACTCGCCCGGCAAGTACTAGGCTTGGACCCCGAGGGCTACACCAACTTCTATGAGGCTCTGAACCGATCGCTACAAGAGCTGAGAGAGGCTGGCTACTCAGAGTTTAGGGCTCTCATGGTGACTGACGGGGAATGGACAGCTGGCCCAAACCCTCTCCCCGTGGCCTCAGAGTTTAATGAGCTCCACGTAATCTCGGTACCGAGCCGGTGGTGGCGTTTCGCCAGAGAGATGGCCCGGAGAGGTAACGGGCGTTTCTACTTGCTAAGAGACCTTTCAGACCTTCCTAAGGCACTAGCAAGAGTCTTGAGCTAGTCAGGTCTCGGCTAGTCTACGGGCTTCGCAGGCTGGCAGGTAGGGATAAGTATGCCAGGTCACTGTTTCCTACGATGTGGCAACTAGACCTAGCGCGGAGGATTGTGGAAGTAGGCGTCCAGCGCGGCGCCGAGTTCGTTGATGTGAGGATAGAAGTCCATCGCTCGACAAACGTGAGGCTCTCGCGGGGGCAGGTAGAGGAGGCTGGCTTCAGCTCTACGGCGGGAGCAGGAGTGAGAGTCCTCTACGGGGGCTCGTGGGGCTTTGCTTCAACCGAAGAGCTGACTGAGGCCTCGCTAACGTCTGCACTCGAGGCGGCTCTCTCGATGGCTAAGGCCTCTGCGTCGAGGAGGCGGGAAAAAGGGGCTGTCACTGAGTTCGGCGCTGTTAAGGACTCCGTGAAAGCGAGCGTAAGGATAAACCCGCTTGATGTCCCCGTTGAGGAAAAAGTAAAGCTTGTCCTTGACGCTGACAAGAGGATAAGGTCGCGTGAGGGAGTGAAGGATGACCGTGTAGCCTACATGGACACGGTGTTCGCGAAGTACTATGTTAACAGCGAGGGGGCCGAGATCGTAATTGAGGGAGCTAGAGTCAGGGCCACGGCCTACGTGGCGGCAGCAAGGGCCGGTGTAGTCACCCCTGCTTATGAGAGAGTCGCGCGTACAGGCGGCTTCGAAGTGTTCAAGGAGAAAGACTTCCTTGCCGTCGCAGAGGAGGCAGCCGACAGGGCAGTGAGGCTCCTAGAGGCGCCCGTGCCAAAGGGCGGCTTAGTCACTGCGGTCCTAGACCACGACTTACTGGGTCTGATAGTCCACGAGGCCTTCGGCCATACTGCGGAGGCAGACCTGGTGCTCAGCGGCACGGTCTTAACAGGGAAAGTGGGCGAGAAGGTCGCCTCAGAGCTCGTGACGATAATCGATTCGCCGGGGCCCGAGCACGCGTTCGGCTGGACGCCCTATGACGACGAGGGGGTCAAGGCTAGGGACGTAGTAATAGTCGAGAAGGGCGTGCTAAAAGAGTACATGCAGAGCAGGGAGACTGCGGCCAGAATGGGGGCTAAGCCTACGGGCAACGGGCGGGCCCAGGGCTACAGCTATGCACCGCTAGTGAGAATGAGGAACACCTACATGGCCCCCGGAGACTGGGATCCCGAAGAGATAATTCAGGAGACTAAGGAGGGCCTTTACCTTAAGAAGGGCCTTCACGGGCAGGCGGACTCGAACGGCGAGTTCATGTTCGCGGTACAGGAGGCATGGGAGATAAGGAACGGGGAACTTGTTAGGCCCTACAGGGGCGTGGCGGTCTCGGGTAACGCAATAGACGTCCTCAAGAGCGTGGACGCGGTGGGGAAGGACCTGGTGATAGAGTCGCCGGGCTTCTGCGGCAAGATGCAAATAGTCCCCGTAGACGGCGGGGGTCCTCACATAAGGTGTAAGATCATAGTGGGTGGTAGGTGATGATGGAGCTTCTCGAGCTGGCTATAAGGAAGGCCAAGGACCTGGGGGCCAGCGAGGCCGTAGCTAGCTATGGCCTCAGCCGCAGGCTGAGAGTGGAGCTCGAGAACAACGACGTTAAGCGCGCTAACCAGACGGTCAGCAGGTCAGTTCGAGTCACGGTTATCATTGGCAAGAGGCTGGCCACGGCCGTCACTACTGTGCCTACCAGAGAGGAGGTAGAGGCTATAGTCGATAAGGCATTTAAGATCGCGGTAGCGTCGAGGCCTAACGAACACTGGAGCGGGCTTCCCGAGCCTAAGCCTCTCCCCAGTGTCAGGGGCCTATACGACGAGAGACTCGCAGGGCTTCAGGCAGGCGAAGTAGTCGAGATGGCTATCTGTGCCCTCGACTCTGCTCTCAGCTTTGACAAGAGAGTCTCGGTATCTGACGGCCTAGTTGAGGTCACAGTCTCTGAGCATGGCCTAGCGACCACGACGGGTTTCAGGGGCGAAGAGCGTGGCACTCTAATATGGGGCTACATTTCAGCGGTCGCTAAGGAGGCAGGGGAAATAGGGAGCTTTTCGTTCGCCATAGACGCGAGCAGGAGCCTGGACGTAGACTTTGCGGCTCTTGGCAGAAGGGCAGCTAAGCTCGCGGTCGAGTCTCTCGGAGCTAAGCCTGTTGAGAGCTTCGAGGGAACCTTAATAATGGATCCAGACGTTGCCTGGGACTTCTTCTCCACCTTCTCCGCAGCTTACAACGCGAGCAACGTGTGGAAGGGAAGTAGCCCCCTCGCAGGTAGACTAGGCGAACAGATAGCGTTTGAAGGGCTGACGGTCAAGGACGTAGGCGTACTAGAGGGAGGCACGAGGTCTTCGCTCTTCGACGCTGAGGGGTCCCCGAGAAGAGAGACTGTAATCATAGAGCACGGCGTCCTCAAGAGGTACATATCCAACACGTATGTCGGTAACGCGCTGGGAGTCGAGCCTACAGGGAACGCCGCCACACTACTGGACGTAGCCCCCACGAACACAGTAATCGAGCCGGGAGACATGAGCTTCGAGGAGTTGCTAGAGGGAGTCAAGCGCGGCATATACATCAGGAGGTTCTCGGGAGACATGAGGTTCCAAGACGGGGTGGTCTCGGGAGTCGCGAAGCAAGCCTTCTACGTCGAGAACGGCGAGATAGTCCACCCAGTGAAGGAGTGCATGGTGTCTGCAAACCTCTATGAGATGCTCAAGAACATCTCAGGGCTAGGCAAAGAGGTCGAAAAGAGACTAGATGTCTACACTCCTGCAGTGAGAGTAGAGCGAGTCAAAATAGTAGGGAAGTAAGGGGGCTGCAAGCCCCCTCCATTTTTATTCAGTTTTGGTTCTCAGCTAAAAGATCGCTTTTTCCGTGTCCTTATCGAACACGTGCAGCTGTCTCAGGTCTAAGGCTATCCTGATTTCTCCCCCTATCTCGGCTTTGTAGGAGCCCGGTACCTTCACTAGCAGCATTTGAGAGCCTATCTTGACGTGAATTATCGTGTCGGAACCCAGAGGCTCAACGAAGTCGACTATCCCATCGATCTCGTGGGTCTTAGCGTCAGAGGGTATGGCGTGTCCCACTACGTATATGTGCTCGGGCCTTATTCCGGCGGTCACGGTCTTACTTACGTAGTCTCTGACGAGTTCGCTCTGGCCTGGGAGCAGAGGTACTGTGTAGTCACCAGCGTCTAGCACTATCTGTCCGTCTTTCTCCTCAACGGTTACGTCGAAGAAGTTCATGCGCGGGCTGCCTATGAAACCTGCTACGAAGAGGTTAGCGGGCCTGTTGTATATCTCCTCGGGAGTCCCTACCTGCATAATCTTTCCTTCGTTCATTACGGCGATGCGGTCGGCCATCGTCATGGCCTCTACCTGGTCGTGAGTCACGTAGATCGTGGTCACCATGATTCTCCTCTGCAGCTTCTTCAGCTCGCTTCTCATCATTACTCTCAGTAGGGCGTCTAGGTTGCTCAGAGGCTCGTCCATAAGCAGGACGCGCGGCTCCACAACTATGGCGCGGGCTACGGCCACTCTCTGTCTCTGGCCACCGCTGAGCTGGTGGGGGTATCTGTCTAGGAGGTCCTCGATCCTTAGGAGTTCGGCTGCCCACCTAACCCGCTGCTTGATTTCGCTCTCTGGGTACTTCTTGATCTTAAGGGGGAACGCTATGTTGTCGAAGACGCTCATGTGAGGCCAGACAGCGTAGCTCTGGAAGACCATTGAGACGTTTCTGTCCTTCGGGGGGAGGTAGGTGACGTCTTCGTCGCCGAAGTAAACGCGGCCCTCGTCGGGTATCTCCAGGCCGGCTATGCACCTGAGCGTGGTAGTCTTGCCGCAGCCGCTCGGGCCCAGCAACACCATGAACTCGCCGTCGCGGATGTCTAGGTTAACGTGGTCTACGGCTACGACTTTCCCAAACCTCTTGGTCAGGTTAATAAGACGGACCTCTACCATCCCGATCACCTCAGGGTAATACCCCACATGGTCACAAGATACCTTCTAGCTACAAACACGAAAGTCATAGCCGGGAGCACCATTATGAAGCCCCCGGCGAATTTGTAGGGGTCAGGCGCGGCCATAGCCGACACGAGTATGTCTGCCGGGAGGGTCCTGTTAACCAGCGTGAGTATCGAGGCTATGAACACCTCGTTCCACGACATAACGAACGTGAATATTGCTGCAGCGGCGAGACCTGGAAGGGCGAGCGGCAGCGTTATCCTGAAGAAGACTTCAGAGCGCGAGAGGCCGAACACCATGCCGGCCTCCTCGTACTCTACAGGCACGCTCACGAATATGCTGGAGGTTATGAGGACGACGAACGGCAGCGCCATCGAGGTATGCGCGAGGGCAACTCCCAATAGCGTGTCGGAGAGACCGAGTTCGATGTAGAGCACTGCTAGTGGCACTGCCATAGTCATGACGGGGAACATCCTTAGCGCTATTATCAGAAGCTTAATGATGTCCCTGCCAGGGAAGACGTACCTTGCTATAGCGTAGCCTGCTGGTAGCCCCAGTGCGAAGCTTATTGCTATGGTCAGGAGGGCGACTAGGACGCTGTTCAGGGTTGAGATCCACCCCTTGAGTACGAAGAGCAGGTCTTCGACGTTCCTAGTAGTGAACCTTGTTGGAATTACCTTTTGTATGTTATAGTAGTCTTCTGGGTCGGCGAAGGCTGAGATCGTAATCAGAGCTATTGGTGCAAGTATCCACGTAACGACTATAGTCGCCACAGCGTAGATGATCAGTTTCTTGAGAGCCATCTTCTGCTCGGGAGTCAGCGCCATAGTCTCACCTCTCGACTAGGTACTCCGGCTTGAGTAGCTTGATGTAGAGCCAGCCTAGGAGCACGGACGAGGCCGCTATTATCAGGGAGTAGGCGGCCGCAACGTTGGGGTTCTTGATCTCGGTCTGCCAGTAGTAGGCCTCGCCCGCGAGGACCGGTATGTCCCTACCGGCCAGTATCCAGACAACGCCGAACACTTGGAGTGCGAAGAGAGTCCTGATGATCAGCGCTGTTTGTAGGCTGGGCTTGAGCAATGGCAGGATTATGTGGCGCAGCTTCTGGAGCCGTGTCGCCCCGAACACTTCGGCCGCCTCGATGTAGTCGCGTCCAATCATCTGGAAGCCTGCAAAGAGTATCACGAAGACTATCGCTGTGGCACGCCAGACCTCTGTTATCACTATCGCTAGGATCTCCATGTCGCGGTGAGCGTACCCAAAAAACGGGATGGGCTTGTCTATCAGGCCAACGTTGAGCAGGAGCCTGTTAAGGTAGCCGCTCCCAGTGAGAATGTTGTACCAGATCAGCGCCGCAGCGACGTCGCTTATCGTCAGCGGTATCACGAAGATGTAGAGCACGAGGTCGGAGCCCTTGAACCTCGTGCTTAAGAGTAAGGTGACTGAGAGCGCTAGCAGGACTTGTAGGGGTATTATTATCGCAGCAAGCATGAAAGTGAACCTTAGCGCCTCCCAGAAATGGAAGTCCTGAGTAAGTGTCTCGAAGTTTACTAGCGAGAACATTCCTGTGTCGGGATCCTGAAACGCTAAGGCTATAGCCTCGATGAGGGGGTAGCCCACGAAGACCGCCATGTAGCCCAGAGCCGGAGCCAGCAGGATGTAGGGGATCAGCATCCTCAGCCTACTGGAGGTCTCTGAGGACATGAGTATCACTCACGCAGAACTTGTAAAAGAGAAATAAAAAGAAGAGGAGAGAGTTATTACGTTACTCATCTTTAGCCGCTGTCCGGCGGCGGTAACGGAGCGCCTACCTCCTTGAAGAGGTCTCTCAGCTTAAGCCCTAGCTCGCTGATCACAGTCTTAATGTCCTCGCCCTTGAGGACTATCCTCTCGAAGGCCTGCCTGTAGGCTCCAGTGAACTCGCCGCCCTTCGGGCCTAAGCTAGGTATCATGGCAAGCAGTGCGTCCTTGCTACCTACCTGCTTGTTCACGCCGGTGGCCATAATCTTAAGCGGGCCGCTGGGTATCTTGCCTACAGCCTCGTTAGTGCTCGGGAAGAAGCCAACGTTCTGCAGTATCTTCACTTGGACGTCCGGTCTGGTCAGGTACTCAATGAGCTTCCAAGCAGCCTCCTTGTTCGGGGCGTTCTTCGGTATAGACAGGCCTACGACTACTAGGATGAAGCCCCTGCCCTTCGGCCCTCTAGGTACGGGGACTACCACGAACTGATCAGGCTTGTTGACAATAGCGTCTTTAATCCTCGCCGTGTGGTCCCAGGCGATCCATACCTCCTCCTTCAGCAGAGGCTCAGCCATAGCGTCCCAGGTAGTGCTGGACTCGTGCACGTACTTCCAGAGTTCCCTGAGGTACTCCCATAGCTTGACGGCGTCGTCACTGTCGAAGTACTTGACCTGAGCGCCGGTGAAGGACGGGTAGAGGTAGCCGTGTAGGAACCTGTGCCACAGGCCCTTCGGGCCGACGGGGAAGCCTAGCTTCTTCTCGCCAGTCTTCTCGTAGATGCTCTTGGCCCAGGCCAGAAGGGCGTCATAAGTCCACTTCTCGGTGCCCTCTAGGACGTCCTTCTCGCTGAGACCCGGCGGCAAATACTCAAACGCCTTCTTGTTAATCACCATCACATAGGTCGCTGTCAGCCAGGGTACGTAGGCCTTAATGCCGTGTATCCTGGAGTACTTCTCCAATACTGCGGGGAAGCTCCTGCCGGGGAGAGTGCCGAAGGGAGTTAGGTCCTCGAGGTACCCCTTGGCAGCGAACATGTCGATGCCGCCGTGTAGCTCGGCTATTACGCTTATCGTCACTTTGCCAGCCTTCTCCTCAGCCTCGATCCTAGAAGCTAAGTCCGCGTAAGAGATAGGTATGAACTCGACCTCGATCCCTGTCTCCTTCTTAAACGCGGGGAGTAGCTCTCGCTCGACGAACGCTCTCTCTTTAGTCGGGCAGAGCTGGGTAGAAGCCCAAAGAATCTTAGTGGGGCCTTTAGGCATGAAGACGTAGGCGAGTATGGCGATGATGGCAATGATGACCACAGCAGCGATTATTAGAGTCTTCTTCTGCAGGGGCATAATCTCACTCCGAGGGTTTCATGGGAAAATCGTATTAATAAATCTTGCATACAAGTTCTTAAAGGGAGGTTCGGGAGATGCCAGTCAAAGATCTTGAGGACCTGTTCCGGTGCCTAGGGCTGACTCGTCATGATGCAGAAGTGTACGCGATACTGCTGATGCGCGGGCCACTGACCATAACAGGGCTGGCCAAGGAGCTTGGGAAGCATAGACCACAGGTCTACGAGTCTCTAGAGAGGCTGAAGTCTAAGGGGCTCGTTGAGGCCAGCGAGGGCAAACCGGCCTTTTACAGGGCAGTAGAGCCCGACGTGCTCGTGGGCATATTCGAGGAGGAAATGAAGTCCCTCAAGGAGAGGGCCGTAGCTTACCTGAAGAGTATAGAGAGGGAGACACCGCCCCCCATCGAGTACACGGTGTGGATGCTTAGGAGCTATAAGGGCTTGGTGAGGCGCTTCCGCGACACTATTAGGCAGGCAAAAATAGACCTAGCCGTGTGCGGCGGGCCACGGTTCCTAAGAGACATAGTTGGGGATCTCGTGAGCGTGCAGGAGAGGGGAGTAGCAGTCTACGTGATTGCATACGAAGTGCCAGGTGAGGTTCTCGACTTAGATCTCCTTAAGCCCCTTAAGAAGGTGAAGGTAGCAGTGTCCGGTGACCTGATGGTCGTGAAAGACTCAGAGCAGGGGGTGCTGGCGCAGCGTAGGCTAGGCCCTCGCGCTAAGCCGGGTTACGGCTTGCTCATCGAGGAGCCAGCGCTCATAGACTACCTGTTACACGACTTTTTTAACAGGTGGATAAGAAGCAAGCCCGTGCGCGATGAGGTCGTGAGTCTCCCGGCTTCCTTCACAATGTTTAGGATCGCGGTGCTGGAGGCGATGAAGCTTCTAGAGAGCGGTACGCAGCTTTGGGCGCGGCTCGAAGGTAGGTGGGTAGACACAGGTAAGCAGGGCGTGCTTGAGGGCAAGGTCGTTGACGTGGTCATGGACATGACTACGGGCCTAGTGCATTTCGTCATAGAGTCAGGAGGCGCCCGAGTAAGAGCCGGGGGGCCCGACGCAATAGTAGAGGAGTTTGCAACTAAGAAGGTCTTACTAAAGGAGGTGGAGTAATTGGGTAAGTTCCCCTACACTAGGGTGTTACAGTTCAACTTTGAGGACGCCCTAGCGGGCGAGGCGGCTAAGATCAGGGGTGCCGACATAGTAGCGCTCGCGAGGAGGATCCACGCTAACACGATCGTAGTGTTCGCTAGGGACGCTTGGGGTAGGGCGTACTACAACAGCTACGTGGCCAGGAAGCACTCGAAGCTCAAGGACAGGGACCTGCTCAGGGAGCTAGTCGAGGAGGCCAAGAAGTACGGGATACGTGTCGTTGCAATGATAGGCCATACTACGAACCCCGAGCTTTACAAGAAGCATCCCGAGTGGGCTCAGAGAAAGGCAGACGGCTCCGTGATAACTATGGACACAGACCCATCAAAGTCTCAAGGCCCCATAAGATGGCCTCTCATGTGCCTTAACAGTCCCTTCACTGACATAGTGATCAAAGAGGCCGAGGAAGTGTTAAGGTACGGCGTAGGCGGCGTGTTTCTAGACTCCTTCAGGTACATGCCAGATGCTGACAGGGCCTGCTTCTGCCAGTACTGTAGGGAGAGGTATAGGCGCGAGAGAGGCTCAGAATTGCCTCAGAAGCCCGATTGGGAGTCCACGGTATATAGGGAGTCCTTCCTGTGGAGGTACAAGGTCAACGTTGACGGCATAAAGAAGGTCTACAGAGCGGTTAAGGCTAAGCGAAAGGATGCCGTGCTAGTATACAACAGTCACCCGCTAGGCTGGAGAGGGAGGGCTAACAGGATCGTAGAGCTCGCGCGAGAATACATAGATGTGGTCTTCGCAGAGTGCTCTGAGGCAGATTACCAGCCTCCAGGCTTCATCGCGGAGATGGTTAAGCTGTCCCTAGCAGTCAGTGGAGGCAAGCCAGTATGGGCCTCGCGTAACTCGTTCCACATGTGCCTAACGACTACTGTCACTACGCCAGTGGCCATCAGGCAGGGGCTGAGAGAGGCCTTCGTAGCGGGAGGTTATCCTCTGTACTTAGTGTTCAGCACGGCCTTCACGAGCGACTCAAGGGTTGACGAAGGGGTCGCCCAGGTCTTCAAAGAGCTAGAGGTGCTGGAGGAGTACATGGAGGACGCCAAGCCTATACGCTACGCAGCTGTGCTCTTCTCCAACAGGAGCAGAGACTGGGGAGGTAGGGACAGGCCCGATCACGTGACGGACTCGTTCAGGGGCTTCTACTATGCGCTCACTTGGCGTAGAGTGCCTGTGACGTATGTGTGCGATACGGACCTAGATGAGGCAAAACTCGATGGTTTCAAGGTATTAGTACTGGCTAACGCCTACTCCTTAAGCGAGAAGGGGGCTAAAGCAGTTGCTGACTTCTCAAAGAAGGGGGGAGTCGTCGCAACGTACCTCACGTCTATAATGAATGAGCTGGGCGACTTTAGAGAGGAGTTCGCTCTCTCCGAGACCTTAGGAGTCAGCTACGAGGGACTCATAGAGTTACCTTGGTCCTACGTTAGAGTGGCAGAGCCCCACGAGGCGCTCGGCGGGCTGAAGGAGGGCTCCCTAGTGCTGTGGGGGGACTTCGACAGAGAGTTCGTCGACTCGAGAGTGCCCGTAAACATCGCTAACCACGCTAGGGTCTCCCTGCTTGAGGGAGCCAAGTCTCTTGCTAGAGTCGTAGCGCCGAGGACTTGCTTCGGGTACGAGTATGAGAACGGGAGGTCGCCGCCGCAGCCAGGCGCCGAGCTCAACACTCCCGCTGTAGTGGTCAGAGAGAGCGGGACGCGTACTGTGTACTTTTCTGGACAGCTGGGCAGGCTATACTGGAGGACAGGTATGCCTGATCTCGAGGCGCTCATGCTGGGCTCGGTGCTGTGGGCGGGAGGCACGCCGCCGATAGAGGTTGAAGGGCCCGGGCTCCTACAGGTCGAGGCTTATAGGAGAAGCGGCCAACTGATAGTGCACCTGCTAAACCTGACCTTTGACCGCAGAGTAATAGTGAGAGGTAACACTGCAAGAACTAGAGGATGGGCCAGCACTACTGAGAGCGTTCACCCACCCTCATCAGTAGTGCCCTTAGCAGGGCTCAGTGTGGTTGTGAGAAAGGGAGAGTTCCAGAAGGCTTACTCTCCGCTCTCAGGAGCAAAATTCACCATAGAGCAGAAAAACGGAGTCCTAAGAGTAGCAGTACCTAGCCTGCACGAGTACGAGGTCTTAGTGCTAGAGTAACTCTCTTACCAGTTATCTACAAGGTATTTCTTCTTTAGGAGGAAGGCTTTGGCTTCTCTCTTAATTACTCTCTCAGCCTCCTCGTCGCTCAGGTCTGCTACCTCGTAGAGGTACGTAGCGACCTTAGCTAGCCAGCAGGCGTGTAGCGAGCTAAGCACAAGTTTCTTCTCTCCGCTGCGGAAAGCTAAGAGGTGCGAGTAGACGACCTCAGCCCACAGCTCGTCTTTCACTCCCTCGCCTCCTGGGAGGCTCTCGAGAGACTGCAGTACTTCCCTGTAAAGGTCTTCTCCAATTACAGAGACTGCTTTGCTTCGCAGCTCCTTAAGCGACGACTTAGCTTTCTTGAGTGAGAGTTCGGGGCAAACCTCTACTGGTTGTGCCCCTCTCCACACACGACCGGCTTTCAGCACCTCGGTCTCCCGCACGCCTCTGACTCTTAGCCATGACGCTGCCATTTCTACTGCGACAGAGAACTGCGAGCCAGCAACCTCTCTGAACATGGACTCTAAGTGCGCGGCGGGGTCCTTAGGCTCATGTACCTTTACTCCGAGCTCGGCCTGTGCTACCTTGTAGCCCTTGGCGAGCGCGGTGTTCGTTATGAAGACGTCGATGCCGAATCTGGGGACGTACTCAGTCTCCCACAGGGGGCTTTTGAGGAGCTCCTCAATAAGGCTCGAGGAGAGGCCGAAGTCTCCTCCTATCGGCTGCCTGACGTCGACGCCGTAAAGCGCTTGAGTGAGAGGGTAGGCGAGGTGGTTAGTTATGGTCGCGTCGTACTTATGCCGCACATAGAGCGGCGTGATCAAGTCATAGCGGCCCCAGTATGGCTCGCCGAGTAGCTTAACCCACTCTGGCGTCACGCTTCGTAAGTCGCTGTCCAGCATCACTACAACTCTTGCCCCCTCCTCAAGCGCTCTCTCGAATGCATACCTGATCGCGCTGCCCTTGCCCTTCACGCCCGGGTACTCCTCAACTGCCACGTCGACTTTGAATGGGAGTCTCATTGCGCGCACTACTTCGCGCGTGCCATCCGTTGACCCGCCGTCCGACACTAGGATTAGCGAACGGGCTTCGGGGAAGTAAGTGGCCAGTCCTTTAGCCGCCTGATACACGACGTAGTTTATGGTGTGAGCACAGTTGTAGGAGGGTATCGCTACGACGACGTCATGCCCCCCAGCCATTAGAGTGTCACCAAATAACGTAGTAATTTTTCATAATAACACTTTTCCACTAAGCGAAGAGCCTTTCCTAGTCGCCTCTCTATTTCTGGCGTATGGAGTGGTACAGGGTCGAGAGAAATCACGTTGTGTCGGTCTTCGATGAGGTCGCCTCATACTACGATAGGGGTAGGGGCAGGTGGTACGACGCGCTAACGAGGACTATCGGCCCAGTGAAGGGCCTAGTGCTCGACGCAGGAGCTGGGACGGGGGAGATCGCGTGTAGGCTTGCACTGAGAGGCGCTGAGGTAGTCGCTGTGGACTCCTCTCTAGGCATGCTGAGAGTACTGGCAAGGCGGTCTCGAAGGCGGAGGGTTGCTCACCTAGTTCACCCAATTGCCGCACACCTTCCCCTAATCCCCCTAAGGGATAGGTGTGCTGACTGCGTGATTGCAGCTGCAGTTCTACACCACTTGTACGGTAGACAAAGGAGAGTACTTACTCTCAAGGAGATAGGTCGAGTACTCAAGCGTAACGCCAGAGGCTTTGTCGTGGTGTGGTACAGGTACCATCCCAAGAATCTCCTTACCGCTGTTAAATGGGTACTGAGAGGAGCTTCATGGGGCGACGTGATGGTTCCCTGGAGGAAGCGCGAACGGACGATGCTGCGCTACTACCACCTGTACTCGCGACGTGAGCTCTGCAAGGACATCGCCGACGCCGGGCTCGCGGGTGAAGTCTTGCTGTGGGACCCCCGCGCTAAGGTGCTCAAGAGGAACCTATTGGCAGTAGTGTTCTCTCGGCGCGGTAGCTCACAGTAACTTTGGGATTCCTAGTAGGCCTACTATTGCGCTTAACACGTAGATTAGGAACGCTATTACAGCGGCACCCAGCCAGCCCACGTTGAACATCTTCTTTATCACGTAGAGCCACACGAAGAGGGCCAGTAGCGAGGCTAGAGGGAGATGCACTAGGTGGAAAGCTGTGTAGACTATCTCGCCTAAGAGAGCAGCTACGAGGCAGGCAGCAAAACTCTCCCGCTCCTGCCTACCGGGGTACAGCTTAACGGCTGCGTATATTACGGCTCCGCTCACCAGCCAGGCCACTAGGAACCTTACCAGGTCTTCCAAGCTCGCGGCCTCCACCACCCTGTACCACCGATGCACTCTTTCACTTTGCGAGGATATAAGCTTCAGCCTGTGCTACTTAGAAGGACCAGTACCTAATGAGAGCGTAGGGTCCTTTGCGCTTTGAGTAACATAGAGCCACTATGTCACCGTCTCCGAGAATGGCTCTCCTCACGCGGACAAACTGGCCGCCGCGGTATAGAAACACCCCGTTAAGTGAGTCCCTGTCCTCGATCATTGCGTAGCTTCCCTGCAGCACTATCACCGCGTGAACAGGGTCTAAGTACCTGTGGGGGTCCTCGATATGAACGTCGCAAGTTTCGCTCCTGCCAACTGTAAGCGTAATCCGACTCCCCAAAGCGTACGAGTGGTAGCCTACTACTACCCGCGGCCCAAGGCTCATAGCTCTCCTCAGCTCGCCGATAAGGTCTGGAACCTGCCAGAGC
>CAZPLI010000013.1:0-19832 GCA_964587325.1 uncultured Thermofilaceae archaeon | reverse complement strand
GAGTTCCTCGAGTATACGAAATAACGCCCTACTTTAGGGCCGAGAAGTTCAGCACTACTAGGCATCTAAATGAGAGTTGGGGCGTGGACGCAGAAATGGCCTTCATAAACGGCCCTGAAGATATAATGGCCTTACTTGAGAACCTGATATGCTATGTCTTTGAGAGAATAGGCCGCGAAGCGAAGGAAGAGCTTAGCCTGTTGGGTGTAAGTCTTAAACCTCCACGGAGACCTTTCAAGCGGCTGACATACGATGAGGCGGTAGAGATAGCGCGCAGTAAGGGCGCAAGTATTGAGTACGGAGAGGACTTAGACACTAGGACAGAGGCACTTATAGGGGAGGCCATGGCCGAGGAAGGTTTCGACGCCTACTTCATAACAGAGTACCCGTGGGAGATTAAGCCATTCTATATAATGAGGAAGGAAGGAGGGCTTAGCGCTGCGTTCGACTTAGACTACAGGGGACTAGAACTAGCCTCTGGCGGCCAGAGGGAGCACAGGTACGACAAACTGCTGGAGAACATTAGGCTAAAGGGGCTCAGCGTAGAGTCGTTCAACTTCTATCTGGAGGCCTTTAAGTATGGCATGCCACCTCACGGGGGCTTTGGACTAGGACTCGACAGACTACTAATGAAGATTCTTGGGAGAACCAACATACGTGAAGTCGTACTATTCCCGAGAGATAGGTTTAGGCTAGTTCCTTAAACCCGTTTGTCGGGGGAAAGGCTTGATCTTAGGTCGGGAGGAAATACTCAAATTGTTAAAGTCGGTCCCTCCCTTGGTAGAGGATTATATCGATTTAGAAAAACAGCTTCAGCCTGCGGGCTTCGACTTAACGCTCAATAGCGTATACTCGCTTAAGGGGGAGGGGGTCATAGACTTCAGTAACGAAAGGCGCGTAATACCTGATTGGGAGCCAATAACCTTCGATGATACTGATGGTAAAGTAAAGCTACGTCCAGGGGCCTATGTAGTGAGTTTTAATGAAAGAGTTAACCTCCCGCTCGATATTGCTGCTATAGCTCGTCCTCGTTCAAGCTTGTTAAGAATGGGGGCTTCTCTCTTCACAGCACTGTGGGATCCTGGTTACAGCGGTCGCAGTAAAGCCCTTTTAGTAGTCTTTAACCCTGCTGGCATCACCGTTTACCGTAATGCGAGGATAGCACAACTGGTTTTCATAAGGGTAAGAGGGGGGACGGGTGGAGGGTACAAAGGAACCTACCAGTACGAAGACTGATGTAAAACGGTTATCTCTCGCCAAGCGTGCAGTACACGAAAGACGAGTAATTATCTATCGCATCGAGCATGGTTTAGATGTATACTGTGTGCTATCTAGACGTGGTACTCGGGCGTACGTTGTGATCCCAAAGACCTACTGTGCGTGCTCGGATTTCTTCTTTAACACGTATCTAACTAGGCGGCGGAGAAAGTGCTATCATTTAGAGGCCATAGAGGAGGCTGTAAAGCGTGGTAAGACGAATGTTGTCGAGATTTCGTGGGAGGAATTCGAGAAACACGTCTTGCCTAAGATAATACTTGGTTTTCTATTGTAGTTACTCTTCTTCTGCCTCAACGGCTATCTCCGCTCTAGTTTCGATGCGCTCGATCTTGCCGTCTCTTAGGTAAATTATTCTGTCACTAACGTCTATCATCTTCAGGTCGTGAGTAGCGGTTACTACGGTGACGCCCCTCTCCTTATTAAGCCTCCTCAGTAGGTTTATGATTTCTAGCCCCGTATGGAGGTCTAGGTTAGCGGTGGGCTCATCGGCTAGTACGATGGCAGGGTCGTTCGCAAGGGCTCTGGCTATAGCGACTCTCTGTTGCTGGCCTCCGCTTAGCTCGGCAGGCTTATGGTGGAGTCTGTCTCCGAGGCCGACGATCGTTAAGAGTTCCTTAGCTTTCCTAATACGTTCTTCGCGCTTAACACCCGCGAATATCATAGGTAGCATAACATTCTCTAAGGCTGTTAATACCGGTATTAGGTTGAATGTCTGGAATATGTAGCCTATCTTCCTGGCGCGTAGCCATGCCAGTTCGTAGGCATCTAGCTTGCTGATGTCAACCTCGTCTATGTACACCTTACCACGTGTGGGCCTATCAAGCCCGCCTATCATGTTGAACAGTGTAGTCTTTCCGGAGCCGCTAGGGCCCATTACCGAGACATATTCTCCACGCCTAATGCGGAGGTTTATGCCGTCCAGTGCTTTCACTACGTAGCTTCCCATCTTGTAGTACTTGGCTAGGTCTTCTGTTTCGACCGTGTACTCATAGTGAACGGACAATTACAGCACCCCCTGACTGTATCAGATCTCATATCTAAGTGCTTCTGCAGGCTTAAGTTTTGCTGCATAATAGGCGGGATAGAGTGTGGCTACTAAGCTGAGTGCTATCGCAAGGGTCATACTGAGTAGAAATAGGCCCAACGCGGCTGGGAGTCCAGAGAAGAGTGGGACGTTGGCCTGCGATGACGTAAGCACTTCGAAGAGGGCGGAGAGCCTTTGATTGGAGGCTGCATAAACTATTCCCGCTATTAAGCCGCCTATGTAGCCTGTTAGCCCCCCTACACCACCAATTATTATCGCCTCTAGCAAGAATAGCTCAAGTATGTGTCTATCCAGCGCGCCTAAGGTCTTGTACGTACCTATCTCCTTGTACCTCTCGGCTACGGCTATCAGCATTGTGTTGGTAATGCCTACACCGCACACAAGAAGCGATATGAATAGCAACCAGTACATGTAAGGTTCTGCACCCTCTCCTCCAACTTGAATAGAGGCCATTAGGAGCAGCGATACTAAGAATGCTATACCTAAAGTGACAGAGGCTGCCGTGATAGCTGCTCTCACGAACCTCTTCCTTATGCTCTCCACACTGATGTAGAAGGCCTCTATCAGAGGTAGTGAGACTTCTCCTATCTCCCACTCTCCTTCGCTTGCCACGGTTTAACTCACCTCTTCACTTATCCCGCGCACCATTTACCGGCGGCATGTTCTTAAATCGCTTTTCCCGCCAGCTGCGTAAAATTCGCCGAATGATTAATTTCCCTCCAGAAAACCCGGATAAATGTATGAGCGAGGTAATCCGCTTAGAGGTCGTGAGGCTAGAGATACCTGAGAAGGCTAACATCATTGTGGGTATGGCGCACTTCATAAAAACCGTAGAGGACGTTTACGAAGCCTTAGTCACAAGCGTTCCAGGCATAAAGTTTGGTATAGCGTTCTGTGAAGCATCGGGTAAAAGATTGATAAGGTATGACGGTAACGATGAGGAATTAATAAAAGCAGCAATAGAGAACGCTCAAAGAATAGGAGCTGGACACACATTCGTAATACTGATACGTGACGCCTGGCCGATAAATGTCCTAACGGCGCTCAAACAGGTGCAGGAGGTCTTAAGAATTTTCTGCGCTACCGCCAATCCTGTGCAGGCTATCATAGCTGTGACCGATCAGGGACGTGCGCTCATAGGTGTAGTCGACGGCTTTACTCCCCTAGGGGTTGAAAGCGAGGAGGACAAGCGCGAGAGGATAGAGTTCCTAAGGAAGATAGGCTACAAGAGAGGCTAGAATGAGCGAAATTAAGCAGGTAATAGTAGTTCGGACAGACATTAAGATGGGCAAGGGCAAGCTGGCAGCACAAGTAGCGCATGCTGCAGTCAGTGCAGCTCTGAAAGCTCAGCGCGAGAAAAGAGAGTGGTTCGAGCAGTGGCTTGGCACTGGTCAGAAGAAAGTAGTATTGAGAGCTGACAGTCTAGAGGAGTTGCTCAGACTTAAACAGCAGGCAGAGGAACTAAAGTTGCCAGTAGTGCTCATAAGAGACGCTGGCCTAACCCAGCTCGATCCAGGGACCGTAACAGCGCTTGCAATAGGCCCAGCACCCTCGGAGGAAATCGATAAGGTTACAGGCAAACTTAAGCTTCTTTAGCAAAGCTAAGGAGCCTTTATATGCCCCTGGGACTTAAGGGGCGAGCGCGGGTGAACAGTATGGCTTACGTCCCTAAACCGTTAGTGGTAGGGCGTTGTGTCAGATGCGGCAAGAAACTGTATAGAAGCGACATAATCTACTACTGCCCTCACTGCGAAGTATTATACTGTGAGATATGCTATAGAAAACTCTTTGGAAAGTGCGGAATATGCCAGAAAGAAGTAGAGATGCGCTAGCAAATAGGGAGCGGTATGTCTTCAGCCCCGTGAAAGAAGGGCTTTGGGTCACCGCGTTTTTACTTGAGGAGCTAATGGCGAAGCCCCCAGGCCCATTGGAAGTAAGCTTAGACCTAGGGATAAGCTTCGTACATGCCGACTTGGCTGAGAGATCCGGTGCTTACTTTTTGAATATAGGTTCCGCGGAGCTGAACTTGAATTTCCTCAGCGAGTTGATTAGAGGTAGGACTACGGTTTTCTACTCTCTAAATGGTTCCGAGTGGCTACCTCTAGAGATACGCAGCACGGATAACTATTATCGACTACGTGCGGTCGGTGCTTACACAGCACCTACTATTGAGATAAGCGGAATCCATATGCATAACATAAAAGACACAACGCCTTGGAGGGATGCTGCAAGAAAAGTGCGGCTTTTAAGGGTCAGAAAAGGAGATTTTGTTCTTGAAATAGGTACAGGCCTAGGCTATACTGCCATTCATAGTGTCAAATGCGGAGCTCGCGTGCTCTCCATAGAGAAGGATGAAAACGTACTGCAATTAGCAAGATATAACCCCTGGAGCCGGGAGCTAGAGTCTTCCAATATTAACATAGTACTGGCAGATGCGTCAGAAATAGTAGGCGAACTACCAGATAGCAGTTTCGACAAGATAATGCATGACCCACCGACTTTTGCACTAGCTGGCGAACTATACTCTGAGGTCTTTTATAGGGAGCTGTATAGAGTTCTCAAGCCGGGAGGTACGTTGTTTCACTACACGGGGGCGCCCAAGAGTCGGCGGGGGATAGATCTGCAGCGGGGAATCGTTAGAAGGTTGAGGGCGGCCGGCTTCTACATTCAGAAGGTCCTCGAGGGCTACGCTGTGATTGCCAGAAAGCCTAGAACAGTTTAGTTTGGCTACTCGATATGGCGCCAGGGAGAGTGTCTTGTGGCTGCGATTTCGAGTAAGAATACCTTGCTCCATCCAGCCTTTTCCAGAGCATGAACTATTGATGAGAGAACGCCTGCTTGGAAAGCTGCCAGTACTATGTACTCTACTCTCTTTCCATCTCTAGAGAGGAACACACGGCAGAGTAAGGGTTTCTTGTTGTAGTAACAGATAAAGTCCCTATAAAACGCGTTGTGAAGGGGTATTCCAAGACTTCTTACGACCTCATCTAGCAATGGATAGTAGCGCGAGTACCTGGTAGTGGAGTACGAGCTTGGGAGTTTTATTCCAGCTAGAGTCATATCTATCTTAACGACGTCGGGGTCTTTAGACACTTTGAAGACCGCGATGCCTACGAGGCTCCTCTTTACTCGCATGCAAACACCACTCTAACTAGCTGCTAAAAACCCTCCTGCTGGTCCTTAAAAAGCACTCGCTCGCAGACCTTAGAGGGATAGACTAACGCTAATCTCTTAAGGAGCGCAGACAGATAGGCGGCGGGGGGTCTATTGCCGATCTCCGTGCCCTTCGTGCCGACACCTCCCGAAGTGGTCAGGAAAACGCTGGAGATAGCTGGCCTGAAGAGCGGTGAGGTGTTGCTCGACATGGGGTGCGGCGATGGTAGAGTATTAGTGATAGGTGCAAGGGAGTTTGGGGCTAAGGCTGTGGGAATTGAGACACGCTCAGATCTCGTGCTTGAGGCTGCACTTAACGCAAAGAAAGCTGGAGTCAAGGACGACATCCTCATAGTCCAAGGCGACTTCTTCAAAATTAATGTATCATTTGCAGACGTAGTTTTTCTTTACTTACTATCGTCTGTCAATGAGCGCTTAAGACCAAAACTAGAAGCAGAGTTGAGAAAAGGTGTAAGAGTGGTGTCTCACGACTTTGAAGTCAGAGGATGGAAGCCTAAAGCAAAATACTCGGTTCGCGACAGTCACAGAGAGCACCAAGTTTACCTTTACGTAGTAGGTGAGTGCTCTCATGAGGAAGAGTGAGCTACTGAGGGAGCCAGTACGCGATTTAACTCTTAACTCCCTCTTCGCCTGCGGAGAATCCGCACGTAAACTCCTAGAGATATATAGCAATATGGGAGGTTTTTCCGCGCGATTCCTAAGCAAGGCGTTAGAATTGCTTACCACTATTCTGCTTGCGGAGGATTGTTTCACTATAATCTCGTTTACAGCAAACCTTGTAGCTACAGGACTGCGAGGGCTAATAGCAGACCTGTTGGGAGAAAGGTACGTAGATGCCGCGATTACTAGTGGAGGAACATTCGATCATGATATCGCGAAGGCTTTGGGGAAGTACTACAAGGGGGAGTTTGAGCTGAACGATGTCGAGCTTGAAAGGCAGGGTCTGCACAGGCTCGGAAACGTCCTTGTACCGCTAGAAGCCTATGGACCATCAATTGAGTCCTTTACGCACAAGATGCTAGAGGAGCTAAGGAAGATAAAGGAGCAGTGGGCACCTAGCGAACTCGCGTGGGAAGTGGGGAAGAGGATCACAGACGACAGATCCATACTCAAAAACGCGGCTGAGAGGAAAATTAGGGTGTTCACTCCTAGCCTTGTTGACTCTGCCTTTGGAACAGCTATAGTCACGTTTAACGAGACTCTCAGAGGGCGCGGGCTACGTGGCATATTCTTAGACTTTGAGCAGGACGTAAGAACCTTCGTAGACCTCGCTAGAGAGTCCGGTAAGGTGGGTCTATTAGTGCTGGGAGGGGGGACTTCAAGGTACCATGCGTTATGGCCCCTACAGCTACGCGGCACTATCGACTACGCGGTGGTAATTACTACGTCTTTTGAGGAAGCACTCCAGGTCGTACGCGCTGCGCGTGAGGGTGTAACGGTATTGTCTGATGTCACGATAGCCTTGCCACTGTTAATGGCGGCCTTAGAGGGCACGTAAGGGGAGTCCCCATGAAAGTGAGCGCCTTGCTCCTAGTTTTTACTTCCGCTTTCGGGTCTAGCTTCATGCTTACACCAATAGTTGCTGGCACACTTCGCCGCGCAGGCATACTTAGGCTCGATTACCACAAACCCGAACCGCGACCTTGGGTCCCGCCCCTGGGAGGGATACCGGTATTTGCCGCAGCATCCATAGGAACTGCTGCCGCTTACGTGTGTTTTCCTGACTACCGCTTGGAACTCACAGCTCACTGGCTCTCTGTGGCGATAGCGTTCACAATAGGAGTAGTTGACGAGTTCGTCGTGTTAAAAGGTAAGACAAAGACACTGTTAACTTTGCTAACATTGTTACCAGTTGTTGCCGCATGGATGGTAGGGGGAGGGCGAATAGTACTCGGTAAGCCCTTTGTGCCGTTGCTCGGGAGCCTGAGAATAACGATAATTTATTGGCTGCTTCTGCCTCTCGCAATCGCGGGTCCAGCGAACGTTGTGAACATGCTTGATGTAATGAATGGCGTAATGCCATCAACCACGCTGCTAGCTTTCGGAGCCACGCTCGCAGCTGCTTGGATATTGAACTCTGAGCTGGGAGTCATAGTGTCGGTGATTTGGCTCGGTGCGCTAGCTGGGTACTTACCTTACAATACTTACCCCGCGTCTATATTCAACGGAGACTCAGCGAGCCTAGCGGTGGGTGCTGCCCTGGGCTCCGCAGCAGTACTATGCAGGCTGGAGTTCATAGTACTAGTGGCCTTGCTTCCTCACTTGCTCAACGGATTTCTAGTAATTAAAAGTGCAGGACTACGTGAGCACAGGGCTCATAAGGACAGACCGATAAAAGTCGAACCGGACGGCACTCTCAGAGCTAATACTAGTCCCTTAGCACCAATGTCACTCACAAGGTTACTTCTCCTATTTAGCGGAGAGGCAAAAGAGCAAGACGTAGTCGAGGCCTTCATATTTCTCGAATTTGTAGCAGCCCTACTATCAGTCGTAAGCGCTGTGATGGTCAGGCTGAGAATATGCTGAGAGGACTGAGAGTGTTAATAGTGTTAATCGTCGTTCTTTGGGTTACACTGCTACTAATACTCGTAGCGGTCGATGCGATTTTAATGACGCTAGTTAAAGAAAGCTGGCTAAGAAGCCTGTTAGGAATGGGTCTCTACTTCATATGGATTTACGCTTGTTACTGGCTGGTGCAAGCGGTCTTTCAAAAAGGCCTAGAAAGGGCTAGTCGAGAAGCCAAAGCTCAGAGCTAGATAGCGGCTTGTTACCCCGAGAGCTGGGTACCATCTCAATAGCGTAGATCTCAAGGGGTTTTAGCCCTCTTCTGCTTCGTATAGCGTTTATTTCAAGTGCTGCGGGAAACGTTTCCTCAGATACAACTATGCAGTCCGCATCGGGATCGCTAACTGACGGGCCATAGGGGTCACTAAGCGGAACGATCTCTACTATTTGCCCCGGCCTCGAGATGCTTAGACAGAACAGAAGTACCTTTAATGCTCGTTCGTCAAAGGGCTCTACAGGGTGGCGTTTAGGGTGTCTTTGTAAATATTCTTCAGTGGTTATACCTATCACGACATGCTTAGCTAGCTTAAGCGCGAAGGACAGCAGGTACTTGTGGCCCTTATGGAGTAGTGAAAACGTACCTCCTAATACACACTTGTTATGCCTAATAGAGTCTGATCTGTTGGTATGCATTCCTTATTCGACCGTTATTTCGACCTCGCGCTTTGCCTCACTCTTAGGTATGCGGATTTCTAACACTCCATTAACAAGCTTAGCTCTCGCAGCTTCGGGTCTAACTTTACATGGTAGGTGAATTCTCTTATAGAGACCCTCGTACACTCTCTGCCTGACTATGTATCTTCTCTCTTTCTCCTCGGCTTTTCTCTCCTCCGACTTCTCTGCTCTAATCTCGATCGCGTCTTCAGTTACGCGGATTTTAATCTCATCGCGAGAGAAACCAGGTACGTCGATGTATAGCACCAGTTCATCATCTTCGTCGACGATATCAAACGCTGGCTCAAAGAATCCAAAGGTTATAGGAAGGGAGAGCTTTGAAAGATGAGACCATATATCCCTAAACCTTTGCTCCATCTCTCGTTGTAGCTGAGCCATTTGCCTATAGACCTCCTTTATCACATCCTCCAATTCTAACTCCTCCAACTCTCCTTCAATGAGTACCTCTCCCTGGCTCATGGAGGGTCAAGTGGCGAACGGAAATGCGGATAAAAAATTGTTCGCTTAATTCTATCCCCTTAGGTATCGATACTACGCTGTCGTATGACATGTGATAGGGAAACGTTAATCTGTCTTAAAAGGAGCGAAAAACCGAAGCGGTGAGCTGAGTTGCTGGTAGAGGTCAGGTGGCATGGACGAGGTGGGCAGGGCGTCGTCACTTCTAGCGAGCTATTAGCAAGGGCCGCTATAAAGGAGGGCATGTACGTCTACCACGCGCCCGAGTTCGGCCCCGAGAGAAGGGGTGCGCCTGTCAGGGCCTATACGAGGATAAGTGATGAGCCGATAGAGCTTCATTGCGGCATTTATGAGCCCGACGCAGTTGTAGTTATCGACCCTCTACTACAATACGATGTCGATTACATACTTGCTGGTATTAAAGAGGGGGGACTCCTCGTCCTGAACGCCAAGGAGCCAGCCGATGTAGTAGTGGCCAAGGCTAAGGAGATCAAGTTGAAGGTGTGGTACGTTGACGCTTACACGATTGCCATGGAGATCTTCGGGAGGCCTCTGTACAACACGCCTATGCTGGGTGCCTTCGTGAAGGCCAGTGGACTAGTCAAGCTAGAAAGTGTGCTCGAAGCCATCAAGGACAGGTTCGCTGCGATGGGTGAGGAGATCGTAAATAAGAACAAAGAGGCAGTTAAGAGGGCCTACGAGGAGGTGAAACCGTATGAGTACTAAGAAGCTGGGCTGGCGCGAGTTACCGATTGGAGCTATAATTACCACGCCCGGCAATTCAGTTGAGTACAAGACCGGTGCCTGGAGGGCTCTTAAGCCCGTGTATCATAAGGAGAAGTGCGTCAAGTGTCTGCTGTGCTGGATACACTGCCCTGAGCCTGCCATCATTAGGCATGAGGACGACACTATCGAGATAGACTATGACTACTGTAAAGGTTGTGGTATCTGCGCTAATGTGTGCCCAGTTAAGGCTATTGAGATGGTTATGGAGAGGTGATAGGCGTGACTGAAGGTAGGGGTAAGCCTGTAGGTCTAAGCGGTGATTTGGCAGTAGCTTACGCTGTCAAGCAAGCCGATGTTGACGTAATCGCCGCCTACCCAATCACACCGCAAACTATTATCGTTGAGAAGTTAGCTGAGTATGTCAACGATGGAGAGCTTAATGCGGCCTTTGTGCCCGTTGAGAGTGAGCATTCAGCTCTCTCCGCAGTAGTGGGCGCATCCTTAGCCGGTGCTAGAGTCTTCACGGCTACAGCCAGCCAGGGATTAGCACTCATGTACGAGATTCTATGGATAGCCTCAGGCCTCAGAACTACCGTGGTCATGGCGCTGGCGAATAGGGCTCTGTCGCCAAACATTAACATACACTGCTCGCATGATGACGCTTACGCAGCCAGAGACGCGGGCTGGATACAGTTCTTCGCAGAGAACGTTCAGGAGGCCTACGACCTGACGCTTTTGGCCTTTAGGGTCTCAGAGGACAAGAAGGTCCTCTTCCCGTCAATAATAAACCTCGATGGTTTCATACTATCCCACTCTCTCGAGAGGCTTCTCGTATTAGACGACAAGGAAGTGAAAGAGTTCCTACCGCCGAAGGAGCCGGTTAACCCGATAGACCCTGACAACCCGAAGACCTACGGACCACTAGACCTGTATGACTACTACATCGAACATAAGAGACAGCAGGCTGAGCACTTCAAGGCTTCCTACCCGAGGATTCTCGAGTTAATGAGAGAGTTCTCTGAGTTTGCTGGTAGAGAGTATAAGCCCATAAAGACTTACGGCCTTGAGGATGCCGAAGTTGCCATAATGATACTAGGATCCTCTGCGGGCACGGCTAGGTACGTTGCTAGGAAGCTTAGGGCTAAGGGCGAGAAGGTGGGCGTAATAAGCTTAACTCTCTACAGGCCGTTCCCAGTTAATGAGTTACTAGAAGCCGTAAAGGGCCTCAAGGCACTAGCCGTAATGGACAGGTCCTATAGCTTTGGAAGCCCCGGAGCTCAGTTGTTTATGGACGTTACAGCGGCCCTTATCAACGCCAAGGAGAAGCCGCTAATGTTCAATGTGATCTACGGTCTCGGAGGAAGGGATCTAATGCCCGATCATATAGTACAGGTGTTTGAGATGGCTAAGCAGGTTGCTAAGGAGGGTGAAGTTAAGGAGGCACAGGTGTGGGTAGGGGTGAGGGAGTAATGGAGAAGGAGCTCAAATTGATTAAGTCAATTAAGGAGATACCAATAAGGGAGGACTTCGCGCCTGGACACAGGCTCTGCACGGGCTGCGGCATTCCACAGCTGGTTAGAATGGTGCTCAAAGCTATCCCTGGACCTAAGGTAGTCGTAAACGCTACTGGATGCTTGGAAGTGGCTACCACTATATTCCCCTATACTAGCTGGAAAGTACCATGGGTTCACAATGCCTTTGAGAACGCGGCAGCTACTGCTAGCGGCATAGAAGCCGCCTTCAGGATACTAGAGAAGAAGCGTGGCATAAAGAGACCTAAAATAATAGTGTTCGGTGGTGACGGAGGTACATTCGACATAGGCTTACAGGCTCTAAGCGGAGCATTAGAGCGTGGACATGACCTGATATACATATGCTACGACAACGAGGCCTACATGAACACGGGTATACAGAGATCTAGCGCGACGCCTAAAGGTGCTGCAACCACTACAAGCCCTGCAGGCAGAGTAATACCTGGTAAGCTTGAAAGAAAGAAGGACCTAATAGGGATAGCTGTCGCCCACGGAGTTAAGTACGCCGCAACAATGAACCCGGCCTATCCTATCGACATGTACAACAAGATAGTTAAGGCAGCGTCTATTGAAGGCCCCACAGTGCTTCACTACTTTACGCCGTGCCCTACCGGGTGGCGGGCAGACCCCTCTAAGAGCATAGAGATAGCCAGATTGGCCGTTCTAACAAGGATCTGGCCGCTCTACGAGTACGAAGACGGCAAGTACAAGATAAACGTCCTAGTGAAGAAGCCGAGACCAGTAGAGGAGTACTTCAAACTGCAGGGCCGCTTCAGGCACCTACTCGACCCGAAGAACAAGTGGCTCCTCGAGGAGATCAAGAGAGACATAGAGGAAAACTGGCGCAGACTGCTCCGCTTAGCAGGCATAGAGGAGTAAAAACGTACCCATACCCTTTTTCTTACTCATTTCAACTACATGCTGTAGTAAGTATTGATAAGTACCTAAGCAGTTCTGAAAGACTTCTCTAGGTTCAGAGCGCGGGAAAGCGAACATTTTTTTACCTATTAATCTGCCGTGCAAGCGGTGGGGCTGTAGTGAGGGCAGTATTTGCAGGAATGTGTCCTAACTGTGGAGGCGACATAAGCGACGAGCGGCTGCAGCAAAAGCTACCATGCGCTCAATGTCTTCCTAGCATACCTGACGAAGTTGTGGAGGCTCTGCGCAGAGATTTCTTTGAAGCTGTAGAAGAGATTGCAAGGATCCTAGAAAGCACTGGAAAACTTAGAAACTACAAAAAGTTCTATGAGATCGAAAAGATAGTCGTTGAGGCGGACGAGCTCTTTTACAAAGCTACGGGGAATAGGCTATGGAGCGCTCAGAAAACTTGGCTTAGACGAGTTATCCAGGGAAGAAGCTTTGCGGTCTTGGCACCTACAGGAGTCGGCAAGACTGTGTTCGGGACGTTTACAGCCGTGTTTCTCGCTGCTAAATACGGTAAGAAATCGTTTATTGTGCTCCCGACATCAGTGTTAGTCAAGCAGGTCTACGAGAGGGCTGTGGAGTACGCAGAGCGAGTAGGGCTTGATCCAGAGTCCATAATAGCCTACTTAGGAAGGTCTAAAGCCAAGGATAGGAAAGAAATTCTCGAGCGTATATCCTCCGGCGACTTTAAGATACTGATAGCAACTGCTCAGTTCCTTAGAAGAAACTTTGACGCTATAAAAACGAACAAATTTGACTTTATATTCGTCGATGACGTAGATGCTGTACTGAAATCCTCAAAGAATATTGATCAAATATTAATCCTTCTCGGACTCGGCCCAGAGGCAGTGGAGGTCGCCTTAAGACTAGTCATCATTAAACGGAGGATAGCGGCACTACTATCGAGAAGACGCGAGGTTCCCGGGGAGTTAAGAAACGAATACGAAGAGCTGAGGGAGAGGCTCGGTGAGTGTCTAAAGGAGGCGAAGGTAGGGTCTCTCGTTATTTCAACTGCAACCGGTAGGCCTAGGGGCCTAAGAGTCAGACTATTTAGAGAGCTCTTAGGCTTCGAGGTCGGATCTAGAACCGAGCTATTACGCAATGTCGTTGATACTTACGTGCTCCCTGAGAATAGTATCGAGGAAGAAGTAGTTTCACTAGTAAAAAGATTGGGGAGGGGAGGCCTACTATTTGTACCTGCCAGTAAAGGCATTGAGTACGCGTCGCGCCTTGTGGATCTCTTAAACCAAAAAGGGATGCGCGCAGCCCTCGTTCACGCTAAGGAGAAGAAGGCTCTTGAGGAATACGTGAACGGTAAACTAGACGTATTGGTTGGAGTAGCAGTTTACTACGGTGTCCTAGTTAGAGGACTCGACTTACCACACATAGTGCGATATGCTGTCTTTGCTGGCGTACCCCACTTCAGGTTCACTCTATCCTTAGATGAGGCAGGGCCTCTAAGACTCCTCCAGTTAGCGGCCAACATCAGGCCCGCACTTAGCGACGACGTACAGCGGGAGTTAGATGCTGCTGTCTCTAGGCTGAAGAATGTGGTGTACGAGCTAGATGCCGGAAGCCTTCAGCTACTTACAAATGCGCTTAGGGAGGGTAGACAGCTAACAGGCAGACTAGAGTATGTTAGGCAGCTAACAATAAGGCTTCGCGAGATCCTTCAGAGGGAGCTCGGAAAAGAGGAGACTCTTAAAAGACTCGAAGAGAAGACGATGCTTCTCATAAGAAGTATCGACGGTAAGCAGTACATACTGCTACCTGACACTATGACTTACCTACAGGCCTCAGGCAGGACATCGAGGCTTTACGCTGGAGGACTATCGAAGGGTCTATCCGTAGTTGTAGTAGACGATAACAAGCTCTTCGAAAATCTAGTTAAGCAGTCTAGGTGGTACAGCGACGAGATATCATGGGTCAACCTCAAAGAACTAGACCTAGACTCTTTGATGAGAGAGATAGACAAGGAGAGAGAGTTTATAGCTAGGCTCAAACGCGGCGAAATCAAGTACAGCGAAGCTAAAGACCTCGTTAAGACCGCGTTAGTAGTCGTCGAGTCCCCCACGAAAGCTAGAACGATAGCCTCTTTCTTCGGAAAGCCCAGCAGGAGAGTATACGGCCCTTTACAGGTGTACGAGGTAAGCACGGGCCGCTATGTTCTACTCGTAGTCGCTAGTAAGGGGCACATAGTCGACCTTACGACGGAGGGAGGCTTTTACGGCGTCAAAGTATACGATGGAGCCTTCATACCTATCTACAAACCGGTTAAGCGCTGCCTGAGCTGCGGAGAGCAGTTCACAGACTCACCTGACGGCAAATGCCCTGTCTGTGGATCCGAAAACATAGCAGACCAAGGTTTAGTAGTTAAAGCGCTACAGCAACTTGCAGGAGAGGTAGACTTAGTCCTTCTCGCTACAGACCCCGATACTGAGGGTGAAAAGATAGCGTGGGACATATACAACGCACTTTCACCATACGTTGCCAACCTACGCAGAATAGAGTTTCATGAGGTCACTAAGAGAGCCTTCGAGGGGGCCTTGAGCAATCCCCGCGACATAGACATGAGGCTTGTAGACGCGCAAATAGTCAGAAGAATAGAGGATAGGTGGATAGGATTCTCTCTCAGCAAGAAATTATGGGGTGAATTCGGGTATAGGTTCCTTTCTGCTGGGAGAGTTCAGACGCCAGTACTCGGGTGGGTCATAGAGCGGTACGACGAGGCGAGGAAAGGCTACAGAGTGATCTACAGAGTGGACCTAGACGACGGCCACTACGTGGTACTAGAAATGGTAGGACCTACCGATGTAAAGCCCCGTGAATTAGCGAAGGAGATGCGCGAGCAAGGAGTGGAGATTGAATACCTAGAACAGTGGGAAGACGAGGTGCAGCCGCCCCCGCCTTTCTCAACAGACACCATGCTAAGAGAGGCATCTCGAGCGCTAGGTATAGGCGTGAATGGCGTGATGAGACTAGCTCAGGAACTCTTCGAAATGGGTCTCATAACGTACCACCGTACCGACAGTACGAGAGTTTCTGACGCTGGTCTGCGCGTGGCACGCGAGTATATCAGCGAGAAATACGGGTCCGACAAGTTTGCTCCTAGGACATGGGGAGTCGGCGGGGCTCACGAGTGTATTAGGCCCACTAGACCCGTAGACGTCGACCTCCTCATGGAACTCGTTAGACAGGGCATATTTAGACCAGTAAGGCCGCTTACCTCACGCCACCTGAGGCTGTACGACCTAATATTTAGGCGTTTTATAGCGAGCCAGATGCCAAGTGCAAAAGTGGTTAAAGTTAAAGTGAAAGTGAAGGCGCCTAGGCTCGAACGAGAGATGGAGTGGATTAGAGAAATCGTAGAGCCCGGCTTTACACTAGTCTATAGGACATTCGCTGTGGGCGAGCCACCTAAGCCTGGACACCATGAAGTCAAGGAAGTCTCGTATAGGAGACTGCCGCTAGTTCCGCTCTATACCCAGGCAGATCTCATAAAGCTAATGAAGGAACGCGGAATCGGAAGGCCTTCCACTTACGCCAAGATAATCCAGACGCTACTAAAGAGGAGGTACATAGTTGAAAGCGGTGGGCGCCTAATACCCACAAAGCTCGGCCGGAAAGTCTACCAGTACCTAAGAGAGCGCTACGGCGACCTAATATCAGAGGACAGAACAAGAGTAGTTGAAGAGAAAATGGACATGATAGAGCAGGGTAAAATAAGCTACATTGAGGTTCTGCGAGATTTCTATAATGAAATACTAGAAAAAGTAGAAAGAGGGTGATTCGATGAACAGAGGATTATTCATAGGAAGATTTCAGCCTTTTCATAAGGGTCACTTAGCAGCGCTAGAGTGGATATTAAACAGAGAAGACGAGGTAATAGTCGCTATAGGAAGCGCGCAGTACTCCCACTCGCTGCGCAACCCCTTTACGCTAGGTGAGCGCATCGAAATGATATGGCTAACAGTTAAGGAGAGAGGGCTAGCCGACAAAGTGATAATAGCGGGAGTTCCCGACACCAATGGAAAACATAGCCTCTGGGTGCCACTACTACTGTCTTATGTTCCCAGCTTTCAAAGAGCGTATACTAACGATCCATTATCTCAAAGGCTATTTAGAGAGCATGGAATAGAAGTACTGCCGATTCCCTTCTTTAATAGAAGCGAGTACTGCGCGACCAAGATTAGGGAACTCATGCTGAGAGGAGGAGAATGGGAGCACCTCGTCCCTAAGCCAGTAGCTGAGTACATTAAAAAAATCGGTGGCGTCGAAAGGCTTAGGGAGATTTATGGCACTACTCTACGATAATGTTTGACGGTGAGAACCCCATCTCTTCGAGAATCTGTCTCACTTTATATCTATGGTCGCCCTGCAGCTCTATTCTACCATTCTTAGCAGTACCTCCGCAGGCGAGTTTACTCTTAAGCTCAGCTACTAATGATCTTAGGTCAACGCTGCGTGGGTCTAGTCCCTCTATTAGCGTAACCTCTTTTCTTCCCTTCCTGCGCTCGATCCTTATCTTGATGAACTGTTGTTCTCTGAATACGTCCCTATAGATCTCAGACAGTATGTCGCTGCTCATTCTCTCCCGCGCTCTACCTTCTTGCTGTTTATCACTATCTTTGGGGCCTTTTAAGTGCTACGCGTCAATTTAAACGTCGTAAGGTATCGGCAGGGCTCGACTCTCTGCCCGCTTGTTTCACTATGTGCTAGGCGCTAGTTTCTTGGCGATGAGTGCGTCGACCAACGTCCAGCTTTTTAGAGAGCGCTGGAGGTACTAACTGGTCGAGAACTTGTATGCTTGGTTAGTGGCTCTAATAGCCTCCCTGCTAGCTACCTGTGCACACATAGTTAAGGAGGGGCGGCTTGAGAAGGAGGGAAATGTCCAGAGAGGTCTCCATAAGCTCTATGCAGTGCTGGAACCGGTGATACTCAAGCTGTTAGATTGGATGCTTAAATCTAGACTTATAGGTGGTAATAAAGCGGGGAGATTGCTGCTCAAAGGCCTCGCTAAGTTGCTCTGGTTCCTTCCTCACGGCGTCGTAGTAGATTATGCCGCGCTAGAGCGGCTCCTGGTCTGGATAGAGAAGCAGGGCGATTCTCACATAGTTATAGGGCCCTGCGTGTGCAAGAGGGCTCTTGGGGTCAGAGAGGAGCCCTACATGACAAACATGACGATACTGTACGGTGCTGAGATCTACAAGGAAGTACTGCCCGAAGAGTACAGGTTCATCTCGAAAGACGAGGCACTAAGGATGCTTAAGGAGTTCGAGAAGCATGGTACATGCAGTCTTCGCCTGCTTTAATAGTAGTAAGTGGACCTTCGTAATCTGCAACTGCGACCGGAAGTACTGCGTACCCCTGCGGGCCTACTTGAAGGTAAGGGAAGGGATGTACCCTGGCCCCCTAGTCGCTGAGGTAAGCGCCGAGCTCCGTCGAGGAACTGAGGAGTGTGGAGAGTGCATGGAGGTATGTCCTTTCAACGCTGTAGAGTTTAGGGACGGAAAGCCGTACGTGGATAAGGATAGGTGCATGGGGTGGGGGCTCTGTGTAGAGCGGTGTCCAGCGGACGCTAGAAGGCTCGTACCGGGAGAGCGCTACCGACCTCGGGTAATACCCTTAGATATCATGTACCCAAGCCTAGCTGGTGCGCACCAGCCAGTATAGGTTCTGCAGAGGGCTCGCGCGAGGACTAATAGGCCTGGCGCGCGGAGCTTCGATGGTGTTTGGATGCGGCGAATAATTACTCTGAGGGAGGCTCTAGAGGACTTTTTGAGAGAGCAGGGGCTGACGGTTGAGGACGTCCTAGACGCTATGGACGAGGATCCCAAGGGTGTGATAGAGTCTCTCCTAGCTAGAGTCGATATAAGCGAGGAAGAGGCTGTCAGGCTCGAGAGACTCTACAGCTCGCGCCAGCTTAACCTTCTCATATTCGCTATTCAAGTCTTCTACATATCAAACCCGTTTGGATATTACAAGGGCTATCTCATCTATCCGCCTCCAGAGTTAGTGCTAGGGCCAAAGGGATTAGTCACAAGACGCGGGCTTGCCCTACTGATTAAGAGTCTCGGGCTCAAACCAACCTACAAGGTCGTTTAGGATCGTCGACTAAAGAAGCCACCCTTCTATCTTCTTCCTCAGAGCTGGCACGGTGCGTGCGCACCTGACAACAGCCTCCTCAATATTGGCGCTAGGGGGTAGTACGAGCTTAAAGAACACACCAGTTCTACCGACCTCGTCGCGCTTAGATAGTACTGTGACCCTTTCCTTCACTATGTCTAGGCTCACTCCGAGTAACTGAGCAACCTCTCTTTCTCTTCCTAGGACAGAGTACTCAATATGACCTTCCTCAGTTGGGACTATGACCAGTAAGCGCTTATTAACGCCGGGAACACGTCTTCCTGCCTCAAGGTCTTTTCTCCCTATCGCGCCGCCAAATCTGTAGAATTCCTGCTCGAGCCGAGACAGAGGCGCAAGCGGTACGTGGATAGACGTTTCCAAGTCTAAGTATAGATATGCCTTGGGGGTATGACGCGGTGTGGCTTGGACTACCTCTTTCCTAACAATGTTAAACCCAGCAGTCTCCAGCGCGATTTCTACACGAAACGTGGGGACAGGGTCGAGTATCGCAATGTCGATGTCGCTGCCTTCGTGCACATCGCCCCTTGCAATACTTCCTATTACGAGCGGGTCTAAACCTGATGCATTCAGAGCATTAACTATAGCGAGAGCCTTCCGTCTCTTCGCCGCTAAGAGTCTCCAGTGCGAGGCAGTGTATACCACTAGTCTGGCGTCACGAACTCTTACCGGCTTCAATACCCGGTCCCCTAATTCTTCGAGAACTCTCCACTAGGCTTAGAAGCCCTTTCATGGCTTCAACTATATCGCGTAGCTCCTTACTGTCCTCAGTCCTCAGCAACACCGACGAAAGCTCTGAGAGCTTAGTAATGGCTGCTCTCTCGACCTCCCTGATCACTAGGTCACCGTACACTCTGAACTCTTCCTCGTCACTTGACACGAACACGAACCTCTGGCCGCAGCTAGGGCATATGATCTCGCCGCTCCTAAGCCTAAAAAGCGGGACCTCGCACTTAGGGCAGACGTGCTCAAGCATGGCAGCGCCTGACTTTAGTAACTCCGCCATGCGCTTCACTACCTTTATGTCGCTTCTCGAGTTCAACTCACACCCCATGTCTCAACGACCTTCCTGAGACTATTAAGCACGTTTTCTCTAACCTTGCTCACGCAACTATGCCTGTAGCTCCAAAAGCCTAGGTCTGGCGCCTGGCTGGTTGGTTTATGGTTTGTGTTGTTTTGTTGGTGTGGCTCACAGTGCTTCTTTTCTGATTTCTAGTACTGCTCTTCTGTATCCTGGTACTGCTTTTCTGTGTAGGAACGCTGTTATCCTAGTTTTCTTACTGCTTCTAGTAGTGCTTTTGCTAGCTTGGTTG
>CAZPLI010000012.1:0-20410 GCA_964587325.1 uncultured Thermofilaceae archaeon | reverse complement strand
ACAGTGTAGTAGACCTCTACCCAAGTGTCAGAGATGTTGAACAGGCGCTCGGCCGTGGATAGTTTATAGTTAGTCGGATCGAACTCTTCGCCACCGAAAGCAGCTCTCTCCCATATTACCTCCTCGGTGTCAGCCCACTTTATCCTAAAGTAGACCTTGTCGGCTATGCCTCTCTCGGGGTCCTTATAGAATAAGGAGACATTGAACACTCCAGGATCCTGGATGTTAGTTAATGCGGTGAAGTTGAGCCTCCACCAGTGGCCACAGATTACTGTTTGGTTAATGTAGTTGTCATACAGCAGTGACGCATTAATATCGCCAGTATCCTTTGTCCAGTTTAATAGGAACCATCTACCATACTTCTTTATTAATATAGTGACGTTGTAGTAGACATCGCTGAGATTATTGAATGTTAATTCGCTTACTTCAGAGTACCATTTGTAGAACTTTAAGGATATTTTACCTGCATCATCCGTTACTCCTTTGCCCTCAGCGATCTTACAGTTACCAGTGACGTTGTATACTATTACCCATACCTCCTCGCCAGCTAATACGACGCCGCTACGGTCCTTGAGCTGTATCCACCAGTACTTTACAGTGAATGGCTGGGGCTGGGCGGCTGCAGGTGGCGTAACGATGGCGGTGAGGGCGAAGGCAAGTATGGCTATAGCCAACAGGGCAACTACCTTCCTACTCATATCCATCCCTTGCAAGCCCCTTTCGGGGGTTCGGGTTCCCCCCGCTAACTAGGGTATATAACGGTGAGCTTGTACTGAAAATTAGAACTTGCTTTTCTCGTTTCATAATTCCTTATAACATGCTTTAACGGTTTATTAGGTATCTAATTCATCCTGTAAATTTCATCTTAGAGGAATAGCTATTTAGGCTGTAGTCGAAAAACCTTTCGTTTGCCTTTCTGCCTTAGAGGAAAGACAGATAAGTGATTGCTGAAGAGTTGGAAGGGGATGCTCCCCTACTCTGTGCTGAGTAGGGGGTACGACGAGCTCTACGGAGAAGAGCAGGCTACTAAGTACAGGGTAGCCTTGTCAGTAACAAGGGGTGTTCACAGCAGCGTGCTCGACTTAGGATGCGGAACGGGACTTCTCTCGCGGTGGCTGCGCTGTTGCTTCCTTGTGGGGCTAGATCCCTGCATCGAGTTCCTTAGGGTAGCTAGGGAGAGAGGCTACGAGGTCGTGGGGGGAGTCGGAGCTTACTTACCGTTTAGGAGTGAGTGTTTCGAGGCTGTTTACTGCTTTACGGTAGTGCATCAGGACCCCTCAATGGTGGCTGAGGCCTGTAGGGTCTCAAGGAACATCGTGGTGGTCTCAGTCTTGAGGAAAGTTGCTTGGCTAACAAAAGCTGTAATGGATGCGTTATTGAAATGGGGGCGAGTGGTAGTCTTAGACGAGGAGGGGGTTAAGGACGTCGTCGTGGTCGCTACTAGAGGAAGCCGTGAGGAAGCGGCTCGCTGCTGGGGAAACCGTAGTAGTGGCCGCTGACTGTGAGGTCGACTACGAGGGGCGCGGCAGGTCCAGGCTTGGACGCGGTGAGCGACTAATAATACTCAAGCCTGACGGAACGGTTCTAGTACACAGGCCTTTCGGTTACGAACCTGTCAACTGGCAACCTCCTGGCACCATCGTGAGTCTAGCGCGCTGCGGGGAGACCGCAGAGCTTAGGGCCATTAGGAGTAACCCCCGTGAGATACTGATTGTGAAGATACACAGAGTGTTGGGCGTATGTTCTTGGAAGCTTAAGGATACCGGGGAGTTCGCGGTAGAGAAAGAGGAGCGGGACATTAGGGACGCTTTAGCCGCAAGACCAGACATGATAGAGGAGGGACTGAAGGTGGTAGCTGTTGAGTACCCCGTAAGAGAAGGCTACGTGGACATTCTGGCCGAGGACCGGAAAGGAAGGCTAGTAGTCGTGGAGGTTAAGCGCGGCAGGGCCTCTACAGAAGCAGTGGCTCAGCTCAAGAGATACGTCGATGCACTAAGAAGAGAAGCCCGTAGGGAAGTCAGAGGCGTACTCGCGGCGCCAAGCATCTCACCAAAGGCTCTCACAGCGCTGAAAAGCTTAGGGCTAGAATACAAGAAAGTGGAAGTAGAGAAGTGCGTCGCCATAGCTAAGAGGCTGAGGAAAACTGTGGGCCAGTCGGTTACTCTCACACAGCTTCTAGGCCTAGACCAGAGGCCTGAAGACATCGATTAGAGGGTAGAGAGTCTCGGATCTTATGACCACATCTGCCGCCTCCTCTACCTCCCTCCCCTTAGGATTAAAGGCCACAGAAAAACCAGCCCTTCTCATCATATCCACGTCCACATCGCTATCTCCCACTGTCGCTGCCCGAGAGGGAGGAACACCCAAACTCCTACAGACCTCTACGAACACACGCCCCTTGTCTCCATAGCCTACTATTACCTCGACCTCGCCCGTGACTTTAGAGTCCTTAAAAACCAGCCTGTTAGACACTGCCACATCGAGACCCAGCTCCTTAGCTACCCTATTAGTCAACACATCAAGACCAGCACTTATAGCTGCGGTCTTTACCCCTCTGGACTTAAGGAACAGTACGAGCTCACGGGCTCCATCCCGCAGCTCAACTCTGCTCATTATGTCTTCTATCTCCTCCCTAGTAGTACCACGCCACAGCGACGCGTCCAGCCTAGCCCACTCCGCGTAGCTAATTTCACCCCGCCTGTACATCTCGGCATAGACCCTAGCTTTTTCCCACGTCCCCAAGTGTTCGTGTATGAACCTCCACACGCTGTCGATCTTAGTCAGCACTCCATCTACATCGAACACTACGGCTCTTACCCGAGGCATCAGCCACCATTACCCTAGCGCCTTATTGAGGTTAGCGCCTAGCTAGACACTATTAAAAGCGTCTCACGGCTAATACCCATGGGACCCCCATGCTGCTCCTGGCTTCCGCCGACATTCACTCCCCACGCTACCTCGCTGAGTTTAGGGCCGCCTTGAAGGCTGTAGCCTCCATGAAACCCACAGCGTTTCTCCTTGCCGGTGATCTAATAGAGAAAGGGAAGGCAGGGTTTTGCGAGTCGGTAATAGTGTCCATAAAGAAGCTCTTCGACGTGCCTATCTACGCGGTGTTCGGTAACGAAGAGTACGATGAGGTCAAAGAGATCCTAAAAAAGAACTGCCAGGTCAACTGGCTGGACGACGAGGTTGCCTTCATCGAAACGGGGGAAGGTACACTCGCTATTGTAGGCACAAGAGGCTCCCTAGATAAGCCGACGACATGGCAGTTGAGACATGTACCTGGTATAGAGACGATCTACCGAGAGCGCATAAGAAGAGTAGAAGAACTCTTACGCGAAGCGTCATCAAGCGCCGACTACGTAGTCCTGCTTACACACTATGCTCCTAGATGTAAAACGCTTAAGGGTGAAGGAGAGAGAATATGGCCTTACCTCTCTTCATCTGCACTAGCCAGAGTGATAGCTAAGACTAAGCCGCACGCAGTCATTCACGGCCACGTACACAACAGTGTAGTCCCCACCGACTCTATAGAAGGCGTCCCAGTGTATAACGCGTCTTTACCTGCAGTTAAAAGAATAGTGGCAGTTAAGCTTGCGCCTCGAGGCCTTGAGGCGTTCTTTTAGCTACGAAAAAGTGTGTAGCTACACGCTATTCGGTAAGACCTCCCAGAAAAGGCTTCAGAATGATATTAGCGAGACCTGACCAATGTACGATTACTAATAGTAAAACTAGAAATAGAGGCTTATGCAAGGTATTAATGCCTTGATCTCCCTGCCCACCCCTGAGGAACTGAGGAGACTGCGCAAGGCCGCAGGGCTCAGCCAGGCCGAGCTAGCGCGTAGGGCTGGTGTGAGCCAATCCCTCATAGCAAGGATAGAGTCCGGCACAGTTAATCCTAGGCTCTCGACCCTGCGTAAGATACTGAAAGCCCTAGAGGACTACGTCAAAGAGGAAATTAAGGCTAGAGACGTAATGAACCAGCCCGTAATAACCGTTCATGTCAACGAGAAAATTGAGAAAGTAGTAGACATTATGTGGAAGAACGCGATATCACAAGTCCCCGTAGTAGACGACGACGGAATCGTTGTAGGCATGGTTTATGAGAAAGACGTGGTTAGAGCCTTCCTAAAGTACCGCGAAGAAGCACTCGAGCTAGAAGCAAAGGACTTTATGAGCGAACCCCCACCCATGGTGCCACCTACCGCTCCACTCAGTACAATCACCGCGCTAGTAAGTGACCGCTACCCAGCAGTACTTGTTAGCGAAGGGCGCAAGGTAATTGGAATTATCACGCGAAGCGACATTATGAAATGCCTAGTAACTGCTCTCAGGTCCCCCGAGCGTAGACGAGTCTAACTCGGTACTCTGTTCTTGGTTTAGACCCCCGCTTAACCAGCTTCCCCTCAGACACAAACCGCGAGAGATATGATCCAAGAAGTGTGACCTTTACGTCGCCCAGTTTCTCTCTCACAGCTGCATGAAGATCTTTAAGTGTAAACCAAGATCCGTCGCCAAAGTACTCCTCAATGACCCCCCATATCTCCTCTTTCAGGCTGGCTCTTCTCTCTTCGTTCCTTTCCGCCGCTGTCATTATTTTAAGTAGCTCTAGTGCCTGAACAACTCTCTTCTCCGACAGCTCAGGCCCCTCTATGGTTATCACTATTCTCTCGCCGGTAGGTAGTGTGTCCTCAATCCGCACTTTGGGCGCCATTTCCGTCGAATATGAACCCTTAGGGAGACGAATAAACTAATCATTTAGAAATAGAAGGAAAGTCTACCCGAATCAACCTCTTTCTCAGTCAATCTCCACTATTGCTCGATTGATTATTGAACAGAGATGCATAAAGCTGAATAAAGTGCTTATCTAAGCTCTTAGAACGTTTCCAGTCGAACCCCACCCCTTCCGGTGGAGGCAGAGCTTTATACCAGCATTATACTGAAAGCATACCTCCTCCCGTCGTTATTCTCTCTTCACGTATAATGCCGCTCAAAAGAGGCATAGACCCCTATACTTCCAGTGGAAACAGTTCTTAGAAGAAAAACTATGTATGTAGGACAGGAAGATTACTATACTATTTTTCTTCTACTCCTTGTGATGATCTCTTGATGTGTTTTCCAGTGGAAATATAGGGGTCTCAGGGTGCCGAGGAAGAGCGTAATAGAGGAGATAGGTGTGAAAGTAAACTGTAGCAAGGACAGAGGAACGTACATTGTAGTTTACGACTTTGAGACAGGCGCCGGGGGCAAAATACCCACACGGTTCTACTCTAACCTTAACAGGTTATGCGTAAAGCGGTTGCAGAAGAGCGTTGTTGTATGTGGCAGTAAGAGAGACGCTGTACTAGTGGCACTACTCGTGAGACATTATGGCGGCGAGGCTAGAGTCTTCAAGGTCTCAGAGGAAATAGAAGTAAAGAGCAGCTAGTGTACACCTTATTGTGTACAGGCCTTACTACGGAGGACTTCCTCTAGAATGTCGAGACCTTTGTTGAGCGCTTCTTCCGTTATAGTAAGGGGCGGCGCTATTCTTACTACAGACTTGCCGGCACCCACTAAGAGCAGGCCGCGCTTAAAGCACTCGAGGAGGACCTCCTTTAGTAAGTTCTGTGCAGGCTCCTTGCTCTCTCTGTCTTTTACAAGCTCTACGCCTATCATGAGTCCTAGTCCCCTAACATCGCCTATTACTTCTAGTTCGCTCTGAAGCTCTCTGAGCCTTTTGAGTGCGAGTTCCCCTAAGCGCCTAGCGTTGTCTAGTAGCTTCTCTTTCTCTATGGCCTCTATCACGGCTATGGCTGCGGCGCAGCTAATAGGGTTCCCTCCGAACGTCGACGCGTGGCTACCTGCGGGGAGATCCATCACGTCGGCTCGGCCCACAAGTGCTCCCAACGGGAGTCCGGCAGCTATGCCCTTAGCCATGGCTATCAAATCGGGAACGATGCCCCAGTGCTCGATAGCGAACCACTTACCGGTCCTCCCAAAGCCGGCTTGAACCTCGTCGTCAACAAGTAGTATCTCGTACTCATCGGCAAGCCTTCTAAGCTTAGGGAAGAACTCGGGTGGTGGGACCACGTATCCACCCTCGCCTGCTATCGGCTCGAACACTATAGCTGCCACCTCGTCGGGTGGGACGTACTTCTCCAGGATCCACTCGCGAATATAGTCTACGCACCATAAGCCGCAGTCAGGATATTCCTGCTTGAAGGGGCACCTGTAACAGTATGGGTAAGGAGTGTGTATGACACAGGGTACCAGTGGAGCGAATCCCTTTCTCTGCACGGGCTTACTTGATGTAAGTGAGAGAGCTCCTAGGGTCCGGCCGTGGAACGAGCCTGCAAACGCTATTATGTAGGGGCGGGCTCCGCGGAAGTGGCCTCTTGAGACCTTTAGGGCAGCCTCAATAGCCTCGGCCCCACTGTTCCCGAAGAAGACCTTCTTCGGGTGTGTTCCCGGAGTTATGTGAACCAGTCTCTCTGCTAGGTCTGCAGCTACCTCGTACGCGAAGTCTGTGATGCTGTAATGTAGGAATAAGTTCAACTGCTTCTTGATAGCCTCAACAACCATAGGATGTCTATGCCCGACGTTAACGACGACTAAGCCGGAGTTGAAGTCGATATATATGTTCCCGTCCACGTCTTCAACTAGGAAGCCCTCAGCTTTCTTGACCACTAAGGGGTACCACCGCTTGAAGCTCTGCATGAGGTACCTGGCGTCTTTTTCGAGGACTTTACGGGCCTCAGGGCCGGGCGGGGTGACCTTAATCAAGGGGTATTTCAAAGGCCAGTCACCATAATGTCTAAGCACATGCCCTCTTAAATACGGGTTATGTGTAAATTACAACGGGTGCTTCCTTGCTCTATGAAATCAGGTGGCATGGGCGAGGGGGACAGGGAGTAGTTACGGCTGCCTTGCTTCTGGCGGAGGCGGCCGTGGAAGAGGGAATGTATGCCCTGGCGATACCGTTCTTTGGGGCTGAAAGAAGGGGGGCTCCCGTCGTGGCTTACAATAAGCTCTCTGACTCCGTCATATGGTCTAGGGGGCCTGTAAGGAAACCTCACGCTGTGGCGGTTCTGGATAGTTCTCTCCTCAGTATAGTCAATGTCACCGAGGGGCTTAGAGAGGGAGGAGTGTTGGTAGTCAATACCAGACGGAGGCCTAGCGTGACAGGGGGCCAGTTTAGTATAGCGTACGTCGACGCGACGGGAATTGCTGTCGAGGAGGGCTTAGTACTGGCAGGGTATCCCCTAGTGAACATGGCGATGGTTGGAGCTGTCGCGCGGGTCATAGGCCTGATTCGCCTAGAGTCGTTAAGGAAAGCTGTGTTCAGGCGGTGGAGTGGTAGCCTGGCCGAAAAGAACTGGAAGTGTGTTAAGCGCGGGTATGAGGAGGTGGTATCGTGACTAGTGTGATTATTCCCGCCGCTAGGCCGGCCATAGGCTCAGCGGGAAAGACGGGGCTCTGGAGGCTCCGCAGACCAGTAATCAACTACGACAAGTGTAGACGGTGTATGCTGTGCTGGATGTACTGCCCCGAAGCGGCGATAGAGGTCCGTGAAGGGGTGCTGATCGTAGACTACGACTACTGTAAGGGGTGCGGTATCTGTGCTTCGGAGTGCCCAGCGGGTGCTATAAGTATGGTTAAGGAGGAGGTGAGCGGGAAATGAGGCTCGTACTAACTGGTAACCATGCGGCTGCTTACGCTGTCAAGCTGGCCCGGGTTAATGTTGTAGCGGCTTACCCAATAACCCCACAGACTTCCGTGATAGAGAAAATCTCCGAATTTGTTGAGAAGGGAGAGCTGAATGCTAGGCTCATTCGAGTGGAGTCAGAGCATAGTGCCATGGCAGCAGTCATAGGAGCAGCCTTCGCAGGAGCGAGGGCCTACACGGCAACCTCGGCCCAAGGCCTTCTGTACATGTATGAGATGGTGTGGTGGGCTGCAGGGGCTAGGCTACCTATAGTAATGGGCTTAGTCACGAGAGGTATAGCGCCTCCCTGGAGCATATGGACCGACCATGCTGATTTCATGTCGATACGTGACTCCGGCTGGGCAATGCTATTTGCAGCGTCGGCACAGGAGGTCCTAGACCTGACGATTATCGCATTTAAGCTTGCGGAGGAGCTAATGCTCCCCGTGGCCGTTGGTTGGGACGCCTTTATAGTATCACACACAGCCGAGCCTGTCCACGTGCCCGAACAGGACGCTGTGGACAGGTTCTTAGGTGAGCCTAAGAGGGCGCCTGCCGCCGTCGACTTCGATGACCCCAAGTCGATAGGTGCCTTAGCTTTCCCAAAGGACTACCCTCTCTTCAGGGAAAACATCCACGAGACGCTAAGGGGGGCGTCTCTAAAACTACGCAGACTAGAGGAAGAGTATTCCAAGGTTGTGGGGCGGAAGAGCCTAGGCCTCATAGAGGAGATAATGTGTGACGATGCCGAGGTAGTAATAGTCGCTATGGGTGCTGCAGCCGGCGAGGCAGTCGAGGTTGCGAGGGCCCTAAGGAGGGAAGGTGTGCGCGTCGGGGTTGCTAGGGTAAGGTCTGTTAGGCCGTTCCCCGAAGAGGACTTAGCGCGTATAGCTGAGAAAGCGGGTGCACTAGTTGTACTCGACAGGTCTTACTCGTTGGGAATAGGTGGTGTGATAGCACTCGAGACCAGGGCGGTACTACATAGGAGGGGAGTCACGGTTCCTGTGAAGGAGGTGGTAGCTGGACTAGGAGGGCAGGAAATACCCCTCGAGGTTCTCCGTCGGACAGTTCTGAATGTTGTGAGGGAAGGGGGGTGACTCTATGAGTCCAGTTTTAGGCCTCCCGGCAGAAGAGTACCTGCTAAAGGGGAATCCCTCGTGTGCTGGGTGCGGAGCAGCACTGGCTCTAAGACACGTGCTCAAGGCACTAGGCCCTCGCTCTGTGCTTGTGATACCGGCATCGTGTACATCTATAATCGCGGGGGCCTATCCGAAGTCCTCTATAAAGGTCCCTGTGTACCATGTGGCCTTCGCGTCTGCTGCGGCGGTCGCGTCCGGGCTTGCCGAAGCTTTGGAGGCTCTCGGGGAGGAAGCTAATGTGGTTGTGTGGGCAGGCGACGGAGGCACTGTGGACATAGGGCTCCAGGGGCTTAGTGGCGCTGCGGAGAGAAACCACAACGTGTTATACATATGCTACGATAACGAGGCCTACATGAACACGGGGATTCAGAGGTCTGGGTCTACGCCCTATGGAGCTTGGACGACCACTACTCCGGGAGGCAATAGAGGGAGAAAGAAAGACATGGTCTTCATAATGGCAGCTCACGGCATCCCCTATGTCGCAACAGCCAGCCCGGCTTACCCTCAGGATCTTATCTCTAAGGTTAGAAAGGCTCTCTCAATAAAGGGCTTCAAGTACATTCACATATTGACGCCTTGTCCGCCTGGGTGGAGGTTTGACCCTTCTCTAACTGTTAAGGTGGCTAGGCTTTCCGTACTAACGGGAGTCTGGCCTCTACTCGAGATAGAGAGAGGGAGGCTTAGGCTGACCGGGCCTAGTGTGGAGCTCGTTAAGCCCGAGAGGAGGGTGCCGCTGAGCGAGTACCTTAAAGTGCAGGGCCGCTATGCTCGCTTGGGGAGTGAGGACTACGAGGTCTTACAGAAGCTAGTTGATGAGGTGTGGGAGAGAATAAAGCTCTGGGCTCAAAGCACACCTGATAAGACTTAGCAGACAGATAACTCGTCACTCTTTTTCTTCAGGCATTTTTTAAAGCAAGTGGCGAGTTAGTGCGGTCTCACCTTATCGGGGACAGCTTCGGCTTTGACTATTAGAGGACGAGGGAAAGTAGTATTAACCCGCACGCAACTGCTAAGGTCACTAGGTAGTCCTTTACGTTGTCTTCTGTGACCTTGGAGAGCGCTTCTAAATTCACGGGGTCTAGAGTTTTTGTGCGGAACTTTAGTCTCTCGTGCACTATGGCGCCAACTTCTTCTAGTTTGGAGATGGCAGCTTTGGCTGCTCTTACAGCTTCCTGTGCTACTTTTTCCTGACCTGAGACGGACCCTAGGGGGTAATAGTCTCGACCGGGACGCGCGCCGGTCATTAGGTGAGTGTCAGTAGTGGCTAGCAGAGGGACGTTTACTCCTAGATTTCTAAGGGCTCGCGTTACAGCTTCCCTGACGCTTAAGAGTGCGTTATTGCTATCGAAACACACCAGGCATAGGGTCTTGTCTCCTATTCTAGCTGCAAGCGCGGAGACTCCTCCTGGACCTACTTCTAGTGGACTTAGGCTGGAGCTCAGTGATACTATGCTGGCCTCGACTTTCTCAGCGCGTCTGAGGGACTTTATGGCTTTAATTGCCGCCCTAACCGCTTCATCCTGAGAACAGGAAGCACCTAGAGCGTTATGCAGGTCGACCACAGTGCAAGTACCCACTTCTTTCCAGAGTGTCTCGGCTACCACAAAGGGAAAATCCTCTCCGCCATTAATGTGGTAAAGCATCACTAGAGGGAGGCCCAAGTCTATGCATATTGCTCCAATACCTCCTTCTTTAGTGCAGGATAGGCCAGCCTCGCGGACGGGAATGCTGCTACTCGAGTCCGAAAGTGTCCAATTAAGTACCTCCTTTATTACAAGGTGTGTGTCTTCAGACTTTACTAGATCCAATTCGTGGCCCGAAACTCCGTGGAGAACTAGTATATCTATACCCGCTTTCCTCGCAGTTTCAGCTAGGAATGACGGGAGAGGACTACTACCCACTTCTCTGAATGGACCGGGGTGGATATAGGGAACTACTATACAGCCTAGCAGTTTACCTTGTTTGCTTAGGATCTTGATTACATCTACGAATACGTCTCTCTCCCTCGACAACTTAGAGAGAAAGGCTTCGAGAAGCCCCCTCTTGTTACATAAAATATAGCTAGCAAAGGCTCTAAAGCCTTCGAGCGCGTCAACACCCACCTTAGACGTTCTCCCCTTAATCCTAATTATGCACAGTTCCAACAGAGCCACGCCTACGGCGAACAGTGCTGCGGCTAGTAGGTAGTTAAGCGCCAGCATTGCCGCTAAAGACGGTACCAGTAACAAGGCAGCAAAGGGTAGCGATGCCAAGGCCCTGACAGCAGTGTAGTATAGCAGTGAGGACAAAGCAAGGGTTGCTCCCAGAGGGGAGGAGTGGATTAGGGTAAGTATGCACCATAAGCAGAGAAGAGGAGGGACTAGACCATAGACTCTACGCCATGTGAATAATTCAGGGTTGGAGGCTCTCATTAGAAAGGGATTGACTATCAGTGTAAACACGATTACTATGACAGACTCTGGGAGGCTCCGAGAGTTAAGAAGCGAGAGGCATACCGTAAGGCAGAGCGAGGCAAGTACTAGTACTGTGAGTACTCTGGCTGTAGGGAAGGCAAATACTAACTTATAGCCTCTCTTAAACCCTTCAACGTTAACCAAGCTAGGCACCCCTGCTAGGTGGTGCCCTGTCGTTATACCTTGTACCTTAGTATGGCAGCTATTCCGCCGAAAATCCTCAGGAGGCTTTTACCAGCATCCGACTCTGTCGAAAAGAGAACGACTTCAGTACCGTAAGCTTTAGCGATCTCGGCTAATTCCTCGACTAGGTGCTTTTCTTTCTCGATATTAAGCGTAATGTGGCACTTAGGGCACTTAGCTATCTCGTGCTCCTGAATCACAAGCTCGTAAGTCTTACCGCAGGACGGACACTTCCCCCATACTCTCTTCTTTTTCAATCCTTCGGATATTAGGAGCTTATCTACTGCTCCTAGTTCCAGTGCGCGTCTGACTTCCTGTTCCCCGTATATGGCTAATCCGGTGTCTCTAGATATGTGGTAGAGTAGTTCGTCGAGAGCTTCTTGTTCTCTCACATACCTTACGTCCTTGATAACGTCGCGAGCGCGCTTAGCCAGCTCGTAGATTCCTTCTTCGCCGCTATAGCCTATGTCGAATACCCCCAGTACCTTGTCTCGGAGTTCATAGTGCAGGTAGTCCCCTTTCAGGAACTCGTGCTTCGCAGGGCCAGGGCCCCCGACTATTATTCCTTTCAAGTCTTTCTCCTTAAGGAATATCTTAGTGGCATACTCACCTATTCGCTTGTAGAACTCGTGAATCTTCTGCTCCCTTATCCTCTCGAACCTTCTAGCAGACTGTCCTCCTGCCCTGTGCTTGCTGGGGACTCCCGACGTTATTTCCTCTACTATTTCTAGGCTCTTGCCTCTTAGTATGGCGAAAGCCGCCTCGCCCCTATCCATAGCTAGGAGTCCGTAGGCCTCGTGTTCCTCGACCATTTCCTCTAGGATCTCGGTCCAGAACCTAGAGTCGCACCTATACAGCCACGTTCTAAGTCTCTGTGGTGGTTCTATAACATAGACCTCCATCTTTTCGTCGCCGGGAGCGTCGCCGGCGACGTAGCCCGCAAATATCACGAGCCCATTGGGCGGGGTCGTTCTGAAGAGCTTGAGTCTCTGAATGACGGCCGTTAGAGCGTCTAGGACGTGATGGCGTGTGGTCCGGTCCTTGATGTTCGTAGCTGTTGAGTACTCTTGCCTAAGTACGTTCATTACATCGCTAATAGGCCGCCCTGCGGGAATGTACAGGCTTATCAGCTCAGTACCCCTACCCTTCTTTGACTTTATTTCCTGCAGCATTCTCCTGAGCCTATACCTTTCTATATCGTCGAGCCTTGTAGTGTCCCTCTCCCTCAAGAGCAGCACCCTCACGGTTACCTAGTCTATCTTTTTAAAACCCGCGCGCGTAAGGCGTTTATATAGGTCTGTTTTGGGGGAAGGGGGGTGCAGGTATGGGCAAAGTAAGGCCCGCGTTCATTAAGAACACAGCGAAGCGCCTACTGGAGCTGTACCCTGACAAGTTCACTACGGACTTCGAGCACAATAAGTGCATGGTCCAGGAGCTGACAAATATAACGTCTAAGAGGGTGCGAAACAGAGTGGCCGGCTACATTACTAGGCTAGTGAAAAGACGCGAGAAGCTGAAGCAGCTCATGGCCAAAGCAGCAGAAGAGAAGGAGTAAAGGAGGCGCCCCCGATCCTAAGTCGAGGCCCGGCCGATGTCCGGCCCGGTCCGCCCCCTTTGACCTAGCTCGGGCACCCCCGCACCACAGAGTAGGCAGCTCTAAGGAATTTTAAGGTTTTCGCCGAGATGAGCTGGGGCAAAGGTTTGCTTAAGAGACATTTAGAGATCTTCGTATCGCGCATTCCCCCCATACCTGATCCACGCCCTGAGCTTGAGCAGTATGCTTCTCCTCCTCATCTTGTGTCTAGAATACTGTGGGTTGCAGAGGGAGTGTTCGGTGACGTAAGTGGTCGCGTTATAGCTGACTTAGGGGCGGGGACCGGCCGGCTAGGTCTAGCGGCAGCATACATGGGAGCTGAGTACGTAGTGATGCTCGAGCTCGATTTTCGGCTTTCTAAGCTCGCAAAGGAGACCGCTTTGGAGCTGGGGATGGGCGGGGTTGTGGATTGTGTATGTGGTGACACGCAATTAGCCCCGCTGCGTAAGGGGTTCGACACTGTAATTCAAAATCCACCGTTTGGCGTGCAGAGGAAAGGTGCTGACCTTGCGTTTCTCAGAACGGCAATGGGTCTCGCTAAGGTTGTATACAGTGTCCATAAAGCAGAGACCGCAGAGTTTATAGTCAGGAAGATAAGTGAGTGGGGTGGGCGCGCGAGGGTACTATTCAGAGAGAAGATATTATTGCCTCCCGTAATGTCCTTTCACTTCAAGAGGAAGCATAAGGTGGACGTTGTTGTCATCCGAGCCGAAGTCTCAGAGGGACATTAGCATAGTAGTTCCTGGGGAGAGGGTGGCGGTCATAGAGGAGTATTTTGCTAGCGACAATACTTACGTGAGTGAGGGGGACATAATAGCCAAGGTAGTTGGTCGAGTTGTAGCAGACTACGAGGACAGGAAAATACGTGTCGTGGGCTTTAAGAGGGCACCACTGCCTAAAAAGGGAGAGAGTGTCTACGCAGTTGTAACACGTATAAAGGACATAAGTGCGACCCTAAGCGTGTTTTACATCGAGGATAGGAAGCTTGAGCTTCTACCTCCTATTACGGGCATACTCCACGTACTCAATATAAGTACTACCTATGTAAGGAATATTTATGATGCGTTAGGGTACGGCGACATAGTCAGGGCACAAGTCATCGTTGAGCGCCCGCCCCCTGTGATTCTCTCTCTCAGAGGTAGGGAGTACGGAGTAATTTATGCGAAATGTCCTTACTGTATGAGACCGCTCAAGAAGAGAGGCTTCACTCTCTACTGCTTCAATTGCAGAAAGAATGTGAAGAGAAAGATAGCGGCACAGTATAGGGTGTAAAGTCAATGCCGGGAAAAGCCATAGTTCTTGTGTTTAAGACAAGCGAAGAAGCTGTGAGGTTTGCTTGTCTCCTCGAGAAGGTGCTTGAAGGGGAGCGAGTAGAGTTCGTTGTGAAAGGTAACCGAGTACGTGTTTTCACTTTGCGGGGTGCTGATGACCCTACACAGCTCCTTGGTAGAGTGAAACAGCTTTACAGGTACTGGAGGATGTCTACGTCCATCAAGAAGGGGCTTTACTGTCATCCTCTACCCCTGATTTTTATGCTCGCCGAGTTAGAGATTAGCATACCAGCTAATTGTATAGCCAATACTCTCATCCTAATGGGACGGAAAGCAAAAATTGAGGGGAGCAACCTGCTTACAGAAACCCCCTTAGACGTAGTTATTGACGTGACCGAGAGAGTATCACGAGCGTACAAGTCTGCAGTAATGCTGAATGCCACTCCTTTGCTTAAACGCTTAGTAGCCTGCTTAGCCGCCGCCAAGGGAGTGGGTGTCGAGGAGGCGTTAGAACTGCTCGGCAAACTGGGCATAGGAGCTTACGATGAGGATCAAGGTAGGTGGATTCTCAAGGTCAGTGAGGAAGAAGCACTAGAGCGACTAAGAAATATTAAGCCAGCTCTTAATCAAGGCTAGACATCTATCACGCGTGGTGGAAAAATTGAAGATAAAAATACTTGGCGCAGGTCGCGAGGTCGGTAGGGCCAGCGTCCTGTTACAAGCAAGTGAAGGGGAAAAAGGGATCCTGCTTGACCACGGAGTAGATGTCTCCTCCGAGGTGCCGCGTTTCCCAGAGCACGTAGCTCCGCGCGACCTGGTTGCCGCGACATTAACGCATGCTCACCTCGACCACAGTGGAGGGCTCCCGCTAATCTACGTAAGCGTAGAAATCCCGCTAATAGTGACGCCACTTACGCTGGAGCTAGCTGAGTTGCTCATCAGAGACTTCCTAAAAATCTCTAGATATTACATCCCCTACGAGGTAATGGAGCTAATGACTATGATTCGCAACTCTAGGGCTGTAAGTTATGGTGATGCAGTCGAGGTAGGCAAATACCACATCGAGGTGTTCTCCGCTGGACATATTCCGGGAAGCTCGATGTTTATGGTCGAGGTAGAAGGGCTCAAAGTGCTCTATACTGGAGACTTCAACCTCGCAAGCTCTTGTCTTCTTCAAGGGGCTGATACCAAACCTTTCAAGGAAGCAGACATCGTGATTATAGAAGCAACTTATGCTAAATACGACCATCCCGACCGCCTACAGAACGAAGCTGTATTTGTCAGGAGAGTTCGCGACGTAGTAGAAAGTGGTGGTACTGTGCTGGTTCCTGCATTTGCCGTAGGTAGAGCACAGGAAATAGCTTGTGTTATACACAAGTATGGTGTTGACGCACCAGTTTATATCGATGGAATGGCGAGACAGGCAGCGGCTATCTTAGAAAAGTACGCTGACGAGTACCTGCGTGACGCAAGGCTGTATCGTGACGCGCTAAGTAGCGTTACTAAGGTTGAGGGAGCTAAAATGAGGCGGAGGATTGTGAAGAGACCATGCGTAATTATTTCGTCTGCAGGGATGCTAAAGGGAGGCGCGGCAGTATTCTACATGGAGCGGATCATGGAGGATCCTCGCAATGCTGTGTTCTTTGTGAGCTACCAGGTGCCTGACACTCCCGGAAGGAAGGTCTTAGAGGAGGGCGTGTTTGTGTCTCCAAGGAAGACGGGAAAAGTTGAGGCTAGAGTCGAGTGGTTTGACTTCTCAGCGCACAGCGGTCGAAGAGAGCTCATTAAGGCACTAGAGTATACCCGGTCCTCGGCGCTGATAGTCATATTCCACTCTGAAGAGAAGGTAGGTGCCGCATTTCGAGACTACGTGGAGAGCAGGCTGGGGAGGGAGGTAGTGTTTCCTCGCGTGAATGAAGAAATCACGGTCTGAGAGCAGCTCTTGTCACGATCAGTACGGATATGAGCTACCAAGAGAAAGTTTATTGCTTGTAACCTATAGGGAGTCTCGCTGGGGGATTAAGCATGGCCCGTCGTAAATCTAAGTCTAAGAAGAAAGAGCGTGAGAGAGCTCCGCCGCCTCTCTCAGCAGCTGGCCTAATGACGTTCTTTGAAGAAGAAGTAGGCGGAATCAAAGTGAGGCCGGAAGTCGTAATCCTGATGGCCGTAGTGCTAATGGTTGCAGTGCTTATGGCTCACATGGGCTTCTTCTCGATCTAGCGCCTTTCTCCACTGCTTCTACAATACTCTTAAGTGTGTACTCTACGTCCGATACTTCCTCTACTATGTTACCAGTAACTACTATATCGGCACCTGCTCGCGTAGCCTTCTCTGCAAGTTCTGGTGTCCTTATACCCCCTCCAACGACGAGTGTCAGGCCGACCTCCTTTTTTACAGCCTTAATTACTTCTGAGGGAATGGGCTTACCTCCTGAGCCTCCTTCGAGGTAGACATACTTGAAGCCCATATACTTTGCCGCTAGAGCGTAGGCTACGGCGATCTCAGGTTTTGAGAAGGGTATAGGCCTCGTCTGGCTAACGTAACCTACTACCCCGCCTTCACCTAGTATTAGATAGGCTAGTGGTAGAGGTTCAAGCCCCATTCTTTTTACGAGTGGGGCAGCCTGCATTTGGCCACCTATGATGAAGTAAGGGTTTAGGGAATTAAGGACTGAGAGGTACCACACAGCGTCAGCGTACTTACTGAGCGCGGAGGGATTACCAGGAAATAGTATTACAGGTATTTCTAAGCCTTGTTTTTTCATTTTCACTATTATTCCATCCACTAGTTCCTGATTAACACCAATACTCCCCCCAATCATTATGGCTGAGGACCCTGCCGCTTGAGCTGCAAGTGCAGTACTGACAGCTTCTTCAGGAGTCATTTCGGCAGGGTCTATTAGCGTCATGTGTATAGCTCCTTTCTCTGCAATGCGGCGCTGGATATAGTCGTGGACCTTTCCCTTCAAGTGAGGCTCACCTGCTCTTCGAAGTGGTCTAGAAATCTACTGTAGTAATCAACTGGCTCGAGGTAAGGAACTAGATCGAATGTCTGCTCTAGGCCGCAGGACGCGCACTTGACAAGCACTTTTCCTTCCTTCCTATTAATTGATACTGTGACGCTCGTATAGCCGCAACTTGGGCACTGGAATACGCTGGGGATGCGTCTTCTTCTCACTATAATCTTCTTCCTTCTTTTCCTTCTCCTACCCACGCTCTCACACCCTCTGCTGTCCCATTACGGATATTCACACAAAAACCTAGCGTACTAGGGGTCTGGAGGTGCGACTTCGACGACGGGTCGTCCGTCGATAGTATACGGCGCTAGCCAATCAATGAACCTCTGTGGATCATCGGTTTTGACGACTACAGTTATTGCACCAAGGGGGCTTTCTCCGTATTCAAAGCTACAGAAACTGGCTATTCCCATAAATGCTGCCTGCTTGTTGAGATAGAACCTAACGTAGTCTACTCCGGCTCCTCGCATTAAGTAGTTCCTTGCGGCGTCAAGTATTCTCTGCTTGCGTAAAGCCGCATAAAGCTTCTGCAGAGCCTGCGACCCTTCTCCTTGGCCTATGAGGAATTTGACATGGCCTATTTTTTCTTCGCCTACCCATTTGACAGAGAGCAGGTTCTCTACTGCTTTCTTAACTTTTCTCTCACTCTCCGTGGGCCTAACCTCAACTCTTACCTCTACGCTCAGCATAATCCCCTCCCACTATGTTAGCCAGTAAGCTTCGGGCCTCTCTCTTTAGGTCTTCGATCGATCCCTCGTTTACTATCATAAAATCTGCCAGCGCGATTACGTTACCTACTCCTAAACTTAGCTCTCTTAAGTCCCGACTAACGAAGTCTTCCCAGGACTTAGGGTCATCTTCTCTTCCTCTCCTCTTCAGTCTTTCAAATCGCGTTCGCGGTGAGGAGTGTACCGCAACTATAGTAACAGTATCAAAATACTTCCTGAAAGTTTCCACTTCTTCTAGACTCCTAACACCGTCTATCAAACAAGTTTCTTCTCCGTGGGCCAACATTCTCTGGGCCGTAAGCTTAGCAATAGCTCCCTTGCCGTACTTCAGACGCAGTTCTCGGGCTAGCTGTCCCAGCTCTTTATCGGTAAGGGGAAGCCCTCGTCGCTTAGCCTCCTCCCTAATTACGTCGCCCATATTGTATACTCTTATCCCCATCTCAGCAGCTACTTCACTGACTATGCTCTTCCCGGATCCAGGCATCCCTGTAAGAAGTATGGCAATACGAGGCAACGTGTACACCCGTACAGCCGGCGTTAGAGGAGTCACATATCGGTTACTCCTCCTGCCCCCGTGCTAAACTGATGCGCACTGTCTCGCTTTTGCGTTAATTACCACAGTACCACCTTCAATGTGTAGACTCTTAGGATGTATATTTTGTATAATAATTGTTTATAAGGGGTAGATATCAATAATAATAAAAAATATATAATCACAGGTACGTGTGTGTAGTCTCTAACTGATTTAGGTATCTAGTATTATAACTCACTAGTTGAGATGATTTTAAAAATAACAAACATTTAATAATGCGAGATATGGGTGCACACGTGGTGAAGAAACATGTCCGTGTGGGAGGCCTTTGACGTAAAGGCAAAGAAGAAGGTCAAGATCAAGGACCCGCAGTTCGTTAAGCTAAAGAACAACAGGTGGGCTGTCACCGGTATCAGCGAGGAGACTGGCATCAAGGTCTACAGGTTCCTAAGCAAGAAGGAAGTCGAGGAGCTTAAGGCTAAAGGCATCATTAAGGAGTAGCTGTAAAAAGTTTATCTTTTACTTCTTTTTTCTAAAGATTTTGTCTACTATCATAAGTATTATTTCCTGCTGCTCTGCCTCGAGTTTACTTACTAGGGTAATGGTCTTGTCCAACTCTTCTCTCAGTATTTCGTCGGTCGCGAATCCCATTGCAGAGTAGGACGCAGCCTGTAGAGCTGTAGCTAGATGTATTGACAGCTGGGCTAAAGTGTAGGCGTGATCGTGATTAGTAATGCGGTCCTCGGTCTCTATTCCTTCCGATAAAGCGAGACTGTATACTAACTTCTCGAGGACGACCCCGGGGCTTAGGCCTATGGCACATGCGAGATTATAGGCTATTATTGCTGCCTTGTAAAGGCGCTCGCTCAAGGTTTCTACTAGTGGGAGGGGCACGCCGACTAACGACCATACGGTGTATGGTTGCTGCCCCCTAGTCAGAGCGGCTTTCATGCGCTCTAAGTCGATGCTAGGCATAGCTTACTTTCGTAATGCGGAGGTATTAATTTAGACCTGCACGAGTAGTAATGACTGGTGCTTAGCGTGATAGAAAGAGAAGCCTTAGAGTGCCTTACAGAGACTGAGCGCAAGATCGTAATGGAATACTTAAAGACCAAGGCCGCTCCCAAAGTCATATCCGAAAATTTAGGAGTCTCTGTGAGGACTGTCTATAAGGCTCTCTATAAGTACAGGAAAGCTCTCAAGGAGAGAGGGCTAGACGTTACACACCTTTATCTCACAAACAGTAGAAACGGTAGGAATAGGTGTAATGGGAACGGGAAGGCATCAGCTATACAGGTAGCTCGTACGCATTCTGTAAGCGGAAACCTAGCGTGTCATGTACCTATTGAGTGGCTTAGAGAGGAGGTCCGTAAGCTCGTCGAGGAGTACTTAAACTCGCTAGACGGGAATAGAGGCTATGTTCGGACTGGAAACGAATCGACTGATGGCAGGGAGCTAGAACTATTAGAGGCTATGGTGTCCCTGTTGAGAGAGATAAATAAGAACTTACTCTCAATAAGGCAGCTACTAGCAGAGCAAGGCAGCTTTCTTGCGTCAAACCAGACGGTAATCACTACGACGCACAAACTGGCTGCAGCTACTAACGAGGATTCGGGGGACCTTCCTTCATTCGTTCGTGATAACCCCTGGATAAACGTGTTATCATCTCGGAGATAGTTAGCTGTCGAGGAGCCCACGGGATCACATTACCCACTGGTCAGTGCCTGGTTAATTCAAAGAAGTGTGGAGTGCTGGTGCGGGGGCCGGGATTCGAACCCGGGCAGGCCTTCGCCAGCGGATCTTAAGT
>CAZPLI010000011.1:0-21192 GCA_964587325.1 uncultured Thermofilaceae archaeon | reverse complement strand
AGGTGGAATCAGGAGGGAAGAGAACTCGCACAGTACTCGCACATTACACTCGTGATCGTAGAAAAACGCTTACCATGGGAAGCAATCACAGCAATCACAGTTCTAGCCTTGATATTAGCTGCGATATTGGTATACAGCCGAAAGGGAAAGCTAGCCGCCTTCGCGAGACACACACTAATGAGACTTAAGCGCCTAACTCGCCTCCCTAGCATATCTTTCAGGACTAAGCGCAAGCATTGATACGATTTCTTAGGCAAAATTTTAGTGTTCCAGTTCCTCTGCACTATAGAAGTTAAGTACTGGAAAGGCTTGCTAGCCTTAGACGCGGGGACCTATATGGCTGCAATGGTCGGCGTAATAGAGAAAGAACTACGCTACTTTAGAAGATGGCTGTGCATAGCTGTACTAATAGGCATTGTCAGCGGTATAGGTGCAGTCATATTCAACTACGCGATACATCTCGCTCTAGAGCTATTTCTCGGCAGACTAGCAGGGTACTACCCACCTCACCCTGGAGGAAGAGAACTAACCTTCACTTTACCGGAGAACAGACTCCTCCTCATTATACCTCCAGCACTAGGTGGCCTGCTCAGCGGAATAGTAGTATACACATTCGCACCAGAAGCCGAGGGTCATGGAACAGACGCCGCGATCGAGGCTTTCCATTATAAAGAAGGAACCATAAGGCCTTGCGTACCTTTAGTAAAGCTCGTAGCGTCCGCCATTACTATAGGGTCAGGCGGAAGTGCAGGCAAAGAAGGACCCGTAGCTCAGATAGGGGGAGGCTTCGGCTCGTTCCTAGCTCAGATCCTCAAACTAAGCCCGCGAGATCGTAGAATAGCGCTTGCAATAGGCGTAGGTTCAGGTATAGGAGCGATTTTCAAGGCTCCCTTCGGGGGCGCGATCTTCGCATCCGAAATACTCTACACCATGGACTTCGAACCTGAAGTGATACCTCCCGCGTTTGTCGCGTCTTTCATAGGCTACTTAATAACTGGCTACTTTACTGGGTGGAGTCACATATTCTCAGCCCCCAACCTCGCTGGAACAAGCTATAAACTATACGAACCCGTCACCCTAGCACTATTCACACTTTTAGGGATAATCAACGGAATTTTTGGAATCCTATACGTCAAGACCTTCTATGGCGTCCGTAATATCTTCAGAAAAATAACCAATGTACCAGACAAGCTAAAGCCGGCGATAGGTGGATTAGTCACTGGCTTAATAGGCGTAATGTTCCCTTACGTATTCGAGTCGAGCTACGGATGGTTACAAATGATAATAAACGGTGACTTCGAGTACCTCCCACTCCACGTCTTGTTGTTGCTACCCCTGCTTAAGATCCTCGCTACAGCCTTCTCCATAGGCTCAGGAGGGAGCGGGGGCGTCTTCGCACCAGCACTAGTGATAGGAGGCTCTTTAGGCGCTATAGTGTGGCACATAGCCAGGCAGATCCTTCCGGGCTACGACATACCTGTTGCAGCATATGCCGTAGTTGGCATGATGTCCTTCTTCGGAGGGGTGGGCAAAGTACCCATTGCCACTATACTCATGGTCGGCGAGATGACCGGAGAGTACGAGCTTTTCGCTCCATCTCTGATAGCTACCTTCTTATCCTACATAATTACCGGTCACCACTCGATATACGAGAGCCAGCTCCGCTACCGACACGAGTCCCCCGCGCATGAGGCCTCAAAAATAGGACTAGTAATGACCCTCTATGAGAAACTCAGAGAAGAAGACCCCACAATGCTAATGAAAGCGAAAGCGGCTGACCTTATGGTTAAAGCACCTGTCACCCTTAGCCCTAGGAAAAAAGTCAGCGAAATTGTTGATTTGATAAAGACTTATCCGTATAGAGTGTACCCCGTAGTCGACGACAACAACAAATTCTTAGGGTTTGTAAGACTAGAGGAAATCCTCTTATCAGCGCGCAGTACACGGGATATAGAGCTAGACTTCCTACCTATTCACAGGGGAGTGACCGTGAAAGAGGATGAATCACTAGGCGAAGTACTCGAGAAAATGATAGAGAGCGAGGCTGACAAAATAGCCGTAGTAGATGAAGGAGGGAAACTCAAGGGTATTATAACAGCAGTAGAAGTGCTCCGTTACGTCACCTCTATGAAAGTCAAAGGCAAGTCTCAAAGAGGCGGCTCAGTAAGGCCGGGAACACTCACCACTCGTTAGGTAGCCAATCTCTTCCTTGCCGCCCCTTGATAGCAAGCACCAACATGTTTTAAAGGCTAGCTGACTAGGTTCTCCCCTGTGAATGACAGAAGTATTAGTATCAAGTTAAGACTAGTACTACTTACGTACCTACTTACCGCAGTCTTAGTGTTACTGGGTTTACTCCTCGCTGGGAGGTGATTCCCGCCTCCCAGAAGGAAGCATAATCGCTGCAAGGAAAGCAAACAGTGCCAATAGAACTCCCTCGGAGAGACCACTAAGTAATACAAGCGCGAGCATCGATAGTGATAGCACGCAGAGACTTCCTACGACTTTCAGCACAAGACCTTACTTCTCGCTCACGCTAATAAGCGTTGCCGAATAACTATTCGGCAAAAGCCGTGCGCGGTCTCCAAACCCCGCCTTCTCCTCACCCCTCAGTAGGCTGCAACCCGGTCATCCCGTCAGTAGTAACTCTAAAGTTGCTACAGATAAGAATTTAATTTCTCGCCCAGTGTTACTACTTCGCCGTGAGCACTACATGGATTAAGCCGTAAATTAAGGAAGAGGTTTTGCAAGGGTAAAACTAAAGGGTAGCCTGAACATCTCGCGCCCAGCCAGTTTAATGGGGACTTCGATTCTCACCTCCATTACTACCATAGCTTTCTTGCCTAGAAGAACGTACTCCCAAAGCTTTGCTAGGAGTAGCTTAGACCCCTCCTCCCTCAGTCTTATAGGCACCTCTACTACGCTTTCGCCACCAGCTGGCACGTACAGCCTTACGGGCTGTTCCGAGCTACCAATACAGATCCCGTTAACGAGTAGTCTTACCGATGTTATGTAGACGTCTAAGTTGTGACGAGCATTGTTGTAGAGATTGATTCTGAGCCGCACGTCTACGCTTTGCGAGATTTTGACCTCGCGACGCTCCAGTCTTATGCCAGCTATTTCTAGGGAGAAGTCGACGATTTCTACCGCTTTAGCTACTTCGTACTGCTTGTAGAGTTCATAGCCTACGTATATAACTGCAAGGAGGAGAATTAGAACAAGTACCAAACCGAGCCTCAATCCCTCTCACCACTGGTAGCTATAGGAACAGGAACAACGGGTACCTGTGCTCCCTGAGGCGCTATTACAACAACGACCGGTCCCTTAGCGTCTTTCAGCATCTCCTTAAGAGCCATAATTGTAGCTAGCTGAGTTTGATTGCCCCCAAGAGCCTCGAGCAGTAACCTATAGGCTTGCGCAGAAGCGTTCGCTCTTATTAAAATGGCTTGAGCCTCGCCCTTAGCCTTCTCGAGCAAGGCCATAGCCTCGCCGCGAGCCTTAAGAATGAGGGACGTCGCCGTGGCATTTGCCTCTATTATCATTCTCTCGCGCCTGAACTCTGCCGCTAGCTTTTGCTGCTCCTCAGCAAGCTTTTGCTCTACCGCAGCCTTAAAGCGTTCAGGTAGCTCTATGTTCCTCAGGTCTATTCCCTCAATGAGTATAGCCCCCGCGAGGTTACTCTCCCGCATAACCGCCTCTGTAAACTCCTGTATGATCCTATTCGAGATTTCAGCCCTTTTCTCTATCGTCTCTACGGCCGTGTAACTAGCTATTATGTTTCTTACAGTCTCTCTTAGAAGGCTAGCGAGTGTCGTAGACTCCCAATCGAGCCTCGGGTAAGACTCGTACAGCTGTAACACGTAATTGGGATTAACTCTCCATCTGACAGTGATGTCCACTTTTACCTCTAGGCCGTCCTTAGTGAGACATGTCACTGCTGGCCACTCACCCGTCCTTCCACCTGCCTCAGTCCACATGTCTAGAGACTCCACACCCAAGTAGATCTTTATGTAGTACTCCCAAGGAGACTTGAGGAAAATACGGGGCCCTATAACAACTCTCTTGTTGCCTGTAAGGGGGTCAACTACGACTGCTGCCTCACTTACGCCCACAGTACCCACACACAAGCCAGAAACTAAGAGAAAGACTGCCGTGATAACTGCTAATATAACTAAGACCCTCAGTCCCCTACCACCGCCACGCTCTGGTCCTAACACCCTCACAGGAACCTCCATGCTTACCCCCTCTAACGCACAAGCCTCTCTGCTCGTTAAATTGTAAGTCGACAAGCGCTTAAAGAAAACGGGTCCGCAACGGCCGGCTTCTTCACCGTATCTGAAGGTCGCCTCTCTTCATCCCCCTAGAAAAGCAACCTTGCATTACCTAATTATCTTCCACGAAGGGTATAGGAAGTCAGGACGACACGAGCTTTAGAGTAACCGCTGCGAGCTCAGTACCGCGTCGTGCCTGCTCTGCTCACTCTTCTTAGCATACCACTCTATCATGTGATCTACTAATGTCAGTAGTGCAGACTTAACACTATGAGGATCCGTAGCTACAAGGGGAACTACCGGCGTGTCAGGAGGTACAGACAGTAACGCGCGGACGTGCTCTGGGGGCAGGGCGCTGGGTAGATCCTGCTTATTAGCCCCTACAATATGGGGCAGGTTCCAGTTTCTCCTAAAGAAAGCGTAAACGTACCTTGCCTCGTCTACAGAGCTAGGATCCGCGCTGTCCACTAGCAGTATGTAGCCATGCATTCCGCGCGCGAGGACTCTCCACATAAAACTAAACCTTCGCTGTCCTGGAGTACCAAAGAGATGCACTACTAGATCGTCAGCTACCCTTATCCTGCCGTAGTCGAGTGCCACAGTTGTTGTCGGCTTTAACCTCCTACCGTAAGTTGTGATCTTAGCTTCAGTCTCTATTGGCACTACCTCGCTCAGCGTCTTTATGAACGTGGATTTCCCGCTGTTGAAGGCCCCTGTCACCACGATCTTAAGGACTCCCATCGCCCACCCCTCTCAGGAACTCTCTGAACCGCAGGAGGTCCCTCAGTACTTCTGAGTACTGTGTGACCTCCTGCTGTGCTATGACATCCTTTAACTCCGTTAATATAGGCTTTATTCTTAAGGATAGCCTATGCAAAAGTAGCTTTACTAGACCACTCCTCGCTTCATTGCTCGTCAACGCGCATACCACGAAGTTCCCTTCAACCCTAAGTGCATAGACCTTATGGCTACTATCCTCTATCTCGACATACCTAATGGTGTCATGCTCCTGAACGAGCTTCTGTACGAGATCCATCAGTCTGTGACTGTTAGTAGACGTCGAGACGACTAGATTTCCCCTATCATCAAACAGACTTAGGAAGTATATGTGACCGCTGAATCGAAGCACATCCACTAGCTCCTTCTCTAGACTCTTGAGGGTCTCGTCTAGGTCTATTTCGCATACTGCCATAAAGAACCCCTATTTTTAGCCCATTTCCTCGATCACCTGAGATATTTTAGCAGAAAACTTGCCTATAAGTAGGTAAACGAGACCCAGATTCGGGGATTTCCTAGTCTTGACCACGAGTAGATTATTGTCGCCTATGGGGGTGATTACTAAGTGACTATCATCCTCTAGCCTTACGTCTAATCGCACAAATCCAGCACTACCTAGTAGACTCAAAGCTGAATCAAGCGCTCCTACGAGAGCAAGAGTACAAGCCGAAAGCGCGTCTGCATCTATGTTACTCGGTAAGTGTTGGATTATTGGCAGACCGTCCTCCCCAACCACTAGAGCCGCCTCTATTGCACCACCACTAGTTTCTACCATTTTCTTTAGTATCTCCTCTCCCCTCCTAATCGCTCTCTCGGAGACTGGTCTCTCGAAGACCATCCGTGCCAAGGGACTACACCCTGAACTCCCGCTAGGACTAATGATGTCACTCACTAATTTACTAACTGCTTGCTATATAACTTAAGGGCGATTATATCTTTTAGCCCACAGCTGAACGTTACATACGTTGCATAAAATACGCGTCAAGAATCTATTTTAGAACACATACTAAGACCTTCAAAGATCCTCCCCTAATGCCCCATCCAGCAGCGAAAAATGTCCCGTAATACTCAATGATAGTGCTTAAAAGGCTCATCTGCCTACATATAGCCGATTGTGTTACCAGCAACAAGCCTAGTGAATTAAAAATAGTTCATTTGCGTAAGGGTATAGGGTGACAACTATGCCGAGTAAGGCTCGAGGGTACTCGCAAGAGGTTCTTTCCTTAGACGAGAAAGATCTAAGGATACTGGAGATACTTCAGAGAGAAGGGCGAATAACGCTCAGGGAACTAGCCCGAAAGGTGGGCTCACCTGTAACGACCGTACACAGCAGAGTTAAGCGGCTCGAGCGGGCCGGCGTGGTCAGAGCTTACAGGGCTGTACTCTCCCCAGAAAAGCTCGGGCTAAAGACATTGGCCTTCGTGCTCGTCTCATTTTCCCGAGAACACGGTGCCTCGCAGAGAGATGTAGCTAGAAAGATAGCCGAGTTCCCTGAAGTGCAGGAAGTTCACATAGTGACTGGCGACTGGGACATGATAGTCAAGGTTCGGGTTTCCGATGTAGGTGAACTTGGACGCTTCGTAATAGACAAGGTTAGGGCAATTCCTGGAGTAGAAAAGACCCTCACCTGCGTTGTCCTAGAGACGTTAAAGGAAACAACCGCAATAAGCCTGCACCAAGCGCGCAGAGTAAGCTAGCGGTGTCCTGAAATGACCGACGAAGTATCGTTTTACAAGTACGCAGCCCTCGTAAAGAACCTTAGAGGAGTTATTTACTGGAAGCAAGGTCATGAAGACAAACTAAGATGGCTACTCTCAAGGTTTAGGTACAGAAACCTCGGTGTGCCGCCTTCTCTCGCAGAGAATCTCGCAATGAAGCGCAAGGTCCTAGTAAAACTTGCATACCCTTCGCCTCAAGTAAAAGAAGCAGTTTCGGTGTTCGCTAGGGCGCTGAGCCCTGAGGCGGCTGAAGCCTTATGCCTGGCCTCGGCCTACGTGAGCCCCCTTATGCTAGTAGGCGTTGAGCACTCCGAATTCGGCCCTGCAGTTGTCGACTATGTAGCCACAGACAGAGAACTTACCGATAAAGAGTGGAAGCTCCATATGCGAATCGCGGATTACACAGTCCTCGACTTTTATGCCTGGTCACTTGATAGCGCTGCCCGCGCCCTTTTTGAGAATAAACTCGACAATGAACTAAAGGAGCGCGAGAAGAGAATAAAAGAAGACAAGAGGAGGTATTGGCGCATTGCTTCTGAGAAAGGTAGGCCGCTACTTATTTACTTGGACCCCCTCAGGGCAGCAAGTGAATACGGGTTAATCGATGCGCTTCGTCAAGTAGGCAGGGACTGTACCGCAGTGTTGGGGATAGTAGCAGCACTGGTGATTAGTTGACCCTTAGACTGAGAGTGCATAAGCTGGATCTCGACCTGACTCTCTATCCGTCTTTTGTCCTTGCGTTAATGGAGCCTCTAAATAACGGCTACGTTAAGGTAGTAGGTAGGGGGAAAGGCTGCAAGATAAGAGTCGAGGGACGATACCTAGTAACAGACTGTGGAGAGGAGGAGGCGCTGTACTGGAGCGGTGCATGGTTTCAGGAAAAACTGGACCCTGGGCTCGTGAGGCGCTCTTACCGATGGCTTGTGGAGGCGCTACTCGAGACCTATGAGAGACTGGGCTTAGCAGTTAACCCCCTCGAACCGCTGCTAATGTTCATCCCCATATTCCTGTCACAGAACACTAGTTACCATACGAACGTCCTTAGGTGGTGTAGGAGTCTATGGCGAATCTCCAGCGACCCCCTGGAGATAAGCAGACGAGCCGCTGATGTAGGTAGGAGCTATCAGTTAGCTAGGCTAGGCTCTGCAGTTCTCTGCGCCGCTAGTGCAATTGGGAGAGACTACTGGCGCGTCAGACAGAAGCTGATCTCGTGCAAGTGGGTGGGTCCAAAGGTTGCAGACGCGTTCTTGCTCTTCGGCTTAGCGGTGACAAACTCTGTGCCCGTAGACAAGCACTTTACTAGAATGGTAGGGAGGCTCGGCCTCTGGCCTGATGCTACGCCGCCGCGTAAGGACCTCTGCGCGCGTTACAAGTGTCCCGAATGCCCCCTCGCCGCGAAGTGCCTGAGGCGCCTGGCCTCGGAAGCTCTGGGCCCACTTGCTGGCTGGGTTCAGACGGCCTTTTACTTGCACGACAAGCTCTACTGCTCAGCACAGAGATGCTCGGAGTGCGTCCTAAGACCGGAGTGTAGAAATCAGGGACTAGCGCCTTAAGCAAGGCAATGAGAGGTTTCGACCCTGTAGAGCTGGCAAAGGCTGTAGAGAGGATAGTCGTGAGAGATAACAAGAGAAAGTACTACAGGTTTCGGGGAGGAAGATGGTATGGCGGCATAGCTACGGCTGACTGTGTAGGATGCAACCTCCGCTGTGTTTTCTGCTGGAGTGGGGCTCCTCGCGATAGACCAGCGGAGATAGGTAAGTTCTATGCGCCAGAGGAAGTTTTCGAGCGACTCGTCAAGATAGCGTCGAGAAGAGGGTACAGACTCATGAGGGTATCTGGAAACGAGCCTACAATTGCAAGGAGTCATCTCATCGCTCTCTTAGAACTCGTGGAAGCGGCGGGAAAATACACGTTCGTACTTGAGACCAACGGAATACTGCTCGGTCACGATAAGTCGTATGCTAGAGACCTCTCTAGGTTCACACGAGTACACGTAAGGGTGTCCCTTAAGGGGGCGACTCCTGAGGAGTTCGCTCGGCTCACGGGAGCTAAACCCGAGGCTTTCGAGCTTCAGCTTAAAGCTCTCGAGAACCTCTTAGATGCAGGAGTCAGGTGCCACCCTGCAGTAATGCTTTCGTTCTCGACAGGCCAGAGCCTTGCATGGCTTGAAGACAGGCTCAGGGAAATAGACCCCGTATTAGTCGAGGAACTCGAAGAGGAATACGTATTCCTATACCCTCACGTCGTAGAGAGGCTGAAAAGAGCAGGGCTGCGTCCTCGAGTAGCATATCACCCAAGCAATATACCTGAGGACTTAGTGTGAAACCCTCGGTGTAGACATGTACGGTCTCGACGCCGAAGTAATAGCACAAATAAAGGCTCCCACGAGGCTCGTCTTAACGCAAAAAGCCTGGGCCAGGATAATCGAGATTGTTAAGCAGAGGTACCCTATTGAAGCATGCGGAATACTAGCTGGTAAGATAGAGGGAGATCTAGCGATAGTTAAGGAGGTCAGAGAGTTGAGGAATATTTTGGCTTCGCCCACTGCCTTCTGGTTTGACGTAACGGAGTGGATGGACGCTATCCTGGCCGCTCGACGGAAGGGGATGAGCTACATAGGCGTTTTCCACAGTCACCCTCGTGACGAGCCCTCTATATCGCTCAGCGATAGGCAGAGGATGCTAGAGTGCCCGGGAGAAGTATGGCTAGTGGTCGCTTACACTCCTAGATGTAAACCGAGACTCGCAGCTTGGGTAATTAGAGGGTATGGGCTTGGGATCGCGCGGGTTAAGGTCGAAGTAGCTAAATCGCGCTCAGGACCCTAGCAAGTTCCTGGCGAAGCCTAATCATTTCAGTCTCTAACTTACGTGCTCTTAGTTCTAAGTCGTCCAGCCGGGTGTCAGCAATTATTGTCTCTCTGATATCGCTTATAGCCTCCTTATGCGTCTCGATTACCCGAGCGAGCCAGTCTAGGTAGACAGCATTAGCGGCGCAGGTAATGGCACAGATGAACAGGACAGCCGCTGCTACTACGCCAGAGACCTGCCCGTATAGAGGTAGTCCTGACGCTACGGCGAGTAGATGAAAGCACGACACGAACATTGCTATAAAGGAGAGGGCAGTAGGGAACCGTGCTCTAGGAGGTTCTAATGCTTTGAACCGGATCCAAAGCTCACGTCTTGCTTCCTCCTTCTCTCGTTCTGAAATTACATGCCGGAATAGACCCTCTTTCCTTACATGCTCCTCCATATATAGCCCTAGTTTACGAAGTGAAAACCCGTTATTTCTATCTTTCTATCAAAGAATATCTTAGGTATTACATTCAAGATTTCGTATCTAATTTTCATAGGACCAAAATAATTATTAGATAAACCAGCACAGTGAGTAAAGAGCTATAAGACGCTCAAGAGAAAAGGCTTAAGGGATATTCGTTTTACGCTCCTCAGCACGGGATTGATTCGTCATCAATCAGAGATCCCCGAGACCTCATCATCGTGCTCTTGGCAAGGATAATTATAGCCCAGGCTCTCTACGTACCTCCTTATAGCCTCTCTTATTAGCATACTCACGGTCGTCCCGCGTTCCTTAGCTAGCGTTTTGAGCCTAGTATAGAGATCCTCATCGAGCCAAAAGCTTACTACCACGTCCCTACTCAAACCTCCTCGCCCCTCTCTAGCACACCGGATTACGGTGGCCCCGTTACTGCTGACATAGTACGTATGTAGTCTGAGATTGCCACCTCCTTTTCAGCTTTAGCATTACGGCACAATATTGAGCGGGGGCAGCTATGTGTGCCCGCAATGTGAAGGTTCTTGTAATAGGACCCTTCGGAGCGGGGAAAACGACGCTCATAAAGACCGTATGCCCGAACGCAGTTTTGACTGAGCGCCCACTAAAGGTGCCCTTAGGCTCGAAGAAAACATTCACTGTAGCCTTAGATTATGGTGTTGTTGAGATGAACGGGACTAAAGTGCACCTCTTTGGAGCCCCAGGCCAGGAAAGGTTCTCTTTTATGCTTGACGTACTAGCGCGAGGTGTGGACGCCTTAATAGTACTCCTACATGGCTCGGAGGGAGGGAAGTACATAGAGTTCGCGAAGAAACTTGGTAAGCCCTATATTGTGGCGCTGACTGGGCCTTCCTCGGACTCCCCACGCTCCTTAAGACTAAATATCTGTGACAGGAAAGAAATACTGAAAGTACTTGGCGAGCTGCTGAGTAGAGTTCAGCGAGGATAGGTAATCAAGAGCCTCTCACGTGCATACATTGCTACCTCGATGTAGTCCTCTAGGCCACTCGTCCTTATCTTAGGCAGCAAGACTCTCTCGATCTGAAATAATCCTGCAAGGTCCTCAGCCTGCACTACTATTCTAATCGGTCTATGTTCACCTCTCTCTATATCGACGCGCTTTATGCTTAAAGCGGATACCGAGTGTATGTCTATTTTGCCCAGCTTGTAAGGCAGCCTCGCCCTGCCCTCGGACATATCCAGACCATCGGCTACTTTGACGACTCCCGCTTCCACAGTGAGGCAGCTAGCATTGTACGCTGTTGCATGAATCGCGTGCAGTATCTCTTGTCTCAACGCGTAGACCCTATCACCTACCCCCTCAAGGACTTTGGGGAGCAGTCTGTCGACTACGTCCTTAGCGATTAGGGCTCCCAGAACCTCATGCATGTCCCTGTGGATTGCGTTGCCTATGTCATGGAGATATGCGGCGAACACTACAATGGCTCGAACTTCGTCTTCGCTCCGGGCCACTTCGTCCTTTATAGAGGTCAGCTGAACTCCTTCTGCTATAAGCCTCTCGAGTAGTTCTAGAGCTGCACCAGCCACTATCCTAGCATGTACGGGCCCGTGATCGTTGTAACCAAGCCTCGATACAGCCATTACATTACTCATTCTCAGCAGGCTTGCAACCTCAGGATCCTTTTCCAACACACTGACCGCTCTCGCTACTACTCCATACTTTCCGACATAATCGGAGAGAAGGGTTGGAGAAACCCTGACCACACAACCACCCCCTACACCCACTGCTCTTTAGTATTTAAGGAGTCGCTCAGCATTATACGGAAGAAATTTAGGGCTAATCTAAGGCTCACAAGTTAGCGGATGACGAAGCGACGGTCTCATGACCGGTGATGAGTCTTTTCGCCTCTGACGCCGAGCTTCTTGGGCCTGAATGGGAACTAATATAGCTCCGGTTCCAATCCTTAGCGAGTGAGTCGACCTTAAGATCAACCTGAGTCATGCAATCGGTGCAGACCGATGGGGCAGAGGGACTTGCGGCGTGGTCGCAGGCGCAAGCGGGGCAAGAGATGGGGCGAGTATCTGTTCATAGGCGCTAGCCCCTATGTAAGCGGACTTTGCTACTTAATCCTGAGAATCGAGCCTTATGCGGGCTGCCCCTTTGCGTGCACTTATTGTTATACAAGGTGGTATCCTGCTAAGGGCGGGCCTCAGCAAGTGTGGGACTTCGAGCGCGCCGCTACTGAGGTCGTAAGCTCGGGCCTAACTCCTGTTCCTTTCAGACTCAGCACGCTTACTGAGCCTTTTCAGCCAGCCGAAGAAGAAAAACGGCTCAGCCTGCGTATTCTAAAGACCGCGCTCAGGCTAAAGTATCCACTCATAGTGAACACTAAGTCCACGCTAATAGCTAAGGACCCCTGGCGTGCCCTCTTCCAGGAGCTTAGTGAGGAGGGACTAGTGGTACTTCAAGTGAGTGTCTCAACTTTGGGACCGGCTCACGAGAAACTAGAGCCAAAGGCCCCTAGCCCTCAGGAACTCCTAGACGCCGCCTCTAAGCTAGCAGATAGAGGAGTGCCGCTAGTGGTCAGGTATCAGCCGCTCATACCAGGCCTCTCAGACGTTGAAAGCGAAGTCGAGAAAGCGTTTGAGGCGTTTGTAGAGGCCGGAGCTAAACACGTAGTGGTAGAGTACCTCAGGATCGAAGAGGAAGCACTAGAGTTCTACCGAGAATTAGCGCTCGATAAAAAGCCCTACGAGCTGGCATGGAAGACCTACAGCATGGAGCCCGGTAAGGGACCTATTAAGCCTCCTCTTAGCTACAGGCGCGAGAAGATAGCCATTATGCGTGACATCGCATCCAAGAAAGGCTTGACATTCGCGACGTGCAAGGAAGGACTGTTCGATGCGCACACGTCGCCAGAGTGCTGTGGCGCGCACTTGCTGGGAGTGAGGCACCTTCTTCGTCCGACCTTAGCAGAGGTCTATAGACTAGTGGCTAGAGAAGGGCCTATGGAAGTGCTCAGGATTATGAGCGCATTGCGCAGAATGCCTGGATGGGCTGCTGGTAGCAGAATAGATGTTTATCCGAGACCTATCAGGAAAGGCCTTAGATGGCACGAGAACGTGTTACGCTCTATGATGGAGAACGGACAGGTGTCCCGTGTCACCCCGCTCCTAGAGTTACGTGACGGGCTCATTGTTCCGCGGGCCTAACCAGCAGCTTAGTCGCTCTTTTACGCCTCCAGAGCCGGTATTCATATATTATAATGTAGACTAGCACGACTAAAGCTACAAAGCCTAGTATGAGCCCTATGAACTCTGCGAAGCTCAATACTATCTCCATAAGTTCTCACCCTCTCCTAGTGCTAGCCTTATGGTATTATCCTAATCTCTCAAGAGCGTATAGAAGAAATAGGTGTCAGACGCGACGGCCTCTATCACCGCTCTATCCGGATTCGTGTCATCATCTGCGAGATGTACACTAACCCACAGTTTTAAGCATTGCTAGCCTATCCTCCATAACTTACTCTATCACGGCTACCGTGAGCGAGCTTACAAAAGAAAAAATTACTGCCTTTCAGAGACCATACCGCTTGAGTACACTCCTTAGGAAGCGTCTTGTTCTCTCTTTACGAGGGTTGCGAAGCACGGTTTCAGGCTCGCCTTCCTCGACTATCACTCCGCCCTCCATGAACACCACGCGATCAGCAGCGTCCTCCGCAAAGTCTACCTCGTGAGTAACGATCAGCATCGACATGCCTCGCTTTGCTATGGCCCGTAGCACTTCGAGGACTTCCTCCCTTAGCTCCGGATCGAGCGCGCTAGTAGGCTCATCGAGAAGCAGGAGAACAGGGTCCATGGCCAGGGCTCTCGCTATGGCTACTCTCTGCTGCTGTCCTCCACTGAGCTGTAAGGGGTATCTGTCAGCGTACTCCTCCATGCCAACTGCACGCAGTACCTCCATTGCCTTTTTTACTGCAAGCTCTCTCGGCATCTTCTTTACTACTTCCAAAGGAAGAGTAACATTTCTTAGCACGGTCATGTGGGGAAATAGGTTGAAGCTTTGGAATACGAAGCCTGTTCTCGCTCTCACTTTCCTTATATCTATTCCTTTACCTGTCACTTTAATACCGTCTATTATTATCTCTCCAGACCAGGGCTCAACTAGTCTCACGATGCACTTTAGAAGAGTCGACTTGCCCGAGCCGCTGGGACCCATGATCACTACTTTCTCTCCACGAGCGACTCGCAGCGAGATGCCTTTGAGAACTTCATGTCCGTCATAGCCAGCTCTGAGTTCCTTGACTATGAGTGCGTCCATTAGGCACCACCTCTCTCGTAGCCTGGTATTCTGAATTTCCGCTCAGCTACTCGCGCTGTCTGAGAGAATATCGCACAGAGGACGAAGTATATGAGAGCTACGGCTAAGTACACTTCAAGGGCCCGGAACGTGTAGGCAACAACGTATTCACCTCTCCTAGTGAGCTCTACGACGCCTATCACGGACACAAGCGAGCTCTCCTTGATCAGTGTGACAAACTCGTTAACTAATGCTGGTACCGCAGTCCTAACGGCCTGTGGGAGAACTACGTAGCGGTAGATTTGAGCCGTAGACATGCCTAGGGACTCGGCTGCCAAGAACTGCCCCTCGGGTATTGCTTTGATTGAGCTCCTTAGAATCTCTGCCTGGTAAGCTGCACTGTTGAGGCCGAGCGCGATAATACCCGCAGTAAGTGCGTCAAACTTAAAGCCGATAGCCGGCAAGCCGAAGTATATCACAAAGAGCTGGACTAGAAGCGGTGTCCCCCTGAAACCCTCTATGTAGACTCTCGCTATCCACGAGAGCGGTGGTCGCGCAAAAAGCCTCGTAGGGGTGAGCAGAGACGCTAGTACAAAGCCCATGACGAACGATATTATGCTAATCTCGAGCGTGATGTACACGCCTTCTAGTAGATATGGTAAAATGCCTAAAATAAAAGAAAATGTGTCCTCCATTTTTGAGGCACCCCGAAGGGGTCTAGCCTCCCATGCCTAGCCACTTAGCTATTTCGTTCTCGAAGATCTTCTGCATCTCGCCGCTCTCAACTAGCTCCTCAATCACTTGGTTAACTACGAACTTGAGGTCCTCAGCTCCTTCGGGCACGGCTACAGCCGCACCAGGAGTCGGGGCCCCTATGTAGAAGGCAATTACTAGCTCTGGGTCCTTGGTAGTAAGTACGCTAGCAATTATGTCTCCAACGATAATTGCGTCAACATCGCCTCTCTTAAGAACCATTACCATGTCAGGGTAAACCTTGTCGTACGACAGTATCTCGGCCTTGTCCTTAAGGTTAGCTTTAGCCCACTCCTCCTGGGTCGTACCCAGCTGGACGCCGACCTTCTTGCCGTAGAGGTCCTCAACACACGTGATAACTTTGCCCTTAAGCGTTACAACGGCATGGCCTTTCGAGAAGTAATAGGGTATCGAGAAGTCGACTTGGAGCTCCCTCTTAGCTGTAGGCGTCATATCGGCTATTACTATGTCTACTAACCCGCCTTTTAGCGCCTCTATGAGCGCAGCAAACTTCATGTCCTTTATCTCCAGCTCTACGCCGAGCTTCTCAGCGATCCGCTTAGCAATCTCTATGTCTATACCGACTATGTTGCCCTGAGCATCAACATACTCGAAAGGTGGCCAGTCAGCAGACGTTCCAAGAATAATCTTGCCCCGCTTTTTGATTTTATCAACGTAGCTAGCCTTGTACTTAGCAAGCTCCGCCTTTAGTTTCTCGTTCTCTGATTTCAAAAAGTCCAACTCTTTCTTTAGCGCTTCTACCTCTTTAACCGAGACTTTCAACGTCTCGAGTTCATGCTTCAATGCATTGATATGTGGAACCGCTAGGGCGTAGCCGAGCAGTAGGCCTACTATCAAGGCAGCAACAGCTACCACAATTACCTTCTTCTCGACCATGCGATCACCTCGCCGAGGAAGATTTTGGAAGTTTATAACACTTATGTCACATTTTCAAACAAAAAATTTATTTTATAGTTCTATATGTAACAGATATGCCATTCTTAGTGCTCTAGCTAAGACTCGATACCCGTAATCTTTTCAGGGTCTTCGAGAAATATACTTATAAAATGTAACACATACGTGCCAAGGGGTGCTTTCGGTGCCTGGTAAAGTAAGTGTCAGTCGTGCTGTTAGAGAAGCATTAGCGCTAAGACCCTGCGTGCTAGAGTCGATAAGACTCGGCATTGTTAACTACTCAGCTCTAGCTCGGAAACTTAAGGAGGATATAGAGAAGAGACTAGGAAGAAAAGTAAACACGTCATCTATTAAGATGGCAATAGTGAGACTCGCCAGGGAAGAGGCGCTTAGGAGGGCCTCTCTTGAGGAGAGACTCGTTTCGGTTATCAGCAAGAGTTCTCTCACACTCGTGGATGACATAACAGTAGTGACTCTATGGGAAAAGGAGGCGCTAAAGATGATGGACAAGATATTCAGTAAGGCTGAGAAAGCCAGGTTCTTTCAAATGACTCAGGGAATTGGCCACGTGACGTTGATAATGGACACCGAAACTTCTGATGAACTGCTACAGGAGGCGCCGCGTGAGGCTATCGAGGCTGTAATAGAAGAGCAGGCAGCTGTTATTCTTACAAGCCCTAAAGAAATAATCTACACTCCAGGTGTCATTTCCTATTTAACGACGCTCCTCGCGTCTAAGGGGATAAACATTACACAGGTGATTTCGTGCCACACGGACTCAATATTTGTCGTCAGTAAGAGTGACTCTATTCAAACATATACCGTGCTTAGCGAGCTTATAGGGAGGTTTAGGAGCGCTTTAAAGAGCTAAGCATGTCCGCAACTAGTGCTACTATCTCGACATCTCTGACTATAAAGTGATGAAGAAGAGTAGACAAGCCCCTGTAGAAATCACTCCTGGCCCTGGCTGCTGCTAGTCTGGCCATACGAGGCACCCACGCTGCCAGGTGCCTACGCAGGAAGGCAAGCTCCTTCTCAAGGATAGGGAGTGGATTCGCATTTTTCCAGGCGAGTGCCTCCAGTAGTGCTAATCTATGCATATAGTCCAACTCGATGGAGAGGTGGTCGGGATCTAGACCTGGTATGTCGTAGGTTACCCCTATCTCACAGTATTCTGTCTCTAACTCGTCGACCTCAAGTCCTCGCACGTGTGCGACCTCCCTAATTAGAGGCGGCTTTGTGGAAAGGAAGATCGCTGCATACTCTCTCCTGAGCTGCGCGATTTCGCTGTCACTTCTCGGTAAGCCCCGTAGAGCTATCTCAAGAGAGTTCCAGACCCTATAGCCAATGGTCTCTAGGAGCTGGGCTGAGACATCGACCTCCGTCACTTGCTCTCTGAGTTCTCGCACGATTCCTGGGGAAGGCGCTAAAAAAGCCCTAGAAAGAAACCTGTAGATAACTGCTCTGGCCGTTGCCTCAGGTCTACCGTAACCAGGCTCTCTCAACCCGCACCCTCCACCTTACTGACCACGGCCTCGACTATTTTCCTAAGCGCTATTGAGACCTCTGAGTCGGGGTAGCATAGTACGAAGGGCTTACCCTCATCACTACATTTCGCAACTCTCGGGTCCAATGGGATCTCGCCGAGAAAATCCACTCCCATCTCCTCCGCTATTCTTCGTCCAGCGCCCTCACCGAATATCCTATATGTGGATCCGCATTTTGGACAGACAAAATAGCTCATGTTCTCCACAATCCCTAGGACTCTCAAATTGAGCTGCTGAGCGAAGGCTACGGCTTTCTTCACTATTACACGAGAGAGATCCGAAGGTATAGTCACAATGACAGCCCCTGAGAGGTCATTTACTAGCTGTGCTACGCTTAGAGGCTCATCGCCAGTCCCTGGTGGCAGGTCCACTATTAGGTAGTCTAAATCTCCCCAAACGACCATTGAAAGGAGCTCTCTCAACGCTCCGGCCTTAAGCGGCCCCCTCCATATGACGGGTGACTCCTCGCTTGGTAGGAGGAAATCTATTGAGACTACTTTGACCCCAAGAGGGCCAGTTACCGGTAAGAGACCCGGCGGTCCGCTAAGCATTCTCTTTCCCTTGACGCCCAATAGCTTAGGTATCGAGGGACCGTGGAAGTCCGCATCGAGAATGCCGACTGTCTTCCCCATAGCGGCTAAGGTTACGGCAAGGCTTGCTGCAACAAAGGACTTGCCGACGCCTCCCTTACCGCTCATTACCGCTACCTTGTGCTTTATTCTAGCCAGTCTTTTACGAGCCTCTAGCTCCTGCTCTCTGGCTTTTCGTATCATTTCGAGCCGAATACGTGAATCAGGTGTAACCAGGCTAACCACCTGCCCCCTATGCCATTGGGGTTGCGTATAGCCTTTACTCCCCTTTAAGTCCTTTATTTGGATCTAGTACGCCTCACTCGAGGAAGAGGCTATAGTGTATCAAGTCCATACCGTAGTAATGCTTTCTAAGCAACCCCTCAGGCACGAAGCCACGTGAAACATAGAGCTTCACAGCATCTATAAGCACAGGTGAAGTGTATAAGCACAGCTTATGCGCACCCGAGCGTTTTGCCTCCTCTATAAACGCGTCTAGCAGCGCTGAGCCTATCCCTCTTCTTCGATAACCTGGACGTACGCCTAGAAAGCCTAGCCAGAAAACCCCGCCCTCTCGCCTACCACCTCGCGCAACGCCTACTATCTTGCCCTTCAAGTCAGCGACCAAGACTACTCTGTTTGGGTCGAGAACTCTTCTTAACATGTCGGCTTCAGCACTGGGCGTCTTTAGGTACCTTATGCTCTCTGAGACTAAGGGCTCCGGTAGTAAGTCCTTCAGGCTCGCCCATACTTCCAGCTCGCAGTCGACTATCCCTGGCACGTCATGCTCGGTCGCTCTTCTCACGACATAACCGGTATTCTTCACTAGCGCCCCCTTCCTGACGGCTTCTGTACGGCTACTTATCCGAAACTTTGACTCTTACGAGTCTGGGTCAGGATCAGGGGTGTCACTCATTGCTAGCGCTCGGCCCCAGCCGTAGTCATCACTCCCGAGCAATGGAGGTTGCTGCCATTTATTGTTCTTTCCTCTTAAGCTAAAATGTACAGGACTATGCTAGCCACCATGCACACAGCCCAAATAACAGGGTTCCAGGCGATTATTTTGCGCCCATCTAGCTCGCCCAGCGGTATGAGGTTGAACAACGCAACGAGCGCGTTGAGATCGATGGCGATAGCGGTTAGAGGGTGTCGTGGTATGGTGAGTAGCGCCATGCAGACTATAATGTTAGTGAGTGGCCCCGCTAGCGCTATTAATCCGAAGCTCTTCCTCTCGTAGTGCCCGTAAATAGCCACGTAGCCTGGCATGATGATTTTAATGGGCATGAGAGGTATCGCGGACAGTAGTGTCAGGAGTAGACCTGTATGGCTAAGTGTGAACCGCGCTCTGTATCCGAGTGACATGGCCACAGATTTGTGGGAAACTTCGTGAAGTAAGAACGCTGTGAGCGTCGCTAAGAAGATAGCAATCGCTCCTCTTAGGGTCAGCGCATATGGAAACGCGAACACAGCGTAGACAGCTAGGAAGGCTATGAGTAGATCCTTAACCTCGCCGGGATAGAACGCTGTACGAACGCTAACCTGCCTAGGCGGCGTGACGGCAATGTAGCCAGGCCTTCTAATTTCGTACCTAATCTCGTATTCTCTCTTTATGACATCTGGACTGAGGGCCTTGCTAAGCCCTGGACACTCATGATTCTCCGGCAAGTGATGCTCGGCACAGAACTTTCCGCCGCAATACTTGCACCTGAAAGGCAACACGACTTCCTTGCCACAGTAATCGCAGCGAGCCATTTGCAGACACCTGGCGCACTTTCACAATGCTAAGTTAAACACTTTTCCGCTTAAGTCCTATGTTAGGGTAGCGCACCATTAAACGTGAGCTTTGAAACTATGGCACGATATCTGTCTGCTGGGTACTCGATTACCTCGAGCGTGTCGACTATAACTACATAAACTGCATCCAGCTTGGCAGACGCTAATTGCTCAATAGTTATTGGCGGGTACCGGTAGTAGGCGTCAAGAAGCTCTTTCAACCGTACGAGCTCTCCTACGCTCCTCTCCCTTGGGGGTTTAACTAGGACTTCAGGCACGTATAAGGCATGGTATGGCGGAGCTGCAAGAGCAAAGAGGTCCGCGAACTGGCTATACCTAGCTACCTTACTTACCTCTCTTGCCGCCCTATACCTGACTGGGTCTAAGCTATTCGCTGGGGGAACGAAACCCGTCTCTATCTCGACTATCAGTGTTTCCCCACCATTGCTAGCAAAAACGTCACAAACTAGCCCATCACTCACTTTATGCTCTACGTCAACCTCGTAGCCGGCCGCTGCTAGGTGCGCTGCAACCACCAGTTCCATAGCGCTATGATTCGACTTTACTAGCCCGCGAGAGTATAAGGACAGAAGCTTGCGACAAAGCCTCTCTAGCGTGGGCCCTAGGTGGCTACCGTACTTAGACGAGAGGGACTTAACGAGCCGCGCTAAGTCAGCCTCTAAACTCATTTCGTCCGTGTCCCTTTTGCAATATTTTTATCTCTAACTCTTACGAACCTTGCAACGCCTCTTTAGTCTCCTCACTCCTCCCCTATAGCTATAGGCTTGGAAGCCTAGTCCTCTCATGATCCTAGCGGCCTCCAAGCTCAAGGCTCCCTCGTCGCAAAGCAAGACGTAGGTCTTTGACTTATCCAGCTTCATTAGCTCCTCAGGGAGCCTCAGAAAGTCTATGTTTATTGAGCCTTCTAAGTGCCACTTCTCGTACTTAGACTTAGGTCTCAGGTCTATAACTACAGCATCTTCGGGAATTTCTAGGACTTCATACTTAGCGACAGACTCTGGTGCGGATATGCTCCTTAGATCCACTATTTTACGTCCTTTCACAGCATTCTCAATTAGCCCGGGACTCAGCTTAGCCTCCTCACGTTCGACCTCCTCTAGGCTAGCATGAGTTCGAGGGTGCTCCGCGAACGACCCGCAGTACTCCTTAACTAGTGCCGAGTACTCATACGTGCCTATCTCGCGCGCGACAGCCACTATGTCGTCTTTGTCCATACCTATGAGCGGTCTGAATATTTGCATTTTAACGGCCAATGACGACACATGTAGGTTCCTAAGGGTTTGCGATGCTACTTGACCA
>CAZPLI010000010.1:3115-21494 GCA_964587325.1 uncultured Thermofilaceae archaeon | reverse complement strand
GTGCTGACACGGCGTCGAGGAACCGCCCTGCACTAGAGCAGCGAGGCGACTTAGACGCAAGCTGCGCCGAGACTCTGAGCTCCCTACTACCCCCGGGCAGACGCTCTTGGAGCCCAAGCTTTTCAGCAAGCTTAACACCTTCATCCCCTAACCTCTCAGCCAGTACACCGATCACTATCCTGGCCGGCCGCTCCGTCGCTTTATCGCCGCCAGGGAGAGGGAGATACTCTAAGTGAGCAAGCCTCTCGAAGGACGAGTAAGTAGCTAGTAGCGCCTCGCCTCCCCACACGTGTCCATCAAGCCCGTAACCAACGCCGTCTACTGCCACACCAAGAACCTCCTCCTCTACACCCATTCCTAGAGACGCCATCGCACTGGCTATATGGGCGTGGTGATGCTGCACCTTTACGTGCTCTGCTCCCGTGCTCTCAGCGATTTTAGCTGCCAGTAAGGTAGTGGGGTACGCAGGGTGGAGATCGCTAACGATCACCTCCGGTTTCAGCCTGTACGTTTTCCTTAGGAAGTCTAGGGCAGAGAGGAGAAAGTCGACGTTCTCGAGCTTATCGCAGTCCCCCACATACTGCGTGAGAACGACGTACTCTTCAAAGCCGATCGCGCCAGCGTTTAGCAGCATGGCTCCTAAAGCCTCTACTCTACGTGACAGTCTGAATGGCAGCCTGTACCAGAGGGGGGCGTAGCCGCGTGCCCGCCTTATCATCGTTAGCTGGCCGTCTGTAAACCGTACGACGCTATCATCTACTCTGTTAACTATCTCTCTGTTGTGTAGCAGAAAATAGTCGGCTATGCCGCGGAGCTTGACTAGAGCCTCGTCGTTATCCTTGACTATAGGGAGGCCTGGGAGATTACCGCTTGTCATTATTAGGAACTTGTCGCTCGTGCTGGATAGCAATAGGTAGTGAAGTGGCGTGTAGGCTAGCATTATTCCTAGCTCGCTGAGGCCTGGAGCCACGAGGTCAGAGACTGGAGTGCCTGTTTTCTTAGGTACGAGCACAATGGGGCACTCAGGGCTCTTCATCACTTCCAAGTGTTCCTTTGAGGGGTTCGCTATCTCGGCGACCACTTCCTCGTTGAGCGCCATTATCGCGAACGGTTTCTGAGGCCTCTTTTTTCTCCTCCTGAGCTCTCTGACTACTTCGTCGTCGGTCGCTAGTGCAGCAATATGGAACCCTCCTATTCCCTTTATCGCGACTATGTAGCCTTTGTCGATGAGTCTCGCAGCCTCAGTTATCGGGTCGCCTGGAAGCCGCTGTCCTTCAGGATTCACAAGGAACACATGGGGCCCGCACTTCGGACAACTAATACCCTGAGCGTGGAATCTCCTAACATTCGACGGGTCTTCGTACTCCCTTCTACACTCGGCACAGAGCGGAAAGGCTCTCATGGACGTATTCTCTCTATCGTAGGGGATAGCGTACATCATGGAGAATCTGGGTCCGCACCACGCGCAACTATTGAAGGGGTACCTGTACCACCTGCTTTGCGGGTCCAGTATCTCGCGTAGACAGTCCTCGCATATTTTGAAGTCAGGTGGGATCTGCGAGTAGGCACTAACTCTCCTACCACTTCTCTTAATCTCAAACTGAGTGAAACCTCGGGGCTCTACATCTTTCACGTCTATCTTCTCGAGCCTAGCTGGTGGCGGTTTCTTCTCGATAAGGTCTTTTAAGAAGCGCTCGACCCCTTCCCTACTCCCTTCAATCCAGATTTCGACCTCTGACCCTCCTAGGTTTAGCACATAGCCTCTTAACCCGTTAAATACGGCTATTCTGTACACGAAGGGCCTAAATCCCACTCCCTGAACAATGCCTACTACTCGTATTCTCCTGGCAACGATGCCCTCTTTCCCCGCCACGCAGAGGAAATCCTCTGTTAGGACAGATAAGAGTTAACCGGTGACCGCGAAGCGACGATGCGTCAGCACCAGGTTCGTCGTCACAACTCAGCGATGCCTCCTCTCGTCATCCGCATCCTTAACTATGTTTACTGCGCTTATAAGCTACTCACTAACACTCAAAGCATAAACAATATACCTCGGGTCGTATAGTGCTCTTGGTGCACAACATGGCCCAGGACATCACGTATAAGGAGTATTTAATTAGGGGTGACCGTAAGTATACCGAAACTCACGAGTGGATCATGATTATCGAAGGTAAAAGGGCTCGGATCGGGATCTCAGACTTTGCCCAGAAGAAACTAAAGAGTGTAGTCTACGTTGAGCCAGTTGAGACCCCTAAGGACGTTCAGAAAGGCGAGGTAATCACAGTGCTTGAGTCCATTAAAGCTGTTGGGGAAGTCTACGCGCCAGTTGACTGCACCATAGTTAAGTACAATGAGAAGCTCGACGACGACCCTGGGCTTATCAACAGCGATCCCTATGGCGAGGGCTGGATAGTTGAGGTGGAAGTCAAAGACCTCGCCGATATTGAGAAGCTGTTAACGGCCGAGGAGTACGTTGAGAAGGTAATTAAGAAGGAAGAGTAGCTAACCAATCTATCCAACCGCGCTTCTCGCTAACGTGTTAAGTATAATTTTTACTTGCCCCCTAACAGCGGGCGGAAGATGCTCAAGACCTGTTTCCACGAACCCGCGAACTATCATGCTGACTGCCTCTTTCTCGTCAAACCCCCTAGCCATTAGGTAGGCAACCTCCTCACCGGCTATCTTGCCTACCGCGGCTTCATGTGTGAGTTCAACATTGCCTACCGCGGCATCAAGCGACGGCACAGCCTCTATCCTAGCCGTCGGCGAGAGCTGCAGGCCTGTGCACTCAAGGTGACCTCTTACGTGAGGAGCCAGAGCTCTCAATAGTCCTCGCATTATCACTTTAGAATGATCTCTAGCCACTGTTCTGGACACAACCTCAGCCCTTGCTCCCTCACCAGCTAACTCGACTACCGTGCCTAAGTCGATGTTACTCTTCCCAAGCGCCAGTATGATAGAGGAGACATAGGCCGATGCCTGATTCTTGAGTATTATCCTAGGCAAGGCCTGGAGAGACCTAACAGGCTTCAGATTAACGTAGTTCATTACGAACTTGCCTCCCTCAGCGACTCTCACTACAGTGCGTGGCCTAGTGTCAAATTCCTGTGTCCACCCGTGGACCATAGCATAAACGAGTTTGGCGTTCTTTCCAACGTACATCTCAGTTACTCCTATGTGTATGCTCTCTCCTGCTGCGGCTGCACACGCCGTATTCAAGACAAGCTCGGCCTCATCTCCTACGATTATCACGTTGTGGACTGCTTGTTTAACGCCCTTTCTAGACACAAAGAAGCACGTCTGAAGCGGTAGTTTAGGCCTGACACCGGGAGGCACGTATACAAATGCTCCTACTTCTCTCTCTGCCGCTTCGGCCGTGTACTCATCTTTGTCCGGGCTAATGAGCTTCCAAAGGTACTCTCTCGCCCATGGTAGCTTGTTTATTGCCTCCCTTAACTCCATGACTATAATGCCTAATTTTTTCATGTGTTCTCTGATAATCAGCTTTACAGAGTTCTCGTCCACCCTATAATACGAGGCGCCGGTCTTAGCAGCTTCGTAAGCTAATTCACGGATCGACATTACCCGCTCACCTGTCTGAAGTAGCTATATCCATAGGACTCAAGTATGTCCAGTATCTCTTTAGCAGAGCCAGTATGGACTATCCTCCCCTTAATTAAGACGTGCGCCGCATCAACGCGCTTTAAGAGGCGGGCTATGTGACCGGAGTGGGTCACAAGGATTACGGACGTACCGTGGTCTACGGCCTTGTTAATAGCGCGTGTCACTATCCTAAGACTATCAACGTCAACACCGCTATCAGGCTCGTCGAGAAGTAGAAGGCGAGGGTTCTGCAGGAGTGCAAGCGCGAGTTCAACACGCTTGCTTTCCCCACCGCTGAATCCGTCGTGAAGCCTGCGGGAAACCAGGTCTCTAAGTGCCAGCTCGTCAAGAAGCCCTAGGTCGCTTTTAAATCTCCTAGCAAGCCTTAGCGCTAGGTCTTCTAGCTTTACGTGAATTGTAGGTGGGTTCTGAAACGCGAGAGCTATTCCTAGCTTAGCTCTCTCGTAAGGTGGTAATCCGACTAGACTACGTCCCTCGAATATTATATCGCCAGACACCACTTCGTACTCCGGTAAGCCCATTATTGCCTTCAATAGCGTGCTCTTCCCGCTCCCGTTCGGGCCGAATATCAGGTGAATCTCCCCTCTGTTAACACTAAGACTTACACCTTTGAGTATCTCCGACCCTTCAATTTTGACCCTGAGATTCTTTACTCCGAGTAATGTCATGACGCTCTGCCCTCGTTATGCCGCTGGCATGATAATAGGCGCTTCCCTTTAAGGTAACCGCTCCGATTAGAGAGTTCCGTTTGTCTTTTATACTACCTTACTATGTGGTGATATGGGGCCTCCCTTATGAGGCGTTTACTCATTTCCTTAGTAGTGCTTTCCTTACTCACGCTAGCCGCTATTGCAGCACCCTCCAACGTGTTTTCCCTCGACGATGTACTAGAAATTGAAGTGTGTGGCTGTGACGAGGCCGTGTTATGCCGAGACTACACCTTCGAGGTTAAGGTTAGGGCCTTAAGACTAGTAACTGTCAGAGAGCTCAGACTATACGTTTACTGCCGCGTAGACTGCTGCGAGTGGAAGGTATACGAAAAAACTCTACTGGTTAACTATACGCTAGACCCCTGCTGCGTCAAGTCCTGGATAGTGACTATAAGATGCTGTCCCTCGCCACCCGCTGACCCGGGCTGGGTGAGAATAAAGATCTACATCGTCTACAATTTCACCAATACGCGTATTGATAACTCTACAATACTATTCAATCTGGCGCCCCTCTATCCCATAAGCTACTGTGGCCTATACACGGCTTACGAGTCACTTAAGCAGTCCTATAATGATCTCAAAACAGAGTATGAAAAGCTAAGCGAAGAGTACGCTAACCTTACACAGCGCTACGGAGAGCTTTCAGCGCTCTACGGGCAAATACTCACGCAAAAGCAGGCCTTAGAAGAGGAACTTAACGAAGCACGTGTCAGAATAATGTCTCTATCAGCGAGACTAAACTACACAGAAAGAGAGCTGTCTAGAGTCAGAAAAGCGCTTGAGGCTACACAGCGGGCGCTCACAGAGAAGGAAGCGGCGCTCAGAAAGCTAAAGACCGACTACAGCGAGCTCGCTAGCAACTTTAACGCTTGCGAGTCTAAGTACCTTGCATTAGTTAAGGAGCACGAGAGTTTAAGGACAAAGTATGAGTCAGCAGAGAGCGAGCTGAGAGTGACCCAGGCAGTGCTCGCGCTAGCGCTTTTCGCATTAGCCGCAGTAGTGGCTATTACCCACGTCCTACCTAGGCTCTCTCGTGCTCGTAACTCTTAACAGTCTCTAAGCTTTCAGGTGCTAAGACATCCCATGCTTCCCTGTGCTTCTTGAAGTAATACACAGCGTAGCTACATATGGGCACTACTAAGAGGCGCTGGCTACGTGCCCAAGTAATTACGGCTTCCATTAGCTTAGCAGCAAGCCCTCTACCGCGGTACTCGGGTGGAACAAACGTCGACTTGATGCATACCCTATCTCTCTCTAGAGTATAACTTAGGAATGCGTGCTTCCCTGGCTCTAAACGTATCAGGAACATCTTTAGTTCGGGTCTGTGCTCGACCGTTACCGAACGCACATAACGAGGGTCTCGGTCTAGACTAAAAACTGTAGCGAGGTATAGTTGTCAGCTTACTTTACAAATGGGAAGTCTACGACCTTCATTGAGTACTTCCTGCCACGTACCTCTACTTCTAGTCTAGCGCCTATGAGGGCGTGCGATGCTCGTACATACCCCATAGCTACGGGTTTCCCTAATAAGGGGGAGTACGTCCCACTAGTTACGGCACCTACCTTTGTGTCTCCAGCGTATATCGCGGCGCCTGTACGTGGTATTGGTATTCTGTCTTTGGCAACTAGCCCTACTCTGACCTTACTGACGCCTTCTTCTAGAGTACGTCGTAACGCCTTGTAGCCTATGTAACTGCGCTTCCCCCAAGAGAACACCCAGTACCTTGCTTCAAGCGGAGTAGTGTCCTCGTCTATTTCATTACCATAGAGGCAGAACCCCATCTCTATCCTTAAGATATCTCTGGCCCCTAGGCCTGCGGGCTTAGCCCCTCTACTGACAGCTTCCTTGAAGAGCCTACTCGCTACCTCTGGCTCTGCTATCAGCTCGAAACCGGCTTCTCCTGTCCATCCGCTCTTACTCCCTAGGAGGGCTTTGCCCCCAACAGTAGAAGGGGCTAATGCGAGTTCGAGCGGAGCTAGCTCGTGTAATGAAGGTGCTAATGTCTCTATTAGCTCTGGGCTCTGAGGACCTTGAATAGCTATCATAGCGTACTTTTCGGTAACGTCCTCGACGCTTACGTCTAGCTCCTCGGTATGCTCCTCTATCCATTTCACGTTCTTTGAGCGGTTTACAGCGTTGCCGATAATAAGGAACGAATCATCTCCAAGCCTATAGACGGCTACGTCGTCTACGAATCCAGCGCGCTCATTAAGCATCGCTGTGGGAGCGATCATCCTGCCCGGCGAGAGCTTAGACACACGTTTAGCTACTAGGAGCTCAAGAGCTTTGAGAGCGTCTTTTCCCGCGACTTTAATCTTAGTTAAATGGCTGACGTCGAAGACTGTCACGGATCTTCGGGTCTCTAAGGCTTCACCAACCATGTCTCCGTAATCTAGCGGCATCTTCCAGCCGGCGAAGTCTCCCATACCAGCCCCTAAGTCTTCGTGTAGGTCGATTAGGGGGGTTACGAGAGACAAACGCAGCCACCAAGAGTATCTCCTCGGCTCGGATATAAGTTAAGTATACACGGTATTAAGAGCTGTATAGACGAGGGCTAAGGAGGCTCTACAGTGACTCGGGACGCGATTTCGAGAAGCGCGGCGTTCGCATGTTTAGACGTAACCTCGGGGTCGTGACGCTGCATAGCGATTACTAGTGCGAGCCTTAGTGCTGTTATTGCGAGTCTCGCGCTTCCTGGGCCTTTAGGAAGTCCTAGCCTGTTAGATATTTCCCAGAGTGCCTCTTCACTTACTGGTAGCTGGCCCGCCACTACGCGGTCTTCAAGTATCCCGTAGAGCTCCTCAGCTGCATATGGTGGCATCTCTACAGCTGGCCCCTCAACACCAGGCGCGTAGCGAGCCGAGGGGTGGACAACTAGTACCACTCTGTGTCTAGCTCTTATCACACTAAGGAGGTCTAAGAGTTCCTTTGTCTTCTGAGCCATAGTGTAATCATCGAGGACTACGGTTGCTGGCTCTAACTCTGCGAGTTCCTCCTTTAATACGACCAATCCTCTCCAGGGTAGGTTCAGTTTCTTAGCCAGCTCTCTACCTATGGAGGCCGCAGTCCTCTTCGTACAGCAGTCCACAATTACGGCTCCGTGCAGGGCAAGCCTGACAAGCGTGGACTTACCTACCCCACTAGGTCCAACTACCGTTGCTACACCCTGCTCGCTTAGAGTCGATGAGAGTACGTCAATCTTTTCTTCACGAAACCTCAGCCTAGGCGGTAGCCACGACTCAGACAGAACTTTCACTCCACTTCCCCCGCCCTGCTAAGACCGCTATCCAGGGATTTCCACGTACAAAGCTAGGCAGATCTCCGCTGTAAGTCTGCGGCCCACGCGGCTGCTTCGCCTCGCAGATCCTTAAGGCTTTAAGGTTAGCGAGTTCTCCTTTTAACCCTCTTATCTCCTTGATGAGTAGTGCCATGAGCGCAAGCTGTATCGCCTCGACGGGCGAAGCTGAACTTGTGCTCAGCTTTTGAGCCGTGCTTAGCATAAGCTCAGCTTCCTCGTCAAGGGAGGCTAGGTCGGCAATAAGTCTGCATAGCTCGCTGAGTCTCTCCTCAGTAGCTTTCTTTTTCTTATGGCTTCTCATATGTCCGGCGAGGGCCTTAGGACTCGAGAACACTATGTTTTCATAGTCGGTTCTCCCCTCCTCTAAGCACTTGACACATACGTAGTACGTCTTACCGCACATAACGCAGTATGCTCTCCCTTTCTTATCTGGCTGGAGTTCCGAGCCGCACTTAGGACATATCGCCTTTTGAGGCCCCACTTAGCGTAGCCCCCGAGAATAACTAGGAAGGCTTGTTCTTTAAATGGTTACACTTAGAGTGCTGCACGGTCTTGCCTAGTCGCGCGCTACATAAGGAAGTTAGCTAGTGTCTTTACTCGGCTGGTGATGGCGGAGTGACGCTAGACTCGCGCGCTCACTTAGCAAAGATGGGGTACGATTACTACTACTTCGAAGAGGAGGGGGAGGAGCCTGAGACAGTAGACGTTACGTTCTCTGACATAATTCCTAGCTTCTCGAAGAGGCCTATTGGCCACGCTGCTATGATTGCCGACAAGAGACTTTACAAACACCAATGGGAGGCCCTAGATACGCTAAGATCAGGTAGCAACTTGATACTCGTGTCGGGGACCGGTAGCGGCAAGACTGAGGCATGGCTTCTCTACGTCCTCTCGGAGGGAAAGAAGGCGTTAGCAATGTACCCTACGCTGGCGCTTGCTAATGACCAGGTTAGGCGAATAAGGGACTATGCTGAGTCTGCAGGAGTCCCGGTAATGGCTATCGATGCGAAGAGAAGAGATGAGTTGCTGAGCCAGAAGATGTACGGCCCAACAGACCTAAGAAGAGACATTGCTTCCTCTCTCATAGTCGTCACTAATCCGGCTTTTCTCCTCCAGGACCTCAAGAGATGGGCAGTGTCTCCCACAAAATCGCTATTCTACAGATTTCTACACGAAGTGGGTCTCATAGTAATCGACGAGTTCGACTTCTACGGCCCACGCGAAATCGCTCTCCTCGTCTCAATGCTACGTATAATCCGCACAATTGCGGCGACCAACTTCCAGGTGGTCATATTGACTGCCACTTTGGGGAATCCGGAGACACTGGCAGGCATACTTACAGATATCACCGAGCGTCCCACGAGAGTCGTGGGAGGGAAGCCTTTCCGAGTACCAAACAGGGTTCTCGTAGTGTTAGGTAAGGACTTAAAGGCGCTATGGGAAGCGGTCCGAGAGGCATGTAAGCCACTACTCGAGTCGCCAAACGTCGGTAGGGACGTAAAGGAGGCTATTACCGACTACGAGAAGTTCCGGAAAGAGGTCTTCAAGGTAATAGCCGTAGCGGAGTCGCTCGGCATAGAGGTGCCTAAGCCCTACGCCGACCCATTCGAGATCCTATCACCGTACGTAGAAGACGATGGAGTAACGCTGGTCTTCACTAGGAGCATAGCAAAGGCTGAAGAGCTAGCCAGAAGGATGAGGATGAGACTTCCTCCGGACAAGAGGGATAGGGTGGCTACTCACCATCACCTAGTCTCTAAGGCTTACAGGGAGGAGGTAGAGAGGGGGGCACGCGAAGGGAGAGTCAAAGTGATATTCTCACCGCGGACGCTGTCGCAGGGCATCGACATAGGCACTGTCGTAAGGATAGTTCACTACGGACTGCCCGATGACGTGAGAGAGTTCAGACAGAGAGAAGGCAGGAAGGGGAGGAGGAAGGAGATAGGGTTCACAGAGACCGTAATCATTCCCGCGACACGGTGGGATAGGGAGCTTCTGTCGCGTGGAGTAGAGGCCTTAAGGAAGTGGATAGAGCTGCCACTGGAACACGTCGTGGTCGAGAAGGGGAACAAATACTCGCTGCTTTTCGAGGGGCTGTTCAAAGCAGTATCCCCGCACCTGAGGTCGAAGCTGACTAGGGAGGAGTACGAGCTCCTGGAGAAACTAGGGTTGATGAGAGGGGGAGAGCTGACTAGGCGCGGAAAGCTCGCATGGCAGAAGATGAACTTCTACGAGTTCTCTCCACCCTATGGGATAAAGAGGGTAAAGATCGATGGAGGACGTGAGGAGTACCTAGAGGACATATCGTTCTGCGACCTCGTCGAGAAGTTCCAACCCGGGTGCTTCGACTATACAGCCGACGCAGTAGTGGTTGGTCACAGGCTGGGAGGCAAAAGCGGGCGCGTAGTCAGAGCGGTCTTAGAGGAGCCTCTGCGGCTTGACGTGATAGCTAGGCACGACGCTATGGCCTACGCGCTCGAGGAGTATGAGAAGGCAAAGAGAAGGTGGGGCGAGGAGCCCCGCCTAGTTTCGGACTACCTCCATGGCAGGCTTCACAGCGAGGTCATATGTGTCGTGAGAGTCCCAATGGACGGCTTTGGTCTGTACACTAAGATACCCAATAGGGTGCTGTGGATTCTGCAGGGGGAGAGAGGTCGTACTATTGTAGCGGGAGACAGGACGCTGCTCTTGAGGGATCGGCATGTGATTACGGTACCCACCGCGACCTACGGCAAGTACGACGACTATACCTACGGCCTCTCTGTTGAGCTGGACCCTGAAGAGGACCTAACGCTACTCAGAGTGGGCCTAGCTTTCCTCATGGTGGTGCTCAGGAGGGTGTATAGGATACCCTTTGAGACCATAATGTACGAGCTCAGCAAGACGGGCGAGGGGAAGCTAATGATACTACACGAGCCCGAGAGCGCGGGGCTTCTAGAAAGAATGGACTGGGCTAAAGTGCGCAGGGCAGTCGAACGCTACAGTCCCGACGAGGTAGATGAAATTTTGCTCAAGGTTGTGGACGAGGACGCGCACGTCGAGCTCGTGAGCCGCGGGCTAGACTGGGAGCTAGCGCGGGCCGCAGCCCTACGAGCTATTGACTACTTACTATTGAGAGAGCGCATTGCAGTAAAGGTTAAGGGAGCTACCGTATTGCTGCCGAAGCCTTCTCCTGCGCTCAAGCTTCTCTCAGTGGCAGTCCTCAGATTACCCCTCGATGACGAGGGCAACGTTGGCCTATGCGCCTGCTCGCTCTATGATGGTGAAGAGGCTAGGGTGCTATGGGCTAAAAAGGAGTACTACCTAGTGAGCGAAGAAGGAGAACCACTAATGGCAGTCTTAGGCGACTACCTGAACAAGGGCTTCAAGATCCTCGTGTACGGTTACGAGAGTACTGTGAAGGCCTTGGAGGACGCACCGCTCGAAACGGTACTGGCTGGCTTAGGTTGGCGCATGGAGTACCCCCTAAACGTTGTCAGGTACGAGCACGAGGAGAGCATGAGCGCTATACGAGACAAGCCTATGCGTGTATGGTTTAAGTTCACGAGGTACTTGAGAGAAAAGGCAGAGGAGCATCTCAAGGAGAGGGCCGAGAATATCTATAAGCTCTATTTACTTCTCCACGAGCTCAAAAAGAAGGAGAATGGTAGTAATGCTAGCGAGCCTGCCGGCTAACGCCAACCCTCACCATCACGTTTCCATAGCCGACGTAAACTATCTTGTCAGGCGATAGTACTCTGAGCACCTCAGCCCTATTCGTGGCCACGACTAGCGTTATTCCGTGCTTCCTAGCTATTGACGAGAGCTTCCTAGCGACTCTCTGGGCTGTCAGGGCGTCTAAGTGCGCCGTGAACTCATCGATAAGTAGCAGGTTTGGTCTCTCCGCCAGAAGCGATGCTAGCTTTGCTCTCTCTTTCTGGCCTGTTGACAGCTCGGAGAACCTTGCTCTATAAAAGACAGCGTCACTCAGCCCACTGATGTTTAGGACCTCTATGGCGGCCACAACGTCGCCTAGTTTCTTGTACATGTGTTCTAAGAGCGGCTCGTCACCGAACTTAGGCTCTACCTCGCCCGGTAGCAGCGCTGCGGCTTTCACGTTAGCCGGTACCTTGACCTCGCCCGAGTCGGGCCGGTACCGCTCACTGTCTATGCCCATCGCGGCACCAAGGATCATGCGGAGTAGTGTAGTTTTCCCGGCGCCTGACATTCCAACAACAGCTACGATTTCTCCCGGCTCTATTCTCATTGTTACGTCGCGTAGCACGTACTTCTGCACTATTCTGCGCGTTACTCCAAAGGCCTTTAGCACGTCCTGAAGGTCTTCATGCAGGGCTTGAATGTCAAGAGTGCTCGTGTACATCTTTGTCACGTCTATAAGTTCGATCGGACCCTTCAGCGGCTCTATGCCTCCATAGCGCGGCCTGTAGAGGACGCCTCCGTGCTTGCGCGCATACGGGTCTCGCTCTAGGAATTCCTCGATTCGCTTTCTAGCCTCATCTGACAGGGGGTAGTATAGGGCCGGTCTCCCGCTCGCAGTGTCCCACAGGTACTTGAACCCTACTTTCTCGAAGAACGGGTGGTAGCGCGCCATCATTGCTATCGTTTCAACGAAGTGTTTCCGCCTCTTCATCTCGGGTATCCAACGCTCCTTGACCCAGTCAAGAGCTGCTCTGACAGCTAGCGAGCCGAGCCCATCACCCCTGTAGTCCGGATGAATAACGACGCGCGCTATTCGCGCACCCGCAGAGTTGCACCGCTTAAGAGCTTCCTCTTTGACACGCTCGCTCAGAATGTACAGTGCCTTCTTTCTACCATGCTTCCTTATCAGCTCGTCAAGCTCCCTCCTGAGCTTATGCATCAGTAGCTCAGGCCAGAAAGTCGGGTACACCCAGTTCCGAGGAAACACCTTAAGCCTTATGTTGCGCTCAATCTCGACTCTCCCATCAAGCACTATTCGTCTGTGCATTAGGGGTATGGGCGGGTCTATTCTGACGTAGCCGACTACCCGTGGCTCGAACGTCTGTCGCTTGGCGAGTTCTAACACTAGGAAGCGCGACGCTGGTAGGGACCCCTTAATTGCCACGAGTTCCGCTCGCCCTCCATCACACTCGGGAGGAACGTTGCTCTCCACGAGGCGCCCGTCAGGACATCGCCACAGAGCCACAAGGGCTTTCTTGGAAGCGTAGTGGTACTGCTCTAGCTCCACTATCGCCATGTAGTCCTCCTCTGTCGAGGCCTCCCTCACTAGGAGTTCATACTCGTAGAGAGTACTCCCCGTTATGGGGTCTTTCCTCTCTAGGCGGAACGTCTTCCTGTATAGGGGCCACATTAGAATTTCTCCATCGCTGGTAACTCTGTACACTCTCACGTCCTCCCCGCTCCCCTCTATGCGCACTTTATCGCCCGGATACACCCACTGGGCCACAGTGCCTATGACGCGCACAGTAGCCTCTGCACCTCCTTCGCTTCTCACAACGAGCGTCGCGTAGTTCCATCTTAGGCCCCTCTCAGGAAGTTTGCGATCTACTACCTTGCCCACCAAGGAGAACGTAGCCATGCCGGTCTACCCCAATATAGACTACTACAGGTAATTGTTCTTATTTTGGTGCGCCTTGGAGCGAGGCCTATTTAAATTACTTTTCACTGTGCGAGTGACAGGGGGTCATGCGGAGACGCCGCGGGGTCATAAGGGGTCTCATAGTTAGATGGCCGTATGTGGAAATGCTAGCTAACGGTACCAAGAAGTGGGAGCTAAGGAAGTGTAATACTAAGTTCAGAGGTGTGGTGGCTCTAGTGTCACGGGGGATGTTGTACGGATTTGCCGAGCTGACCGCGTCTTTCAAAATGAACGTGGCAAAGCTCAAGAGGTACGAGCACATGCACAGGGCCAGCGACATTCTCGACTACTACGCTGGAGGAAGAGACAGTCTGTACGTCTGGGTCTTTAAGCACCCGATCAAGCTACCCAGTCCGATTAAGGTCCGATACCCGCGCGGCGCCATGATATGGGTGTATCTGAACGAGAAGCAGGTACTTAAGGCTATGAAGGAGCGTGGCTACGAGAGGCAGATAAGGGATCTCTTAAGGCTCCAGAAGAAGCACCGTCGCCCAAACCTCGGTTAAGGGCGTGCTCTTCACCACTCCGCTGACTCTCTTCTCCTCATCGGCATGTCTATTGGAGCCCTCCCTTCTCTTAAGCTGAGCGGTGGCTCAGTATCTCGCACCCTCCTCATCTGTCAGTTAGCCGTTCCTTCATCACAGCCCGTTGACAGACGTGCGGGGAACATAAAATAAACCTTGGTAGCACGGCTAATTCTCATGGAATGAAGACACCCCTAGTACTGAGAAGTGAAGAGCGACAGGTAGGCTGACCCGCCCCGCCTCTCGCACCCGCCCCTAAAGGCGGCAGAAGGCCGCGAAATGCGGGGCGTGGTCGGTAGGCGGGGCGACAAGCCCTCGGCTTTCTGCTAGATGACTTTCACTACTCTTTCCTCCCTGTAGTCCACGACTACTCTTATGTACCCTCTGAACTTGGCATCGATCTCAGGGTCGCCAGTATCGACTCGCAGGACTGGCGTCTCTTTGAGTTTAGCTTTAGTGGCAAGTACCAGCAGGTCTCTCTTTGATATCCTCTTAAGAATCCTAGGGCTTATCTGCTGATTACCTCGGCCTAGAATGAAGCCTTGTTTGCCCAACGGCGATACAATGACCACTGTCCGGGGGTAGCGGTCCATGTAAAGCAATATTGTCTCTTCGTCCACGTCCTTAGCCAATAGCTTGCCGTCAGCATAAAGGTCGACGCCGAGAGTCGTTTTCTCAACATTCAGCTCGTCAGCGAGAGCCTTTACGGTAGTACCTGGTCCTAGTACGTAGAGGACTCCGTGTTCGATTTTTTCCTCCGCCACGTACCTAGCTATGGCGAGCTTATTGTCTTCCTCGCCCAGCTCTGTGAGTACGCCCTTGCTGGGCTGAATGCGACCAGGGAGCTTGGGGGTGCGGGCCACTGCGTACAGCCTGACCTCTAGCCTATCCCTCCTAAAGGCCGCCTCATCAATGTCTAGAATCTCGGCCTCTGATAGGGAGGCCTCGCCCCTAACCCATGCATCGAATACCTCTGCGGCGGCTTCTGGAGTTACGCCGAACACTCCGCTGTATACCTTCACTCCTGCGGGGACCCCTAGTAAGGGCGTGTCACCGGAGACCGTTACTACGTCTCTAGCCGTTCCGTCGCCGCCAACGAACACTATTAGCTCGGCTCCTCGGGCCAGAGCTCTCCTGACAGTCTCTCTCGTGTCGTGAGCACTGGTCCACTCGGGGGCCTCGTAGACAACCTCGTACTCGAGTCCTACTTCTTCTAGCTCCTGCTCACCCATTAGCCCGCTGGCAGTCAGGAAGACAACTTCCTTCTCTTTTAAGGCCCTAAGAAACCTGATAGCTCTCGCAGGCGCTCCTAGTACGGCTCTCTTCTCAACCACTAGTTTTCTAACAGCCTCGACGTCATCACTACCCTTAAGCCCGTAGGGGCCTCCCACTCCAGCTATAGGGTTAACGACGAAGCACGCTCGGCGCATGTTCTCTAAACCGGACTCGGGCCTCCCCGTTAGTCTACTTTTCGGAATGAGGAGTCAGAGTAAAGTCTGGTCTGTCTAGTATTTAAGCATAGAAAAAGGGGATGGTATAGTTGTTACTCTCCAGGCTTTGAGCGCGGCCTCAGTATTATCTTAACGTCTATTGCTAGGCCGCCCTTACCTTTCTCGTAGACGAAGAACGGGTTGATGTCTACCTCCGCTATTTCCTCGAAGTCCATCATTAGTTTAGACAGTCTGACTAAGGCGTCTATTACGGCGTCGATGTCGGCCTCTGGCTCACCTCTGAAGCCTTTGAGGAGCTTGTAGGCTTTAGTCTCCTCTATCATTTCGCGGGCGTCTTCAACGGATATCGGTGCCACTCTGAATGCCACGTCCCTTATTAGCTCGACCAAGATGCCTCCTGAGCCGAACATTATCAGCGGGCCGAACACAGGGTCTCTCGTGGCACCGAGTATCACTTCCTTGCCCCGAGGCATCATCTTCCTGACAATTACTCCTCTGATCTCTGCACTAGGTACGTGCTTCTTAACGTTCTCTATTATCTGCCTATACGCTTGTCTAACTTCCTCGGGTCCTTTCAGGTCGAGAATTATGGCGCCTACGTCTGTCTTGTGCACTACTTGTGGCGACTCTACCTCTAGCACTACGGGGTATCCTAGCTTGTCGGCAATAGCTACGGCCTCGTCCTCGCTCTTAGCTAGAGGCTTCTCTAGAACAGGTATTCCGTATGCGGCCGCCACTTCGGCAGCCTCACTGGGTGTTAGCACTGTTCTCTCCTCGCTGAGGGCCTTGTTGATTATGGTCTCGACGATTACTTTGTTTACGCGGAACTCGGGTATGGTCTTCTTCCCTACCTTGTCTAAGAACCGTTTATACCTATACAGCGCGCCTAGGGCTGCCATAGCCTTTTCGGGCGACTCGTAGCAGGGCACGCCGTTCTCTATTAGGCGCTCGCACTCCTCGAGGCACTCTATGCCTCCGATGAAGGAGGCGACTATCGTCTTTCTCACACCGGTCTCGCGTATAGCCTCAAGTATCGCGTCGCCTATCTCTCTCGGTTTGGTCACGGCAGTGTGGCAGTAGAGGACGACTATAGCGTGCACTCTGTCGTCTCTCAGTAGCTCCTTGATAGCTCCCTTATACCACTCTTTCCCAGCCATGCCAGTCAGGTCTACAGGGTTCAGCACGCTTCCGAACGGTGGCATGTAGTACCGCAGTTTTTTCGCGAGGTCTTCTGGCAGATCCATCAGCTTTATGCCGTGCTGGGCTGCAGCGTCTGTCGCCATCACACCAGCGCCGCCGCCGTTAGTCACTATCACGACGTTCTCGCCCTTAGGCAGAGGTGCCTTAGCGAACGCTATAGCCCAGTCGAAGAGGTCGGGGAACGTTGGGGCTCGTATGACGCCCACTTGCTTGAACGCGGCCTCATAGGCGGCGTCGGAGCCCGCTAGGGAGCCTGTATGGGACCTTATCGCGCTGACTGCCCTCTCGACTTTGCCGGCCTTGAGTACGATCACAGGCTTCTTCGGGACGACCTTGGAGGCTACCTCCATAAACCTCCTGCCGTCGTCTACGCCCTCGATGTACATCGTTATGACCTTAGTGTGCGGGTCTTCGCCGAAGAACTCCATTAGGTCCGTCTCGTTGATGTCTGCCTTGTTGCCTATGCTCACGAGGTCAGAGAGTCCTATTCTCTTTAGCCTCGTCCAGCCCACTAGGGCTATAGCCAGGGCTCCGCTCTGAGTAATGAACGCTATCTCGCCCGGCATTGGGAGGGCCTGACAGAAACTCGCGTTAACGCGTTTAACCGTGTCACAGACGCCCACTATGTTGGGGCCAAGTATCCTGAAGCCGCCTTTCCTAGCTATTTCGACTAGTCTCCGCTCTGCCTCTATATTGCCGACCTCCTTGAACCCCGCAGAGATTATTGCTACAGCCTTTACCCCCTTCTCAGCACACTCCTCTAGCACCTTAGGCACTACGCTCGCTGGCACTACTATGACTGCGAGGTCAACGTCGCCGGGTATGTCCTTAACTGAGGGGTAGCATTTCAGGCCCAGGATCTGAGTCGCATAGGGATTAACAGGGTATATTTTGTCGGGAGGGAAGCCTCCCTCCAGTAGGTTTTTGACAACTTGATGTCCTATCTTGTGCGGCTCTCTCGCCGCACCTATCACCGCCACACTATTAGGTCTTAGTAGAGCGTAAATAGCTGACATATCCTGCGTGGACATACCACTAACGCCTCCTGGCGAGCAAAAGTAGCCGTATACGTAAATATTCTTCTCTCCCTAAGACTACGGTGAGGTATGAACTTCGGGAGGTGTCTATCGACAGAAGACGGATGGCAATTTGTCACGTGCAGTTCTAGGACATTTTACAGCCTCCCGAGATTGACTTAATTCTAGCACTTATGAAAAATATCTCCTATTAAACTTTCAACATGAAGATTATATAGGTGAATGTAGAGCCTTGTATACCTCCGCAGTTCTCGCCTTAGTACCGGCTGTATTTTTTCTATTCGATTTAATGATTATTTAACACCTACATTTTTAAACTTTTACATAGTTCTAATTATGGGGAAAGGAATGGCTTCTAAGTTAAACCCCTATGAGATGGCCGTTAAACAGCTTGAGCATGTCGCGAAGTTAATTGACCTAGAGCCTTGGATCCTAGAGATTCTAAAGCGCCCTAAGCGCGAGATAATAGTTCACTTACCCATTAGAATGGACAATGGCGAAGTAAAGGTCTTTACCGGCTACAGGGTTCACCACAACGACGCGCGAGGCCCGTTCAAGGGTGGCATACGCTACCACCCTGACGTGACGCTCGATGAGGTAAGAGCACTGGCTATGTGGATGACCTGGAAGACTGCGGTAATGGACTTACCCTACGGCGGTGCTAAGGGCGGCATAGCCTGTAACCCCAAGGAAATGAGTCAGGCTGAGATCGAGCGCTTAACGCGCAGGTACACTTACGCAATACGAGAGTTCATAGGCACATACATCGACATTCCCGCACCTGACGTCTACACCAACCCCCAGACGATGGCCTGGATTGCCGACACCTACAGCGTACTAGAAGGCAGGTGGGAGCCAGGCGTCGTGACCGCTAAGCCCCTTGAGATAGGAGGTTCTGAAGGGCGAGTCGAGGCCAC